>CAYWQK010000005.1:0-33437 GCA_964460575.1 uncultured Desulfovibrionaceae bacterium | reverse complement strand
TTGATCAGTAAATACGTTTTTGGAAAGGTGTAGACACTATGCGTACTATCCTAAGCTTTTGCCTAGCTTTGCTGGTGGCAGCGGGCGTGTTGGCTTTTTCCGGAACAAGGGCTGAGGCAGCTCCAGGCCCCCGTGAGACCCTGGAAAAAGTTGTTGGGCAGGTGATAGACATCCTTAAACAGCCTGGATATGTCAATCCCGCCACGCGTCCTCCTCTGAGGAAACAGATCGAGTCCGCCGTTGACACGGTGTTTGATTTTTCCGAGTTTTCAGCGAGGACAGTCGGCACAAAATGGCAGGGATTCAGCACGGATCAGCAACGCCGTTTTGATGAAGCTTTTGCCCGTCTGTTGCTTGCTACCTACCTGAACGGCGTGCAAGGCTACAACGGGGAAAAGGTCGACTATACGGGAGAGAAGCTTTCCTCCAAGGGTGATCGCGCCGAGGTCTCCACCATTGTCACTTCGAGCAGTGGCAAGGCGATACCCGTGAACTACCGCATGATGCGGAAGAATGGGAAATGGGTCGCCTACGATGTGATTATTGAAAATGTGAGCCTGATCAAAAATTACCGTTCGCAATTCAAGGAAATTCTGCTCAAGGGCAATCCTGAAGAGCTGATTAGGCGAGTTGGCGAGAAAGCCGTCGAAACTGATAAGCAGACAGAAAAAAGGCCATAATTGCTATGAATATCCGTCTGCGCACGTGTTGGCAGATCCTGATTTTGTCGTGCATGCTAATTATTTTTCTAACTGGTTGCGCGGGTAAAAAAGCCGGTACCGCATCTGACGCGCCCATTCCTGCCGTTGCGGGAAAAACGCAGGGGAGTCAGGTAAGGGAAGGCGGGGCTTCGGCTTCTCCGGCAGCGACAGCCGGGCGGACCGCTACCTTAGGATCGGCAGACGAGTTTGAAGATTATGGCGAAGAGGATGTGGACGTTATTGCCGATCCGCTTCAGCCGTGGAACCGTTTTTGGTTCAAGTTTAATGATGTATTCCTGATTGACGTTGCTAAACCTGTACATAAAGGCTATGCTACAGTTGTACCACAACCTCTTCAAAACGGGATATCTAACGTCTTCCATAATTTAAAAGCGCCAATACGCATTGTAAACCGTTTACTGCAGGGTGAATTCGCCCAGATGTGGGTTGAAATAGGCCACTTTATTGTCAATAGCACGCTGGGTGGCGGCGGACTTTTGGATATTACCAAAAGAAATCGGGTTTTGGTTCCCTTCTCTGAAGAAGGAGCCGATTTTGGCACAACGCTTTCCGTTTGGGGCATTGGCGAAGGTTTCTATATTGTCTGGCCGTTTTTGGGTCCCAGTACCCTGCGGGATACTGTTGGTCTTGTGGGTGATGAGGCAGCTTCTCCATTCTTTTGGGGAGCAAAGCCCCGCGGTCCTGTTAACGCATGGGCCGTTGCTGGGATGCATGGTGGGATGATGTTCAACGACATTGATTCAGCCATCAGCACATATGAAACCCTAGTGGGCAGTTCTCTTGAACCGTATATCGCCGTGCGGGACGCATATGTTAGCCTGCGGCGGGGCATGAAGAAATAAGCCAGAAAAAGAGACTGAGTCCCATCCTTCGAAGTAAAGCAGGTCTGCATAGGGTTATCGCCAGAGAACAGGAGGGAACAGCGCTGGCAGGAGGAAACGCGGTAGCGGTGCCGCATAGAGGCTTACACCGCGCCGGCAAGGTTCTGACAGCGAAAGAGTATACCTTTATAGGCGAGGTGGGGTATGCTCACATGATTTCACGAAAACTGCAGTTCATGTAACCGCCATTTGGACCTTGGCTGGTTGCACCTCGTTGATTACAGATCGTAAATATCCTGCCGCCTGGTGGCGGACTTTCCAAAGCACCGCTCCGGAGCAGATGAACAACATTTGTCGACAGGATTTTGTTACATCTTGGGTTTGCCTTTTTAAGGGGCTGCGGGACAGCGTAACCCAAAGAGGCTAATGACCTTATTACAAATTCTACCAAGGTAGATTAAGGAGGACTGCATGGATATCCGTAAAGTTGTGATTCCAGTTGCCGGATGGGGAACGCGCTCTGTGCCTGCGAGCAAAAATATTCCCAAGGAAATGCTTCCCATTTACGACAAACCGGTGATCCAGTACATTGTGGAAGAAGCCGTGCAGGCCGGCATTCGGGATGTTGTTTTTGTCGCAAGCCAAAACAAAAAGGTTGTCGAAGATCATTTCGACTATAATCCCGCTCTAGAATTCGTGTTGGAACATGCCGGAAAGGCAGCGCTTCTGGAAAAGGTCCGCCATGCTGCGGAGCTGGTCAATATCATGAGCGTCCGGCAGAAAAAGCAACTTGGCCTTGGCCATGCGGTACTCTGCGCGCGCGAAATCGTGGGACATGACGACGCATTTGCGGCGACAGTGGGTGATGACCTTATGTTTGGCGAGACTGTTCCCGCTGGAATTCCACAGCTCGTAAAAGTTGCGCAGGAGAGGAACATGCCCTGCATCGGAGTGATGGAAGTGCCCGAGGACAAGGTCAACCGCTACGGCATTGCCATGGGCGATGAAATTGAACCCGGAATGTTCAAAGTGACAAAGCTGGTTGAAAAGCCAGCCGTTGGTACGGTTTCCTCACACATGGCGATTGTAGGCCGCTATGTGTTGACCTCAGATATCTTTTCGTATCTGGATAGAGTAAAACCCGGTGCGGGCGGGGAAATTCAACTGACAGACGCCCTTGCTATGCTTGCTGCCGATCGCGGGCTTTTGGCTGTCAAGATGAACGGACTGCGCTTTGACGCTGGCGACTGGGTGGACTATCTTGCAGCCAACGTCTATTTCGGCCTGCGCGATGAGAAGATTCATGATGATCTCCTAAAGCGTATACGGAGCCTTGTGCAGGCGTAGGCCCCACTCGGAACGGAAACGTTTTTCCCTCGAAGAATGCGGATAGCCCCTGGGAAGCCGCTGGTGCTTCTAGGGGCTTTTTCTGCGCGGACTAGTTTGTACCGTGTACGTGGATTTGCGTTATGAATATTGCCGTTGCCCTTCTTTCTCCGCCATACACCACGCTGACATACGCGCCCCCAGCGGAATTTTTAGAAGATCTGTGGCGGCCAGGACTGCGGCTCTTGGCGCCTCTCGGAGCCGCTGGTGCTATCCGCGTCGGCATGGTGCTGTCCACGTGCTGTGAAGCACCTGAAGGACTCAAGCTGCGCCCTGCGCTTTGGCCACTGGATCGCGAGCCCCTCTACCCTCCGGCATGGATGGAGATGATTTATGCCCTAGCGGTTAGGCAAATGCTGACGCCGGGAAAAATTATGGCTTCCGTGTTACCTGCATCGCTTCGGAGCGCGGGAGTCCGGCTGCGCCGCGAGCGTGCCGGCAGGCGGCCTGAGCTTCTTTCCGCAGGCGAGATAGCTAAGCTTACGCCGGACGATCGTGAAGAATTGGCCGCGGACTGGCTTGCCGGCAATGCGGATTGGCTGGCGCCGCATGCTGACACTGCGGCCTCGGAACAGTGTGTTCTTTTGCAGGATCCGCCATGGTCGGTTCGACCGGCTGCTGTGCGGCAGCTGAACGTGCTGGAATATTTGTATGGGCATGGGGCTGTATCGCGGCGGAATCTTCTGCGCACGCTGGGGGCTACGAGCCGCTCGGCGCTGGATGCGCTAATAGAAAGGGGACTTGTTACTGTCCGGGCGCTGGATGAAGATGAGCCGGAGCTTGGAGAAAATCTGCTGCCGCCTCCACTTTTGTTTTCTCTCTCTCCCGCGCAAAAGGAGGCAGTGGCTCGCTGCGAAGCGCTGCTGGATACGGGAAAGCCTGCCACGGAACTGATTTATGGAGTTACGGGTAGCGGAAAAACCGCGCTCTATTTTGAGCTGGCCAAAAGTTGTCTGCGGCGCGGACGATCTGTTTTTATCCTCGCGCCGGAAGTGGCACTGGCATTGAAGCTGCGCAGAGATGCTAGGGAAATTCTGGGCGGATCGGCCCCCATTTTTTTGTTCCACGGTTATCAGAGCCCTAAGCAGAAAGATCGAATATTTGACGAGCTGTCCCGCAGAACATCGCCATGCCTTGTTGTGGGAACGCGTTCCGCGCTGTTCCTGCCACTCTGCAATCTCGGTCTCGTTGTGCTGGATGAGGAGCATGACGCGTCATTCAAGCAGGATGAAGGACTGATCTACCATGCAAAGGATGTGGCATGGTTCCTTGCCGAGCGGCACAAGGCGCTTTTTATCCTAGGTTCCGCAACGCCGGATGTGAAAACGTTCTACGCCGCCCGGGAAGGACGCATTGGGCTTCTTTCGCTTCCTTCAAGGGTGGGGGGCGGCAACCTGCCTAGCATTCGTCTTGTAAATATCCGGGGGGATGCCCTGCCTGAGAACGCGTTGCTTGCCCCGGAAAGCCTAAAAGTCCTACAATCCACAGTGGAGGCAGGTGAGCAGGCTGTCGTATTGCTTAACAGGCGCGGCTACGCGCCGCTGATGTACTGCCTAGACTGCGGTAAAACCATGCGCTGCCCAAACTGCGACATCGCGTTGACCTACCATAAAGGGCTGGAAAGGATGGTATGCCATTACTGCGGCTACAGCGTGCCCTTTCCTTCGCTCTGCCGATCATGCCGAGGAATGCATTTTTTGCCTATGGGGCAGGGAACGGAAAAAGCGGAGGAATGGCTGACCTCGCTGCTGCCGGAGGGATGCGGAGTTTTGCGGCTGGACAGGGATAGCGCGCGCTGCCCCGGAAGGATGGAGGCTATTTTAGAGGCCTTTGCCTCGCGAAAGGCTCAGGTCCTAGTCGGTACGCAAATGCTTTCCAAGGGGCATCATTTTCCTGATGTCACATTGGCATTGGTTGCGGATGGCGATTTGGGACTGAATTTGCCGGATTACAGGGCCTGCGAGCGGACTTTTCAGCTTCTTTTGCAGTCAGCGGGCAGGGCCGGGCGCGGTGAAAAACCGGGTCAGGTGCTGATTCAAACGCGGGATCTTTCACATTATTGCTGGAATTTTATAAGGAACGGCGACTACGAGGGTTTTTATACACATGAAATCGCGCTCAGGAAAAAGTATTCTTACCCGCCGTTCTCTAAACTTGCCTTGGTGCGCATGTCTTTCCCATCCGCATGGAAAGGGAGTGCGGCTGAAAATATCCGTCTTGCGGCGGTATTGAAAGATGCGGGCAGGACTTTTGGCGTAACGGTTCTTGGTCCGGCGCCCGCTCCCTTGGCTTTACTGCGAGGCCGCCGCAGGATGCACTGCCTAATGAAAGCGCGAGACTGGAAGTCCATTCGCGGGGTTTACGCGGCGTTGCTCAACGCACGCCCTCATGCGGAAATACGCGTGTCTTTAGATATCGATCCTATGAATATGCTATGACACAGGCTTGTTAAAGGCAAAACGATCCGGGATATCCCGTTTTCCTTTTGCAGCTTGTATAGAATCATCTCGATTGAGGCTGCGTCTCAAACCAGTACGGAAGTAGAGCCTTTTGAGTTGTTCTGGTTAGGATTAGCTTTAAAGAACGGCCATGAGCCATGCGCCTGCGACAATGCCGAAGGCGGTGATCCCGCAGAGCCGTTGCCTGCTTGGTGAATCCTTACTTTTTCCGTAGAGCGAGATGGCAAAGCCTATGAGCAGGCCGAAAAGCAAGCCGAAAATATGTGCGACGTAATCGTTTTTTGGAGCTGGATCGGCACCCAGAGCAGCAAGGATGGCGCCGCCGCTGGCTAAGATGACAAAACTTTTTTTGAATCCGCGCCGCAGGCTTGCCGGATGACTTTGCCTGTATTTTTGCGCAAGTCGCAGTTCATCCATGGCAAGAAAGGCCGCGTGCAGGCCTACAGCGGCAAAGATCGCCGTGGAAAAGCCTAGGCTTGTGCTTGTGCTATGCCGATAGATAGCTTCGCTGAGGTTGGCGCAGGACCCGGCTATGATGGCCAGCAAAATGGACACTCCAGCGCCGATGCGACCGCAGAGCAGGATGAAAAAGGGCGCGCCGAAAAGAATGTTGCCAAAGAGGTGGATGCTGTCCGCATGGAGCGTGAGTGCGGTAATAGCGCGGAAAAGCTCTCCGTGCAGAATACGGTCCGCGCGCAGCGCACCGATGGATTCCCATTGCTGTGCGGAAGGACCCCAAGCAAACCACCAGCAATGGGTTATCCCGTGCCACGCAAGAAGCGGCAGGAACAGGGCAAGGGCCACGTGCGCGTTTTTTCTGCGTGGAGGCGAAGCCGGCAAAACAGAGCTGTACTCTGCGGACGTTTCGGCAAGCTGCGTGTGCGCTATGTATCCGTACAGCGGGGGCACGTAGAGTGTACGCTGTAATCCTTTGCCGGCAATACGCCATGGGATATTAAGGGCGGAGCAGGTGAGGGACCACGAATCCACCAGATCACGACGCAACCAGGCTGCGTTTTGCGGGGATGCTGCGCTAGGGAGGGGGCTGCCGTCGTTTGCTTCTACCCAGAAACGGGGAATTTGTTCGGAAACAGAGCTGAGATGGAGGATATGGAGCGTGGAGAATCCGCACACGATGCAAGTCTTATTGGTGCGGGCTGGGAGCCTGTTTTTTCCTCCCTGAATTGAAAGGGCGCGCCCAGAATAGACGCGCCTCGTCTGCGGGGGGATGTTCAACGGCGCTGTTCCTGCTTTGCCCAGGAATCCTTAAGGGTGACAGTCCGGTTAAAAACAGGCTTCTCAGGGGTCCCATCCGGATCGGGGCAGAAATAGCCCAGCCGTTCAAACTGCACAGTATTTCCTGAGGGCATGGCTGCCAGGGCGGGTTCGATCAAGGCAGTAATGGTCTTGAGGGAGTTCGGGTTGAGGAAGTCCAAAAAGGTTTTGTCCTCCGGCACATCATTGAGATTGGCCAGCGTAAAAAGTTGGTCGTAGAGCCGCACTTCCGCAGGGATGGCATGGCGGCAGGAAACCCAGTGGATGGTTCCCTTGACTTTGCGGCCGTCAGGGCTGGATCCTCCCCTAGACTGGGCGTCATAGGTGCAGTGGATAACCTGGGGCAGGCCATTTTCATCGCACTCCACGCTGGTACAGGTTATATAATAGGCATAACGCAGGCGGACCTCCGCCCCTTGATACAGACGATGGAATTTTTTAGGAGGCTCGAGCCGGAAATCATCGCGTTCGATGTACAGCTCGCGGGCAAAGGGCACTTTGCGCTCGCCAGGGATTGTGCCATCTTGACTGACCGGCATATCAAACCATTCCGTCTTGTCTTCCGGGTAGTTGTCGATAATCAATTTTATAGGGTCCAGAACGGCCATGTAGCGGGGGGCCAGCGCGTTGAGGTGTTCACGCACGCAGAATTCCAGCAGGCTATATTCAACTAGGTTTTCAGCTCTGGCAACACCGATACGCGCGCAGAAATTTCGAATGGCTTCTGGGGTAAAGCCGCGGCGGCGCAGTCCGCGGATAGTGGGCATGCGGGGATCATCCCAGCCTCGCACGTGTCCTTCCTTGACAAGCTGGATGAGCTTGCGCTTGGAGAGCACCGTGTAGGTGATCCCCAGGCGGGCAAATTCTATCTGCTGCGGGTGGTAGACGTGCAGCGCATCCAAAAACCAGTCGTAGAGCTCGCGGTTATTTTCAAATTCAAGTGTGCAGATGGAGTGGGTGATGCCTTCGATGGAATCCGAAAGACAGTGCGTGAAATCGTACATCGGGTAAATTTTCCACGTGTCCCCGGTACGGTGGTGAGAGGCGTGTCGAATGCGGTAGAGCGTGGGATCGCGCATGACGAGGTTGGGCGCTGCCATGTCGATTTTTGCCCGAAGAACGTGCGTTCCATCGGTAAATTCGCCGGCACGCATCCTGCGGAAAAGATTAAGGTTTTCCTCGATAGGGCGGTTGCGGTAGGGACTTTCCGTGCCGGGGCGCGTTAATGTGCCTCGGGTTTCACGGATTTCATCGGCGCTCTGGCTGTCCACATAGGCTTTGCCGTCTAGAATAAGCTGTTCGGCAAATTGGTAGAGCTGCTCAAAGTAGTCGGAGGCGTAAAATTCTCGGTCATCCCATTCGCCGCCTAGCCAGCGAACGTCTTCCCTGATGGAGTCAACGTATTCGGTATCCTCCTTGATGGGGTTTGTATCGTCAAAGCGCAGGTTGCATAAACCGTGGTAATCGCGGGCAAGGCCAAAGTTGAGGCAGATGGATTTTGCATGCCCGATATGCAGATAGCCGTTCGGTTCCGGCGGAAAGCGGGTGTGTACGCAGGAATAGCGACCGTTAGCCAGGTCTTGGTTGATGCGCGTGCGGATGAAATCAAGGGAAGAGGTTTTGGCGACTTCTGTAGGAATGGCTTCTTCGTGGGTCATATCTGGAGTCATAATGGTGTTTGTTGTGGCGGGTTACTGGAAACCGGCTCTCGTATCCGGCTGAATCAGAAAAACAGTGGCTTCTCCTCGGTACTTTCAGAGATGTTGCGGCATATGCAGGGGGGGAAAAGCTACAGAGATTCTTGTAATGATCTTGCTATGGAAAAGCAAGCGGCAGCGCCTATTTTGCCTTAGTCTCTTTTGAGGCTGAGGTAAAGCAGGCGCTTTGACGGAATAGGCGTGTGGAATAAGCCGTCAGGCAAGGGCCAAGGAATCTCCCATTGAGGGGGCAAAGGTCTGCCGAGGCGTTTTTGGCGCCTTTGGGGCCTGTTCGGAAGCCGTGAGCGTAATTTCTTCAAGTGCGCCCTCTTCCTGCAGTTTGCGGAGGAAGAGGTTGTTGAACGCATGCCCGGAGCAGGCTACGGTGAAGCTTCCCTGGAGGGGAAGGCGGGCTACGCCCATATCGCCGATGAAATCAAGGATCTTATGTCGAACAAAGTCATCCGGACGGCGCATGGCGTCAGGATTGAGAATTTTCGTATCGTCCAGAACAATGGCGTTTCCCATAGAACCTCCGCGGGCAAGCCCCTTGGAGCGGAGGTACTCAACTTCACGCAGGAAGCCAAAGGTGCGAGCATAGGACACGCGGAGGAATTTTTCCGGCGTCACAGTCAAAGAAAGCCCTTGGTGGCCAATGGCAGGGTGGGGGAAATCGATGTAGTAATTGACCCTGAAGGCGCCGGGAACATTAACGGGGTAAGCTGCGATGTGCTTGATGCCGTCTTTCAGTTCCACAGGGCGTGTCACGCGCAGCACACGGCGAAAAGCCGGCAAGGAAACAGTGCCTACGCTGTGTATACCCTGCACAAAGGGTTCCGCGGAGCCGTCTAGGATAGGGATTTCGCGCTGGGTAGCAATTTCCGCATTGTCGATGCCAAGGCCCCGGAAGGCGGCGAGCAAGTGCTCTATCGTGGAGACAGAAGCGCTGTTGTTGCCGAGGGTCGTTGCGAGTTCGGTGGCTATAACGGCCGAAGGACCCAGTTTGATGCGCTGCTGGCCCTCAGATGTTTTAACAAGAAACATGATGCCTGTATTGGCTGGCGCTGGACGGCAGGTGACCTGCACGGGCAAGCCGCTGTGCAGACCGACACCTGAGCAGGTGAAGGCCGTTTTCAGAGTGGTTTGCAGCATGGGAAATACCTCCAGTAATCTACTGGTTTTTCCTATGCAAAAGGCGTGCCAAAATAAAAAAGTACGTTACTATGCTGAAATAAAATAATTTTATTGCACAACAGAAAAATATGATACTGTGTCTTTTGGAACAGCCTATTATGTCTGCTTTAGCTTCTGACAGCGGAAATATAGCGATCTTTCCGTGCTAAGTCTTTACAATATTTGATATTTTCCCATATGTTGTTTTTTAGCAATAAGGAGAGTGGCTTAGACTGTGTCCAGCCGTGTTCTATCAGCAACACTCCGCCGGGTCTGAGAGCCTGCGCGGAGCAGCGGATGACGGCGGCCTCGTATTCGAGTCCATCAGGGGATTCGGTCTCCGATCCGCCAGGGATGAGAGCGGAGGCGGGTTCAAAATCTCGGATTTCCCGCGAAAGGCTACGGTATCCGGAGGTGCTGACATAGGGTGGGTTGCTGATGACAAGATCCAGACTGGCCTGCTTGAGGATCGGGCGAGTGAAATCAGCTTGGATAAGGGAAAGGCGCTGCCGAACGCCGAGCCTTTCGGCATTAACAGAGGCGATGCGGAGAGCCTCTTCAGAAAGATCAATGCCGATCCCTGTCCAGCCTGCGCGTTCGGCGCAGAGCGTGGCCGCGATGCAACCGCTGCCTGTTCCAAGATCCGCAAAGTGTGCGTGGGCCAGCCCTATTAGCTCGCTATGCTCAAGAGCGGCTTCAATCAGCAGCTCCGTTTCAGGGCGGGGAATTAGCGTTGCGCGCGTCACAAGGAACGTTCTGCCGAAAAATTCCTTTTCGCCAAGAATGTACGCCACTGGTTCCCCTGTAGCGCGGCGTTCGGCAAGGGCACTGAAAGCCACCAGCTCCGCTTCGCTGAGTCTGCGTTCAGGGTAGGCAATGAGTGTGAGGCGCTCAACGCCCATTGCCTTTGCGAGCATGAGTTCCGCGGAGAGGCGGGGCGAATCCACGCCGGCTTCCCTAAGGCACCTTACTGCGGCCAGCAGCGTGTTGCGTACGGTGAAAAGCAATAGTACCTCCGGAAGCGCGCCACGCAAGGAGCCGCCCCCGCGCCGCGGCGGTTTTCAGACTCTGTTTGCGCTTCAGTTTCCCGTGCTTTGTTCTGTCAGCGCAAAGTCTAATACATTATCAATGTATGAGGCCGTGTGGATATGGATTTTTTTCCTGAGTTCAACAGGAATATCTTCAAGATCCTTAACGTTTTGCTTGGGAATGAAAACATGCTCAAGTCCTAGGGCAACACCGGCCAGAATCTTTTCTTTAATGCCGCCGACGGGCAACACCCTTCCAAGTAACGTGATTTCGCCGGTCATGCACAAATCGCTCCGCACAGGGCGGTCTGTCAGCCTGGAAACAAGGGCCGTTGCCAATGTCACGCCGGCGGAAGGTCCGTCCTTGGGGGTTGCGCCTTCCGGCACATGAATGTGGATATCGATTGATTCCGCGAAATCCGGCTTTAGGTCTAATTCCTCGGCGTGGGTGCGTATATAACTCAGGGCGGCCTGCGCACTTTCCTTCATCACATCGCCCAGCTGACCGGTGAGGAGGAGGGTGCCTTTGCCTTTCATTGTGGTGGCCTCAACATGCAGGACTTCGCCTCCTGCGGCTGTCCATGCGAGCCCTAGGGCAACACCGGCGGGCAGGACGCTTTCTCTTTCATCTTCGGCAAAGCGGGGCGCGCCAAGCAGCTTGGAAACAAGCTGTCGCGTGATATGCAGGATGATGGGACCACCTTCCGCCTTTTGCCTTGCAAGCTTTCTGAATATTGACCCGATTTCCCGTTCCAGGTTGCGTACGCCGGCCTCACGGGTGTAGCCGCGGATGATGAAAGGTAGGAGATTTGGGGCAAGTGTGATGTTCTCGTCCTTGAGTCCGTTTTCTTCTTTCTGCCGTGGGATAAGGTAGGTTTTGGCAATGGCAGCTTTTTCCTGTATGGTGTAGCCGGGGAGGGAGATGATTTCCAGTCGATCGCGGAGAGGGCCGGGAACGTTTTCCAAGTGGTTTGCCGTGCAGATGAAGAGCACCTTCGACAAATCGAAGGGGACATTCAGGTAGTGGTCACTGAAGGCGCGGTTTTGCTCCGGATCAAGCGCCTCAAGCAGGGCGGACGAAGGATCGCCGCGGAAGTCCGAGGTGAGCTTGTCTAGCTCATCCAGCATCAGCACGGGGTTGCGTGTTCCTGCCATTTTCATGGCCTGGATAATGCGACCAGGCAGTGCGCCGACATACGTGCGCCTATGCCCTCGGATTTCCGCCTCATCGCGGATTCCGCCAAGGGAAATGCGCTGGAATTGGCGCCCAAGCGCCCTGGCAATGGAGCGCCCTAGCGAGGTTTTGCCCACGCCCGGAGGACCTGCAAAGCAAAGAATGGAACCTTTGGCATTCGGGTTGAGCTTACGGACGCTAAGATATTCAAGGATACGGTCCTTGATTTTTTTTAGACCGTAGTGGTCTTCTTCAAGCACGCGTTGGGCTTCGAGGATGTCGAGCTGATCTTCCGTGAGCTTGTCCCATGGCAGATCCGCCAGCCAGTCCAGGTAGGTGCGGATTACCGAGGCTTCGGCTGAGTCAGGATGCATGGATGTCAGCCGCTTGAGCTGCTTTTCGGCTTCTTTGCTGGCTTCTTCGGGTAGGTGCGCGTCTTCAAGCGCTTTCTTGAGGTTCTCAAGATCCTCATCGTTGTCACCCTCGCCCAGTTCAGTGCGGATGGCCTTGAGCTGCTCGCGCAGGTAATATTCTTTCTGCGCTTTATCCATGCCTTCTTTTGCGGAAGACTGGATTTTCATCTGCATGGAAGCTACTTCGGCTTCATGAACAAGATGCGCAACTACAAGATGCAGGCGCTCAATAGGATTGACGCAGGCGAGAATGGCCTGCGCGTCTTCCAGCTTGAGACGGAGGTTAGCTGCGATAAGGTCGGCAATGTGCCCCGGTTCATTTACGTTGGTGAGCACGTTCATGATTTCCGTTGTGGGGATTCCGCGCATGGCAAGAATACGTTCGCATTGCTCGCGGGCGAAGCGCACCAAGGCTTCCTGTTCCGCTTCAGGGATGTTGGCCGGCTGCTCGTGGAGGATCTCGATGCTCGCCATGGGGCAGGGACCTTCATTGGTCATGCTTGAGAATTTCGCGCGGCAAACGCCCTGCACCAGGGCTTTCAAGTGCCCGTCTGGCATTTTTAGCACGCGCAGCAGCGTGGCCACTGAGCCTACGGAGTAGAGGTCGTCGATGCCAGGATCTTCAATTTTTTCCGTCTTCTGAGTGACAAGCAAAATGTACCGGCTACCCTGCGTCGCCGTCTCCACCGCTCGGGCTGAGCTTTCCCGCCCGACCATGAGCGGCACGATCATATAATTAAAGACAGTCACGTCCCGTAAGGGAAGGACGGGAAGCGTACTTGGAATGTCTTTAAGCGTTTCTTCCTGAGCATTTTCAGCTTCGGTGCCCTTTGCGGAGATACTGGCTGACTGTCTGCGGCGGATAATTCTCCGGCGGGGGGCATCTTTTTTTGAATCGTCGTCGGATTTGGAATTCATCTGGTATTCCTTTAGTTTTAACGGATTCTCTGCAGGAAACGGCATTGGGCAAAAAGCCAAACTGTTTGAGGCAAACGCGCCGCCGAGAACGTTCCAGTGGCGTTTTACGATGTGGCTGAGAGTGGCGCGATTAGCCCGTCCTCTCTGAGTCCGCAGTAAGCGTTGTCCATAATGACGATATGTTCCAGCATGCGGATGCCGACAGCTTCAGCGGCTTTTTCTAGGTGCATAGAGAGACTAACATCTTGTGCCGACGGTCTTCCGCCTGCCGGATGATTATGCACGAGGATAAAACCCCAAGCGTGGTATTTCAGGCATAGGCGGACGACTTCCTGGGTATGGAGGTAGGCGGCGTCTATCGTGCCCGCAGATATCCTTTCCCACTTAAGCAGGTGGAGTCCCGTATCAACAAACGCAACCCATACTTCTTCTTTTTTCAGTCCTGCAAGGCGTGCCTTGGCCATTTGAACAACGGCCTCGTTGCTGCATAGGCACTGCCCATGGACTACGGGGCTTTCTGCATAGCGGGCACGCAGTTCACGGAGGACTTCCCAAAGGTCAGCGCAGCGGGGGCCAATACCCTGAACCGCCAAAAGGTTGCTGCGGTCTGCGTCCAGCACGGCCCGCAATGAACCAAAGGTATGCATGAGCTTTTGGGCAATGGGATGTGTATCGCACCTGGGCAGCGCGTAAGTCAGAACATGCTCAAGAAGCCGTGCGTCCGGGACACGGTCGAGATTACTCATCACTTCCTGCCGTAGCCTCTTGCGGTGCCCGATATGCAGAGATTCCGTTTTATCTGACGACATAATAAGCAGTCCTGAGAGTGTGGCAAGGGGAAATTTTTTAAGAGGTTGCTTTTATTGGCGGTGGCGGAAAAGGAGTGAAACCTGAGCAATGAGTTCGTCAAGTGCCTGAAAATCCTGTTTTCTGCCGGATTTGATAGAAAGGGAAGCTTCGTGCATGGCATCCCAGAGTTTGATTAGACCGTAAAAGCCAATCTGGGAGGCGAGAAATTTTCGAGGCCCGGCGTCGCGGGGCTGCGCTTCATTGGTGAGCGTCTGCCAAAGAAGGCGCGCTTCGCGCTGGAGGAGCCCTAGTATGGGGAAGATGACGTTCGCCTGCTGGGAAGAAAGCATTTTCCACGCGGCGTTGTTGTCGCCGCGCTGCATGAGCTTCAGCAGTTCAAAAATATTGAATTCCGGAGTTTGAGTGACAAGGGCGATGGCGTCGCTGCCCAGCGTTGGTCGGTTTCCTGGAGATACTGTGGCAGCGGCGTACAGGGTAAGCTTTGCCATTTCGCTGTCAATGGCGGAGGCGTCCAGGGGAAGAACACCCGCCAGCTGTTCGAGGGTATTGGGCGCGATGGAGAGCCCCAGTTCAGAGGCCTTGGCGCGAAGCCTGTTCCTGAGAGAAGTGGCGTTGAGTCCTGGGATTTCTTTCCACCAGCGTTTCTTGCGGGCAAAGGCGGCGCATGGCAGCTTTTCAAGCCATGCCGGGAGCTTGGGACGTCCCCTTTCCCATGGTCCTTCAAGGCAGAAAACAGGCAGCGCATGTTCATGGGGATGCCCAAGGGTTTTGGAAAGTGCTTTCCACGTTTCTCCGGGCAAAAGATGCGCATTGCGCACGGTTAGGCATGTGTGGACGCTTATAAGCCCTGGGAGCATTAGCGTCTCCCAGAACGTTGGTGGAAGACCGTCGTTGCCCCAAAACACAAGTCGTTTCGAAGACGCAAGCCCTTCTTCGGCGAAAAAAACGTTTAGCGAGTCCTTAAGCAGCGCGGCATCAGGGCAGGCGCAGAAGAGGAATCCTGTATTCATAGCTAGGTCAGAATTGTTGCTGAATGCGGTCTACGCCGCGAGAGATGCATTCTCGTACAATGGACTGAATGACCGTGCGTTCATCTTCAACCGTAAAGGAATCGGCGTATTCAATGGTGCCGGACGACCATATTTCCTGATTGGTGTGTCCGTTGCAGATGCTGAATACCATGCTGATTGTTGTTGTGACGAGACGCGGCATGCCTGAGGTAATGTCGTTGTCGCTGCGCATGCTGCATCCCAGGATTTTAACGCTTATCGTAAAGTCGGAGGGGGCGGTGTCAACCCATTTTGCCAGTCCGCGGACGGCGATTTCATCCCTGAGCTGAGAGCGGATGATGTAGGGGATCCAGGCATAGAGAGTTGTCTGCTCAACCGAGCGGATGCGCAGCGTTTTGGAGCCATCGCCGAGCACGCTGTGGGTTGTGGTGCTGTTCTCTTGGCCGCGCCAAGTATAGCCGCAGCCAAGGAGCGCCGTGGCGAGGATAGAAAGGAGGAGTGGCTTGAGGAAAGCAGGCATGGGCGTCTCTGACAGTAAGCGGCTGAGATGAGAATTAAATCAGGGTCCTGGCGAATGGTTTCGGAAGGCGTTTGGCCTTCCGCAACCATAGTGTGCTATATGTGGTAGAGAATCGTCGACGCTACGCTGCGACGATATTGATGAGCTTTCCGGGAATAACCACAATTTTGCGGACCGTGAGTCCATCAAGATGGCGCTTGATAGTCGGGTCATCGAGGGCGGCTTTTTCCAGCGTGTTCCTGTCTGCGTCTGCGGGAACCTCGATTTTGCTGCGGAGTTTACCGTTGATCTGGATGACCACGGTGAGCATGTCCCGTTGGAGGGCGTCTTCATTCCACGCAGGCCAAGGCTGTTGCTCAAGCATTGCGCCGTCCTTGTGGAGATCCGTCCACAGTTCTTCACATATATGCGGAGTGATGGGCGACATCACGGTCAGCACAGTGCACATGGCAGAGGAGAGGACTCTGCGTCCGGCGTCATTGCCAGCAAGCTCATCTTTGGCTAGGTAGAGCGCGTTAACCAGTTCCATAACTGCGGCGATGGCCGTGTTGAACTGATAGCGGTTTCCAATGTCTTCACCGGCTTTCTTAACCGTTGTGTGCTCCTTGAGGCGGATTTCGTGGGCTAAGGGTGAAGAAGCCGCGTCCTTGGCTGTGGATGAGCAGGCGGCAACAGGCAGCAGGGCATCCCGTACATCGCCGTAGAGGCGCCAGATGCGCGAAAGAAAGCGGTGGGCGCCTTCTATACCGCTTTCCGTCCAGTCAAAGTCGCGTTCCGGTGGTGCGGCGAAGAGGCAGAAGAGGCGGACGGTGTCGGCGCCATACTTGGTAATCATCGCATCGGGATCAATAACGTTGCCCTTAGATTTAGACATCTTTGAGCCGTCCATCAGGACCATGCCTTGGGTCAGAAGGTTGGTAAACGGTTCGTTGAGGTCTTTAGGCAGGTAGCCGAAGTCACGCAGGATCTTAGTAAAGAAGCGTGCGTAGAGCAAATGGAGGATGGCGTGTTCCACGCCGCCGATGTACTGGTCAACAGGGAGCCAATATTTGAGCGCTTCGGCGTCAAAGGCGCTGTCTTCCTTGTGTGCGGAGGTGTAGCGGGCAAAGTACCATGAGGACTCTACAAAGGTATCCATGGTGTCTGTTTCGCGCCGCGCCGCGCCGCCGCAGCAGGGGCAGCTGCATTCCGCGAAGGACGGTGTATCCGGCAGGGGCGAGCGTCCGTCTGGGCGGGTCTGCACATCGGTGGGCAAAAGAACGGGCAGGTCCTTTTCGGGAACCGGCACCATGCCGCATTTTTTGCAGTAGATGACGGGAATAGGCGCTCCCCAGTAGCGCTGGCGGGAGATGTTCCAGTCGCGCAGGCGGAAGTTTACGGTTTTCTTGCCGCGGCCAATCCTGGCCAACGCATCAACGATGGCGCCTTTTGCCTTGTCGCTGGGCAGTCCGTTGAATTCGCCGGAGTTGATAAGGAAGCCGGGTTCTTCAACGGCATGGTCCATGGTGGAAGCTTCAAGGGTTTCTCCTGCCGGCTGCACAACGGGAATGAAATCGATCCCGTACTTGCGCGAGAAGTCGAAATCGCGCTGGTCATGCGCGGGGACGGCCATGACGGCGCCGGTGCCGTACTCTGCCAAAACAAAGTTGCCCAGCCAGATGGGGACGCGGCGTCCTGTGAGGGGGTGCAGACAGTAGTTGCCTGTAAAGATGCCTTCTTTTTCAATGTCGTCAGCCTGGCGCTCAATGCGGTCCATGTTGCGGATACGCTCAATAAAGGCGCGGAGTTCAGCTTCTTTTTCCTTGCCTTTGATGAGGGAGTCCACCAGCGGATGCTCAGGCGCAAGCGTCATGAAAACAACGCCGAAAAGCGTATCGGGCCGGGTTGTGAAAACAGAGATGCTTTCGTCGCGTCCTTCCAAAGGAAAGACGATTTCCGCGCCCTCGGAACGGCCAATCCAATTCCGTTGCATGGAAAGCACCCTGTCCGGCCATCCGCCTTCAAGTTTTTTCAGGTCAGCAAGAAGTTCATCGGCGTAGGCGGTAATGCGCATGAACCACTGGGTTAGCTCCTTTTGCTGCACGGGAGAATCGCAGCGCCAGCAGCGGCCGTCAACGACCTGCTCATTGGCCAGTACGGTATTGCATTTGGGACACCAGTTTTGGTTGGCCTTTTTGCGGTAAACAAGGCCTTTTTCAAGACATTTGAGGAAGAATTCTTGCTCCCAGCGGTCGTATTTGGGATGGCAGGTGGCCAGCTCGCGGTCCCAGTCGTAAGAATAGCCCAGAGATTTCAGCTGGGAGCGCATGTTAGCAATGTTGGAATAGGTCCATTCAGCAGGATGGACATTTCGCTTGATGGCAGCGTTTTCGGCAGGTAGGCCGAAGGCGTCCCAGCCAATGGGGTGCAGCACGTTGTAACCCTGTAGCCGGCGGAAACGCGCAACGACATCGGCGATGGAGTAATTGCGCACATGGCCCATGTGCAGCTTTCCGGAAGGGTAGGGGAACATTTCAAGCGTATAATACTTCGGCTTGCTGTGATCAACGGCGCAGGCGTATGTTTTTTCCGTTTCCCAGCGGTGTTGCCATTTGGCTTCGATGGGCTGCGGATCGTAGCGCTGAAAGGTGCTCATAACAGTATAACCTCGAAAAGGTAAGACGCGTAAAAAGGTTAGCGGTATTGGCTGCAGCAGCGTATTAGCGGGTTTGGGCGGCAGCATCAAGAATGCCGTTGATAAAATGACGCGCCTGATCGTTGGCGAATCTCGCCGCCAGATTCAGGGCTTCGCTGATAATGACTCGGGACGGCACGTCCGGATGATTTTTCATCTCGTAGAGCGCAAGGCGCAGAACCGTGCGTTCCACCTTGCCTAGGCGGTTCACGCGCCAGTTGTGGGAGTATTCTGCTATGGCAGCATCAAGCGCCGCCTCGTTGGTCCAGACCCCCTTAATCATTTCCCAGGCAAAATCAGGGGAGGGAGCTGGCAGTCCTGTGCTTTCATCAACATCTTCTGGAACCTGCTCGGCCACCGCTTTTAACTCTTCAGCGGAGGAAACCGGCGCAAAGTGTAGGCTGTAAAGCACCTGGAAGGCTCGCACACGGGCTGCGGTACGGGAAACTTTCAGTGACATGCTGTTCTCAGACCGATTTTAGAGTTGCTGTAGGACCCGTATGGTTTCCAGCAGGGCAGCAGCGGCTTCCACGCCCTTGTTGCCGGCTTTTGTTCCGGCCCGTTCAATGGCTTGCTCGATGCTGTCGGTGGTCAACAGTCCAAAGCCAATCGGCACGCCGGAGCAAAGGGAAACCTGAGCTAGGCCTTTGGTTGCTTCCCCTGCGACGAAATCAAAGTGGGGCGTGCCTCCGCGGATGACTGCGCCGAGAGCGAGGATACCGTCGTACTTGCCGGATTCTGCGAGTTTTTTGCAGACAACAGGCATTTCAAAGGCGCCGGGAATGCGGACAAGGGTCATCTTGTCCTTTTCCGCGCCGTGGCGGAATAGATAGTCGAAGGCGCCGCTGATGAGGCGGTCAACGATAAAATCGTTGAAGCGCGTAGCAACAACGACAAAACGCAGTCCCTTGGCGTCAAAAAGTCCTTCAATGGTTTTGATGTCTTGCATGAGAGCCTCGCTGGGAAATATGGTAAACGTGCGATCCGGAATACCTGGGCCGCCAGAACGCTTGCCGGCGCACGGCGTATGTGTCGGGC
Source organism: uncultured Desulfovibrionaceae bacterium (assembly GCA_964460575.1). Lineage (GTDB taxonomy): Bacteria > Desulfobacterota > Desulfovibrionia > Desulfovibrionales > Desulfovibrionaceae > Avidesulfovibrio. The sequence continues at coordinate 14,319 of CAYWQK010000005.1, read as the reverse complement.
CTGCCGTTTTGCGGGGCAAGCCAAGCAAAATTAATGCATATGGAGCATGTGCCCCATTTTTTCTTGCTTGGTTAGCAGGTAGTCATGGTTGGAGGGCACGCACTGCATTTCGAGGGGTACCCGTTCCACAACGTGCAGTCCGTAACCTTCCAGCCCGATAATCTTGCGTGGGTTGTTGGTGAGCAGGCGCATTTCATGGATGCCCAGATCCACCAGCATTTGCGCGCCGACGCCGTAGTCGCGGAGATCCGGCTTGAAGCCCAGTTTTTTGTTGGCTTCTACGGTATCAAGTCCCTGATCTTGGAGCTCGTAGGCGCGGATTTTGTTGGCTAGGCCGATTCCGCGGCCTTCCTGGCGCATGTAGAGTACGGCACCACGGCCTTCACGTTCAACCTGCGTAAGGGCGGCGGCGAGCTGCCCGCCGCAGTCACAGCGCAGAGAGCCTAGCGCATCCCCCGTGAGGCATTCGCTGTGCACACGGACGAGTACCGGACCAAGTCCGCTTTTGGCTGACACATCGCCCTTGACAATGGCAAGGTGTGTATCTGCGCTAACGTCGTTTTCGTAGGCTATAACACGGAAATCGCCGTAGCGGGAGGGCAGGGAGGCTTCAGCGATGCGGCGCACGGCAATTTTTCCGCGCTCCATGCGGTAGCGGATGAGATCGCGGACGGTGGCAATGTGGATGTTGTGTTCTTCGGCAAAGATTTCAAGGTCGGGCATCCTGGCCATGGAACCGTCTTCTTTCATGATTTCGCAGATGACGGCCGCCGGCTTCAACCCGGCAAGCACGGCAAGGTCCACGCTGCCTTCTGTTTGTCCGGCCCGCGTGAGAACGCCGCCTTTTTGGGCGCGCAGCGGGAAGATATGTCCGGGGGTGACGATGTCTTCTGGGCGGACGTTGTCGGCAACAGCGGTGAGGATGGTATGGGCCCGGTCTGCGGCGGAAATACCGGTTGTGACGCCGTTCCTCGCTTCAATGGAAACCGTGAAGTTTGTGCCGAAGCGAGAACCGTTGCGCTGCGTCATTAGAGGGAGCGCAAGCTTGTCCACCCATGCGGGGCCGAGAGGGAGGCAGACGAGTCCGCGCGCATAGGTCACCATGAAGTTAATGGCTTCCGGCGTGACAAATTCCGCGGCGATTGTGAGGTCTCCCTCATTTTCCCGGTCTTCGTCATCGACTAAAATAATCATGCGCCCTTGGCGCATATCCTGAATTGCTTCTTCGATGGTGCATATCGGCATATGTTCTATTCTCCTGTCGTGTTAAGAGAGAAAGCCGTTTTCCCTGAGCAGGTCTAGGCTGACCCCGCCGGATGAGGTTTTTTTTTCTTCGGATAGCGTCCCGCGAAAAAGAAGATTGCGGCGCACATACTTGCCCAGCACATCCGTTTCTATATTGACCTGAGAGCCTGGCATCCAGTTGGCGGCGGTGGTGACTTTCCAGGTTTCTGGAATAATATTGACGTCAAGTGTTTCGCCTGTGCAGGCATTAATTGTGAGGCTGATTCCATCCAGTGCTACAGACCCTTTTTCAATGATTTCCGGGGCAAGGGTCGGGGGGAAAGCCAGGCGGATAAGGCGTGAGTCGCCGCGGGATTCCACAAGGCGCACAACAGCAACAGCATCAACATGGCCACTCACGATATGCCCGCCGAGTCTGTCGCCAAGGGCCAAAGCCCGCTCCAGGTTGACACGAGCCCCCGGGGTCAAAAGCCTTAGCGTTGTCCTTTGGAGGGTTTCAGAGGAGGCGTAGGCTGTGAAAATGGCCTGTTCTTTTTCCTGTGTGCCTTTTTCTGCGGTGAGGCATGCACCGTTGACGGCGATGGATTCGCCCAGCGTCAGGTTTGGAAAGGCAAAAAGCGTGCGGATGGTGAGCCGGCATTGGTCGGGAAGACGCTGGAGGAAGAGTATTTCTCCCTGTCCCTGTATTAATCCTGTGAACATAATCCGATCTCACACAAGAGGGCGGAGGGTCAGGCAGCAGTCGCTGCCGACCATTTTTACATTGGCAATGCGCATGCCAAGGGCTTCGTCCATGGTCATTGGGGAGCATCCGTCAAAAAGAGGGCTCGCCTGATTGTCGCCGAGAATTTTAGGACAGATGAAAAGGCGGAATTCATCCACAAGCCCTGCCCGCAGGAGGGATTGCCCAAGGGAGCCTCCGCCTTCGCAGAGTACATAGCGACAGCCTGCTTTGTCCCAGAGCCAGAGCATCATCTGGGCAAGATCGCGACCGCCTGGGATGTCCCAATCGCTTAGTCCGATAATCCGAACGCCCTGACGGCGCAGGGCTTCGGCTTTTGTTGAGGCCGCTGAGGCGGAAGTAGTAAAGAAAACAGTTTGTTCCGGGCGTTCTTGGAACAAACGGATTGGCTTTGTGGGGATGCGTGAGCTAAGGGCGCAGGCCAAAGGCTGGCGTACGACCGGAACATCGCGGGCCGTGAGAAGGGGATTGTCCGCAAGGAGTGTATTGCCGCCGATAAGGACCGCGCCGCCGGCAAGTCCCGTGCCCGCCCGCAGCTCGTGCACTTCGCGTCGGGCTTTTTCGCAGGAGATCCATTGGGAATGTCCGCTACGTGCCGCAATACGTCCGTCGATGGTTTCCGCCATTTTGAGGATAACGTAGGGGCGCTTGGCCTTTTGCCAAATGATGAAGTCCGCAACAAGGTCGCGACAGAGGTTTTCCTCAACGGGGCCGTCCACGCGCACGCCGTTTTCAGTGAGAAAAGCTGCGCCGCCGGCGGCCGTAGGGTTAGGATCCGTCATGCCGATGACGACATGACGGATGCCGGCTTCCAGAACAGCCTTTGCGCAGGGTGGGGTCTTGCCGGTATGGTTGCAGGGCTCCAGCGTAACAACCAGCGTGCAGAGGGAGGGATCAACGCCTTTGCGCCGCGCGTTGTCAAGGCAGGCGATTTCAGCGTGCTTTTGCCCGCAGACAGCATGCCAGCCTTCGGCGACAATCTGTCCGTCCTGAACCAAAACAGCGCCGACCGTTGGGTTAGGGGCGGCTGTCCACCGGCCCTTTTCAGCAAGGGAAATGGCGTGCCGCATGAAAGGGGCGAAATCCATCATGCCTTGCCCTCCGGGGAAAGGGGCAGGCATTCGCACTGCACGCCGACGGCAGCGAGCATGTCAACAGACATGGAGTCCGGGTACCCCTGAGCGTAGTAAATCCGTGAGACCTTGCAGTTGATCAGCATTTTCGAGCAGATGATGCAAGGTTGGAAAGTGCAGAAAATTTCGGAACCGGCGAGGGAAATGCCATGGACGGCTGCCTGAATAATAACGTTCTGTTCGGCGTGCAGCCCCCGGCAGAGCTCGTGCCGTTCCCCTGAAGGAACGCCCAGCTGCTGGCGCAGGCAGCCGCTTTCCTGGCAGTGCATAACCCCTGAAGGGGCACCGTTATAGCCTGTGGCGAGGATGCGTCTGTCCTTGACGGCAACGGCGCCGACTTTACGCCGCAGACAGGTGGAGCGTTCCGCGACAAGTTCGGCGATGCGCATGAAGTATTCTGGCCATGCGATGCGTGACATGGAGGGCTTGCGTCCTTTCCGGAGTGGTTTGAAACGAAGCGGCCCCCTCCGTAGAGGAGGGGGAACGCATTTATTTACCAGGCAAAAAGAGGGAACTGGCGTGCAAACTGTTCCACTTCCCGGCGGATTTCCGCCAGCTTGGTTTCATTGTAGACCGCGTTGATTGAAGCGTCAATCCATGTCGCGACCTTGAGCATATCCGCCTCCCTGAAACCGCGCGTGGTCAGCGCGGGCGTGCCGAGGCGGATGCCCGAGGTGACGAAGGGCGAGCGCGTTTCAAAGGGGATTGTGTTTTTGTTGGCGGTAATGCCCGCCGCATCAAGGGCGTGTTCGGCTTCTTTTCCCGTAACGCTCTTGTTGGTCAAGTCAACGAGCATCAGGTGGTTATCCGTGCCTCCGGAGATCAGGTTGAATCCGGCATCGCTCAGGGCCTTAGCCAGCGCTGCGGCGTTTTTGACGGTTTGCTGCTGGTAGGTTTTGAACGAGGGTTTCAGCGCTTCGCCTAAGGCCACGGCCTTGGCCGCGATGACATGCATCAGCGGGCCGCCCTGGATTCCCGGGAAAATCTGGCTGTTGATGGTTTTGCCAAGGGCTTCATCGGCCAAGATCATGCCGCCGCGCGGGCCGCGCAGCGTCTTGTGCGTAGTCGTGGTGGTGATGTGCGCGTAAGGCAGGGGGGAGGGGTGCTCTCCTGTGGCAACAAGTCCGGCGATGTGGGCCATATCGACCATCAGTTTGGCGCCGACTTCATCGGCAATGGAGCGGAACCGCGCAAAATCGATAGTGCGCGAGTAGGCGCTTGCTCCGGCAAGAATGAGGGCCGGGTGTTTTTCCCGGGCGATCTTTGCAACTTCGTCATAATCAATGCGGCCTGTTTCGCGGTTTACGCCGTAGGAGACGATATTGAAAAGGCGGCCGGAGAAATTCACGGGGCTGCCATGAGTCAGGTGTCCCCCGTGGGAAAGGTTCATGCCGAGCACTGTATCCCCAGGCTTGATTAGCGCGAAATAGGCGGCCATGTTTGCCTGGCTGCCGGCATGGGGCTGTACGTTGGCATAGGTGCAGTTGAAGAGCGCCTTGGCTCGGTCAATGGCGAGGTTTTCCGCCATGTCGACGTACTCGCACCCGCCGTAGTAGCGCTTGCCGGGGTATCCCTCGGCGTATTTATGGGTAAGGACGGAGCCCATGGCCTCCCGTACAGCGGCAGAGACAAAGTTTTCTGAGGCAATAAGTTCCAGTTTGCTCATCTGCCGATTGCTTTCAAGGCAGATCGCCTTGGCCAATTCAGGATCTTGCAGCAGAAGCTGGTCCATGGCGAAATTTCTCCGTAAGCTTAAGGTGGATATAGGCCGGACAATCAGCCGACATATTTTTTGAAGAGGATGCTGGCGTTCGTGCCGCCAAAGCCAAAAGAATTGGAAAGCACATAGTTCGGGTTAATCTGCATTGGACCGTCAGTCACGTACGTGAGGTCACATTCCGGGTCAGGCGTTTCGTAATTGGCGATGCCCGGAACCATGCCGGTATACAGAGACAGAACAGAAAAAATAGCTTCCACGCCTCCCGCGGCTCCGAGCAGGTGGCCGATTTGGGATTTGTTGGCCGTAATCGGAATATCGTAGGCGTGCTTGCCGAAGACTTTTTTGATGGCAATGGTTTCGCAGAGGTCGTTGAGATGCGTTGACGTTCCGTGGGCGTTGATGTGGTCGACTTCATCGGGAGCAACGCCGGCGTCTTCCAGGGCCCGGCGCATAGCCATGGCCATGCCCGATCCGGAAGTCTCCGGAGCCGTCATGTGGTAGGCGTCCGCGGAAGCTCCGATTCCAGCGATTTCCGCGTAGATGTCAGCGCCGCGGCGGAGCGCTGAATCTAGGGATTCAAGGAGAAGTAAGCCCGCACCTTCGCCCATGATAAAACCGCTTCTGTTTTTATCAAAGGGACGTGATGCGTGTTCGGGATCATCGTTGTGGGTGGCGCAGAGCGCCTTCATAGCGGTAAAGCCGGAAACCCCCATAGGGGTAATGGTGGATTCCACTCCGCCGGTGATTACGGCGTCGTAGCGTCCGAGGAGAATTTCAGAAAAGGCAGAGCTGATGGCGTGGGCCGACGAGGCGCAGGCACTGGTGATGGCCATGTTCGCGCCCTTAAATCCAGTGAGAATAGCGATATATCCCGGCGCCATATTTGAAATAAGCATTGGAATCATGAATGGCGAAACACGGTTGGGACCTGCTGTAATCAACTTGCTGTGGAACTGTTCGATGGTATGCAGGCCGCCAAGCCCTACGCCTATGAGGACGCCTGAGCGTTCGGCATTGAATTCATCGGTTTTGTAGCGGGAATGGCGCATGAGCTCCAGAGCGGCTGATGTGCCTAACTGAACAAAGCGGTCCATGTGGCGTGACTGCTTTGGGGAGATGCCGAAGGCAGCGGGATCAAGATTTTTTACTTCGCCGGCTATAGTGGCGTCGTAGCCGGTCGCGTCAAAAAGCGAAATGGGGCCGATGCCGGACTTCCCCGCCAAAAGGGCATTCCAGCTTTCCATCGCAGAAGTGGCGAGCGGGGTAAGGGCGGAAAAACCGGTTATAACAACACGTGTACGTTCCATAATAACCTCTGGCAAACTTATGAAGGCTTAGCGGTCGCTGGGAAGCCAACAAAAACCGCTGTCAAGAGAGGCAGTTGCCTCTTGGACTTCCCGCGGCGGAAAAGCGAGCCTTTCATCGCGGTTGCTGGCTGCGGATGTCAGAGCAGTCCCTACAAAAAATACAACGGGCGTCCCGTGACAAGGTCACAGAACGCCCGGCAAACAAAGTACATCCTGAATTTTCAGCTTTTGCTTCAGCGAAAGCGGAACGCTGCAAGCTGTCGCACACGATGTTTGACCTGGCAGGCTGAAAGAAGAATGTATTTAGGCATCAGTTTGCCAGAGTACGGCACTTTTGAGGATGTCTGCCTGTATCCATCAGGGCATGGACTAGGGCGTTCCGGAAATTCATCTGCCGCAGCTTTGGCATACATGCCGCTGTCCGGCAGGCGTGCCTTGAACTTGCCTATGCTCCTATGGCACGTTTCGGCGTCCATAGGGACTTCAGGGGCGTAATCAGAAGTTCGCGTGGCTTTCCACGTAGGCGATAACGTCCTTGACTTTCATCAGCTTCTGAGCGTCTTCATCGGCGATTTCGATGTTGAAAGCTTCTTCCATGGCCATGATAAGTTCCGTTAAGTCAAGGGAATCGGCGCCGAGGTCTTCAACAAAAGAAGCTTCGGGTTTGACTTCGTCGGCAGACACGCCAAGCTGTTCCATGATGATGCTTTTGATCTTTTCTTCCACTTCGGGTGCGGACATGAGAGCCCTCCAGGGTTTGTTTTCAGCAGTACATCCCGCCGTTGACGGCGAGCACCTGCCCGGTGATGTAACCGGCTCCAGGCGAGGCTAAAAAGGCAACAGCCTCTGCCACATCCTTCGGAGAGCCAAAGCGTCCGAGAGGGATCTGCGCGGCAAAAGCCCTGCATGTATCCTCGCTAAGCACGGCGGTCATATCTGTCTCTATAAATCCGGGTGCCACCGCGTTGACGGTGATATTGCGCCCGGCAAGTTCCTTAGCCGCGGTTTTGGTTAGCCCTATCAGCCCTGCTTTGGCAGCCGCGTAGTTAGCCTGTCCGGCATTGCCCGATTGACCAACCACGGAGGTAATGTTGATGATTCGTCCATGACGCTGGCGGGCCATGATTTTCGACGCTTCGCGCAGGCAGCCGAAAGCGCCACGGAGGTTGACGCTGAGCACACGGTCAAAATCTTCATCTTTCATGCGCAGAAGAAGACCGTCCTTCGTGATGCCGGCATTGTTGACCAATACGGCCAGATCGACCTTGTCACGTATTTCTTGCTGGAAGAAAGCCGTGACGGCGACCAGATCGCTCACGTCAAGACGGAAGGCGGAGGCCTGCCCTCCGTTGGCGATAATGTCAGAAGCAACTTCGCGGGCAGCCTCCAGCCTGCTGGCGCAGATGAGATAAATCTGAAGCCCCTGCCGGGCGAGCGCCTGGGCTATGGCTTTTCCGATTCCTCTGGATGCGCCGGTGACTACGGCCGTAGGTCTAAGTTCGTCCATGGATATTCCTTAAAAAGGGTGTATTCTCAACAGTACGTCAAGGCAAACAGAAATTCAATCCTCCACCGGCAGGCGGTTTCAGCGTCTTAGAATTGGAGCAGTGCGCTTCCCCAGGTAAGTCCGCTGCCGAAGGCTCCAAGCAGTACTTTCATGCCCGGGCGCAGAAGTCCGGTTTGCTTCGCATCCACCAAGGCGATGGGAATGGAGGCCGCCGAAGTATTGCCGTAGCTGGCTACATCGGAAAAAATTTTTTGGGGATTAAAGTTCAGGCGGGTGCCCACGGCATCAATGATGCGCTGATTTGCCTGATGGGGGATGAAAAGATCGATATCCTCAATGCCGAGGTTATTGCGCGCAAGAATTTGTTCGGCGCTGTCCACCATGTTTCTGACAGCGTGCTTAAAGACCTCTCTGCCCTGCATGGATACAAAAAAATCTTCCCGGATGGGTTCACCCTGCGTGTAGGCCCTAGCGGATCCTCCGCCGACTGTGATCATGTGCGCACAGGCGCCGTCGGCCGTGCAGAGGACGTCAGTAAGCTCGGCCGATGTATCGGCCATGCTCTGCCGGCTGGCGTTCATAACACATGCTCCGGCTCCGTCGCCGAAAAGCACGCAAGTTGTGCGGTCCCGCCAGTTGAGCCGACGGCTGATGGCATCTGCGCCTAAGATCAGGATGCAGGCGGATGGATCGGCTCTGAGGATGCTGCTGCTGAGGCTTAAGGCATAGATGAAGCCCGAGCATCCGGCGTTGACGTCAAAAGCCATGACATGCGGCAGCCCAAGCTGTCCGGCAATGGTGCAGGCAAGCGAGGGGCTCAAGGCATCCGGTGTGCAGGTACCCACAACAACATGTGTGAGGGATGCAGGTGAGATCTGTGCGCTGCTCAGCGCTTTACGGGCAGCCTCAATTGCCACTGTGCTGAGCTGTTCGCCCTCCGCGAGGATATGGCGCTGGCGAATGCCCGTGCGGGTGACAATCCATTCGTCGGAAGTGTCCACGCGCTGTTCAAGATCCTGATTTGTCACGCATGCTTCAGGGGAGCATGCGCTGAATCCAGTAAGGCGGGGTATGACGTCATTCATGGTACGCAGTTCCTATCAGCACGAGCGACCAAAGCGTGTCAGCTCCTCGTTGGCGCTGATGGCTTCCATGAGTCGTTCGTTCGTCTTTTTTTCTACGAACCTGGCGGCAAGGCGAGTAGCGCTGCGGATTGCTTTGGCATTTGACGCGCCGTGCCCCACAATGGCAATGCCCTTGAGTCCCAGTAGCAGCGCGCCCCCGTACTCGGCATAGTCAATGACCTTGGCGAAATTCTTGAAGGCCTGCTTGGCTAGGAGCGCTCCAATTTTTGGGAGCAATCCGGAATAGGTGAGCTCACGCTTCAGCACATGGCAGAGCGCGGATCCAAGCCCTTCGCTAAGCTTTAAGGCTACATTGCCCATAAACCCATCGCAGACAGCAACGTCGACATTGCCGCTGAACAGATCCCTGCCTTCTATGTTGCCGATGAAACGGAGGCTTTCGACAAGCTTGAGCAGCTCGTAGGCTTCCTTGACCTGGAGGTTGCCTTTGCCTTCTTCCTCCCCGATGCTCAGAATACCGACGCGGGGGTGCTCGCAGTCAAGTAAATCCCGTGCGAAGGCTTCGCCCATTAGGCCGAACTGGAAAAGATGGTAGGGCTTGCAGTCGACATTGGCGCCAACATCCAGGAGCACAGTTGGGTTTTGCTCAGTGGGCAGCACAGACGCGAGCGCAGGCCGCTCAACGCCGTGAACGCGCCCGATAATGAACATGCCGCATGCGACCGTAGCTCCGGAATGCCCCGCACTGATGACGCCGTCGGCCTGTCCGTCGCGGACAAGGCGGCAAGCAACCTGGATGGAGGCGTCTTTTTTTCGCCGGAGGATATCCGAGGGCTTTTCGTTCATCTCCGCAACTTCGGAAGCGTGAACGAAATCGATGTCGGTATTGGAAAGGTCGTAGCGGGAAAGCTCCGCCGTAACCTCTTCCTCACGTCCGACTAAGACAATTTTTGCATTGAGTTCTTTGGCTGCTTCAACAGCGCCGGCAACGATGACGGAAGGACCAAAGTCCCCACCCATGGCATCAATGGCCAGCACTGGCCGCTTCGGGCCTGCTGATGAAGGAATATCGGGTTCCGGTGCGGCCGCTGCGTCCAGTGCGAAAGAAGGTTGGTCTGTCATGTCTGCAACCCCTTGTCGGCAACCTGAAAACATAAAAAAACGTTGGAACAACTCAGACTGGTTTATTCCTGATCCGTATCCTTTGCCTTTTGCGTAACAACTTGGCGCCCCTTGTACGTTCCGCAGTTGGGGCAGGCGGAGTGGGGGAGCGTCGGGGCGCCGCAGGTGCAGTAAATCACAGAAGGAACGGCAATGTGATCGTGGGAACGGCGCATTCCCTTTTTGGAATGAGATTTTTTGTTTTGCTGAACGGCCATATCCGGCCTCCTTTTGATGCTGCGGAATGGAGCGCAGCATTATTGTTTTTTTGTGAGCATCAGGTTCCTTAGGACAGCTAGTCTCGGATCTCCTTCGTCCTTGCCGCAGGAACAGTCGCCAACGTTCAGATTTTGCCCGCATTCCGCGCAAAGTCCCTTGCAGTCAGGGCGGCAGAGCGGCTTCATCGGCAGGGCAAGCGAAAATTCCTCCCAAAGCAGGGCTTCAGGATTGATCTGAGGCACACCGTCTTTCAGCCGCGTAATCTCTTTGTCCGCCGCGTCGCCGGAAAGCAGATCATCCTCTTCGCCTTCCCTGGGATCGTCAGCGGGGAACGGTTCAAAATCTTCAAACATGCTGTCGATCGCCACACGGGCATCTTCGGCGCATCTGTCGCACGGCAGCATTATTTCCCCAGTTAGCCTGCCGCGGACAAGGCAGCCGCGAAGTTCTCCACCGAGTTGGGGAATAAGGAGAAGTTTTCCCTTGAGAGGCGAAAGAATACGGCCGGTTATGCCAAATTCTTTCATGGGCGCCGTCCAGACGGATTGATCGTCAATAGTAAACGCGCGGCCTTCCGGCGGCAGATCTGTGATGCTGATCCACATGAAGAAACCTCGGAGCGATTTTAGGGCTGCCGCAGGTACAGCGATTCGTACACAAGTCGCTATCTATATCTCGCCTCTATACCGCTGTCAAGCAAGCTGCGCCGCAGGAGGTATCATTTTATCCGTGCCGAAAATCCATCGATGTCTACTCGGTTTTGGTGTTTCCTGTCAAACGGGGAGAACCCCGGTTTTGATGGAAATAGACGCGGAATGACAAAAAATGTCCGGCACAAAGACTTGTGTCGGGCAATTTTGTTAGCGCTGGGCTAAATTATTTTTGGGAGGAGGAGCAAACAAGGCATCTATACATGCGTGGGCGTTGCTGCTTGCGTAGCTTAGCCATCAAGGCGTTTCATCTTGGAAAGGAGCTGAGTGGGTATAGCAAAAGCGCAATTCACGCGTCGCGTATGCGTTATTTCCCGAAATTCTTTTTGTAGGCGCGTTCGGAGTCCGAATCGCCAATGAGATAGAGCTCATCACCGGAGGAAAAGACATAGTCCGGAGGCGGGTTGATGGACATGGGCGCATCTGTATTTTGCACAGCAACAACGCTGCAGTTGGCCAGCGCGCGGATGCCGCTGTTGCGCAGGGACTGTCCGATCAGTTTTTTTGCTACGGGAAAGCGGAAGATGTTGAGTCCCTCGTTGAGCATGAGGACCTTTCCGGGAGAGAGCTGATTCAAAAGTGTGCTGCTCAGCATGGAGGAGAGCGAAAGAACAAGGTCCGCTCCGGCAGCATGGAGGATGCCCACGTTCCGCTCGAAAGTTGCCCGGCTGATAATCTGGATATCGGGACGCAGATTGCGACAGTAGATGGTGAGGTAGACGTTGGTGTCGTCGTCGTGGGTAGTGATAATGATGGAGGTTGCCTCATGCAGTCCGGCTTTTTCCAGTACTTCAAGCTCAGCGGCATCGCCTTGAATGAGGTTTTCGCATTTGGCGGAGATATCGCGCAAATCAACGATAGAGGCCGTAATGCCGTACTGGCGCAGGTGGAATGCCGCGGCGAGCCCCACGTGCCCGCCTCCGAGGATGATGACATTCGCTTTTTTTTCCGTCTTAAGGGTGCCGTTTTGAAGAAAGGCGTTGAGCGAGGCAGTCTGCATGGACGTGCCTGCGGTAACGATAACTGAATTGTCCGAGAGCCGCGTTTGGGCTGTGGGAAGCGTGAATTTTCCTCTTTGCCAGACGCCGACGACATTGAGGCCCGTAGCCCTGCGCAGCCCGCTTTCCATGAGTGTTTTGCCAACCAGAGGCGTGCGCATAACAGGCGCTTCGGCCACCACAAGCTTTTTGAATGTGCTGAGAATACTGGAGGGATGGCTGGGTTTCAATACCCTGCGGGCAAGCGCTTTGCCGAGCACTTCGCGGAATTGGCAAACATGGGTGCTGCCCGCAAGCTGCATGATATCGACAGCCGCGGTGTTTTCTACCCGTGCGGTAATGATGGCGTGAGGAGCGACGTCGCGAGCGGTGAAGACAATGTTGGTATTGCGAGGGTCGTTGTCCATGGCGACCAGCATGGCTGCGTTTTCTAAGCGCAGGCGCCGATAGGTTTCACCGTCGTCATGATCGCCCATAACCGCGTTATATCCCCTGTTCAGCATGTCCAGCGTTGTTTGCGTGTCTTTGCAGAGAAGGACGCAGGAATATCCGTAGCGCGCAAGATCGTTGGCCAGGCTAATGGTCATGGGACCAATCCCTGCGATGATGACGTGTCCTTTGGTTTCAGGCGGCAGCTCCTTTGGGACCCTGTCCTTTTTTTTGTTTTCCATCCAGGGGATGTAAAAATATTGAATGAAGGTAAAGGGAAAAATCACCAAGAGGAAGACAACGCCTGAAAGCAAAACAATGATGGAGAAGGCTAGGCCAAGGTCAGAGTTGAATGTGATTTCGCCGACACCCAGCCCGGCCGTGGACATGACAACCAGCGTCCAGTAAAGCCCTGTTATCCAAGTATAGGAATGTCCCTCATAAAGCATGACGAAGTGGAACATCACGCTGTAGGTGAGGATCATGGTGCACAGAATGAAAAAGAAGCGGAAAAAGCCGGAAAACGTGCCGTGGATGTGCCATTTGTGATGAAGTATCGCGAGGATCGGAGTCAATATCTGCATGGCGGAATACGGAAAACCTTACGGCTGTATGAAAGCTGCGCACGGTGCGCAATAGGCGGGGAACTGTATCCGGTAGTTCTTGGACTTACCGTTCCATATGGAAGTTGACGCGTATTTTGTAGAGCTTTGCGGCGGGGAGGTCTAGGATGGGAACGCCTGTTTTTTCGGAAATGGCGGAAAGAATCCGGCGTATATGCTCCCTAGAGGGGGCGATGACCGTAAACCAGACATTGTAGGCGTTGTCGCGCAGGTAATTGTGGGTAACACCCGGCTGGGCGTTAACGTTCGCGACAAAGGCTTTTATTTTGGTTTCAGGTACCTTGGCGGCGCAGAGCGAGGAAGCGTAGCCAAAAGCGGCCGAATTGAAATTGGCGCCGAGGCGGCGGATGATCCCGCGCCCCCGGAGAGCTCGCACGCGGGCAAGGGTTTCCGCCTCCGTTAGGTGAAGTTCTTTTCCAAGCACGGCATACGGACGGGGGGTCAGAGGAAAAGCTGTCTGGATAATGTCGAGAAGTTTTTTGTCTATTAAGTCCATGTGCGGTGTGGAATCCATAAAAATGCCTCCGTTGGGAGAATCCTTATTTTGTAGGCAGCAAGAATGCGGCCGCACTTTCGTGAAAGCAGCGCGGAGAGCGATGGGACCCCGCGCCGCAGAGGCTTAACGGATGATGGTTTGTTCGCGGTCCGGACCAACGGAAACGATGCTGACTGGCACGCCCATCAGTTCCTCAAGGCGTTCTACATATACCTTGGCGGCTGCCGGCAGGCTGTGCCATGTGCGGCAGCCGCTGATGTTTTCTTTCCATCCGGGCAGCGTTTCATAAACAGGTGTTACGGAAGCAAGCCCATCGCTGCTGCAGGGGAAACCTTCTATTCGCCGCCCTGTTTGTTCATAGGCAACACAGACATTGATGCGGTCGAGACCGGAAAGGACGTCAAGCTTGGTTAGCGCGACATCGGTCAGGCCGTTGAGCAGCACGCTTTCCCGAAGCACAACGGCATCTTGCCAGCCGCAGCGGCGCGGGCGCCCTGTAGTCGCGCCGAATTCACCGCCGCGTGTGCGGAGGCTTTCGCCGATGCTGTTGTTAAGTTCCGTGGGGAACGGACCGGAACCCACGCGCGTCACGTAGGCTTTGGCAATGCCAATAACGCGGTTGAGCATCTGCGGGCCGATGCCGCTGCCGGCGGAGGCATTTCCGGCAACCGTGTTTGAGGATGTCACAAAAGGGTACGTGCCGTGGTCAATATCTAGGTGCACGCCCTGCGCGCCTTCAAACATAACGTTGCGGCCGGCTTCGCAGGCAGCGTGGATAACAGCAGAAACATCGGCTAGGTGCGGAATCAGCCTTTGCGCGGTGGCGTGGATCTGGCAGAAGATTTCGTCAGGATCCATCGGCGGTGCGCCGTAGAGGCTGAAAAGGGCGTTCTTTTCAAGCAGCGCGGCCTGGATTTTTACCTTCAGCAGATCCGGATCGCAGA
>CAYWQK010000004.1:0-53636 GCA_964460575.1 uncultured Desulfovibrionaceae bacterium | reverse complement strand
AATGCCATCTTTGCCAAGGTCGGCTATCCGCATGAAATGTTTGGCCATGAGATTGATCCTCTTTGTGTCAAAAATAAAAAAAGGATACTATATCATTGACTGAATATTGTAAAGATGTGAGCTTTATCAGCAGGATGGTTTTTACCTAGAAGCATACGGTTTTACGGGGTAGCGCCAAAGCAGATGCGCGCTGAGTAGTAGCGCCGCTGCTGCGAGCAAACTGAAGGTAATGAAGTCCGCATGCATGGCAGCGAGAAATTTTTCGGCGTTGTGGGGGCCTGCGGCTTCCTTTCCGAGGAAGGCGTTCATGGAAAGAGAAAAGATTACCATGCTGGTCAGTAAGCCCATGGTGCGTACTGTTCCCACAACCCCGGAAGCCTGACTTAAGTGCGCTTCGTCTACGCTGCCAAATACGGCGCTGGTGTTTGGCGCGCCGAAGAATGCTAGCCCTAAGCCAACGACAACCAGGCAGGCTGCTGTATGGATAACAGAAGACTGCAAGGTCAAAAACGTTGCAGCGAACATACCTGATCCGCAGACCAAAACACCTGCTGTAGCTACTTTTGCGGCGCCGCAGCGATCCGCGATCCTGCCCGCAATAGGCGCGAGAACAAGCTGAATGATGGGCTGGATGCTCAGCATAAAGCCCGCCTGCTGCATAGTGAGTCCCTGGCCAAACTGCGCGTAGAGGCCAAGCAGGAACACTTCGCCCATGATAGTGCAGTTGCAGATAAAGGAGATGGCGCTGTTTAAGAGGAACGGCCTGTTATGGAAGATAATTTCCATATCTAGGACAGGGCATCGCCCCCTTTTTGAGGTCCGGCGTTCTGCAAACAGGAACACGCCGAGGCTGAGCGCGCCAAAGGCCATGAGTCCCCATGCCCAAGCTCCGGCGAGAATCCAGGTTGCGCCGCAGGCCAGTCCGCTCATGGCAAAGAGCCAGCACAGGGAACCCGTCCAGTCAAAGGGAGAGTCCAAGGCATGGACCCATTCGCTGCGGATGTTGAAGGCGACAAGACATAAGGCCAGAAGCCCTAGGGGCATCATCATCCAAAAAATCCAGTGCCAGCTTAATTGGGTGGCGATGAAGCCGCCTATGGGTGGCCCGCAGGAAATGCCGGCGAAAAGTCCTATAGAGGAAATACCAAGCACCTGGCCTCTAATCGATGGCGGCGCGCAGGCTACGAGAATAGCCAGGATGGAGGTATTCATGCACGCCGTGCCCACAGCCTGCATGAAGCGCAGGGTAAGAAAGACAGTGATGGAGGGGGAGAAAGGAAGCGCTGTGCTCATTGCGACAAAAAGCCCGATGCCAAAAAGAAAGAGGCGACGCCGGCCAACAATATCGCCGATACGTCCGGCAAGAAGATGAAAAATCGCCAGGGAAAGCGCGTACACGGCGCCCACAAATCCAAGCTGCATGGCGCTGGCGTTAAGGTCTTTTCCCAATGCCGGCAAAAGCGGCGTGAGTCCGCCGACCATGAATGGCAGTAGGAACTGGGCCACGCATGCGGCAAGCAGGGCGGAGCGAAGGCCAGGGGCAGAAAGATCGTCCGATGGGGCAGATGAAAATTTTTTCATATGGGATTCCAGCAGGTGGCGTTAAAAAAGGCAAGGCGCACGGAGCCATGGGGCGCAACGCACTTTGGGCGCGGTTATGGCGGTTAACAAAAAGTTCATTGGAGAAGACAAATAAAAGCGCAACGCGCCGCTCTATAGATAATAGCAAAAATCCATTCAAAACAGAAGTCAGCGTTATTCATTTGATAGAGAAGAAAGGAAAAATAGTTTCAAAAAGTTCAATGCGGCCCGGGGCGCGACTTGTGTATCAGGGGATTAATCATGAGCGTGCCTTCTCTATTT
This sequence comes from uncultured Desulfovibrionaceae bacterium, assembly GCA_964460575.1. Classification (GTDB taxonomy): domain Bacteria; phylum Desulfobacterota; class Desulfovibrionia; order Desulfovibrionales; family Desulfovibrionaceae; genus Avidesulfovibrio. The sequence goes on along the minus strand of CAYWQK010000004.1, from coordinate 51,773 downwards.
TATGGTATCGCTTACAGGGATTTTTTTGAGCGCATTTAAAACCTGCATGCAGAAAATTAAAAGAGTTACTATTTTTTGTCGAAGCATTTTAGCGGCGTTTTCCGCCGATTTTTTCCTTGTTTACTTATTTATCTATTCGTACAAAATATATCGCGCGGCAGTTTCTGAATTGTTTTTTAGGTAGGAATAGCTACAGCGCAATAGGCATGTAGTTGTTTTAGCTATCTAAATCCCAAGTCTTGTCCAATTTTTGTTATGAATATGCCGAAATATATGGATTTGCTGCCAGCCTGTATATTTCTTCTAGAGTTCTTTGCTTGCCGCTAAAGTATAATATTTTTCATAAATTTGAAATAAAATGGATCTGCCTTTCTTTTCTAACGGAACGATTCAGATGGATTTTGTCTTTTGGGCAATACGCCTATCTTGCCTTGTGGGGCAGGCAGGGCTATATATCGCGAGAAATACTGATCCAATAGGTTATCGTTAAAAGATCGGTGGCAGTTCTTCGCGTGGGCGTCCGTTTTACATGTTAAGGCACGGCGTCGAGCAGAGGAGCGTTGTTTCCAGCACTTGACCGCCGGAAAAGGTCCCGGCACAGGACGTACTACATGAACAGACGCTATCAGCAGCTGGGTGAGAAATGGTTTCCCCTTCTCGATGATCCCGAGCAGGATGCCATGAATTTGATTCCCCGCATTGTGAAAGAAGGCGGCACCCGTCCCGTCTGGGGGGTCAAGACACCGGAAAACGAAATTATGGTGCTGGCGTGGCCCAAGGATTCCCCGGTAAGAGCCGCGGTCACCGTGCAGGGCAAGCCTGGCGGAAGAATTCATCCCGTCACCGTGCTGCCTTTGCTTGAGGGCGAACCGCAGGATTTGACCGTTGAAGAAGTCCATCCCTGGGATAACGGCGGCACGGCCTATGTCGGGGCCTGCCGCAACGAGGGCGCGTCTCCTCTGTTTTTTCTTACCCAGTTTTACTTCCGTGATAAGGATCAGCTCTCTACGCCCGGAGTGCGCCAGACCTTTTTGCTTGCTGGCATGGCTTACGGCCTTCGGCGCGCTCTCCTAGACGAGCTTACAATATCCGAAGGGCCGGAGTACGAAAAATTTGCGTCGGAATGGCTTGAAAAGAACCCGGGATCCTCCCGTATCGATGTGCCGCAGCTTAAGGTAAACTTGCGCGGCAACAGGGTGCTCCAGCCGAGCCAGATCCCCGGCGATTATGAGCTGCGCTCGCCCATTGACGATGTTGAGGAAGCGGAGTTTGACGGCAAAACCGTGTACATCCTGCGCATCGCCTTGGGAATGGAAACCCCCAATCCTTTTAAGCTTCTTCTGTATGTGCCTCAGAAAATCTGCAAGGGCGGCTATGTGCCGCAGAAAGGCGACGAAATTGACGCGGTGTTCTGGCTCCAGGGACGCCTAATTGACTGGAGCGATACCGGCTACCAGGGAAAGGAAGTTTCCAGCGCTGAAGAAAACAAGGAAAACTGAGGCAGATAGCCCGCGGCGTCACGCCGCGGAGCGCAGAATCGTCGCTCTTCGGAGGAGGAGGATGGGTAGGGAGCCCCTTTCGTATGCTCAGCAGGCCTGCATCAAGTCCGTCGGCAGGGTTATGCACCAAACAGGGATGCTGTATCCAGGTGCGCGCATCGGCGTCGCCGTTTCCGGCGGCGTAGACAGCTGGACACTCTTAGAAGTTATGCGGCGCAGGCAGCGCATCGTTCCTTTTCATTTTGATCTGATGGCATTGCATGTTAATCCTGGATTTGATCCGCACAACCATGCGCCTCTTGCCGACTATCTGGCACGGACTGGGATGCCCGGGCACATTGAGTGTACTAGCCATGGCCCGCGCGCCCACTCTGAGGAAAACCGCAAGAATTCGCCCTGCTTCTACTGCGCCATGCTGCGCCGCACGCGTCTTTTTGAGCTGTGCCGCCGGTACAGGCTTACGCATTTGGCCTTTGGACACAACGCGGATGACCTGTCAGCAACGTTCTTTATGAATATGGTGCAGAACGGGCGAATTGAGGGTCTTTCCATCAAGGATGCTTTTTTTCGCGGGGAACTGACGGTTATCCGCCCGATGCTGCTGGTAGACAAGGCAACGATTATCCGCGCGGCCAAGGGGTGGAACCTGCAGATTTGGAGCAACCCCTGCCCCTCGGCCGGAAAGACAACGCGCGCCGAATTTATGGAAAAAGTCCGGGCCTTGCATGGCGCGGACAAAATGCGCCGTAAAAATCTCTATCGGGCTTTAGAGCGCTGGCAGCTGGCCAAAACCCCCGGATACGCTCCGGGGAAGGAAGACTAGGCTTCGCGGGAGATTGCGCCTGCGAAGCGGCCTTTAGCTTTTTGCCAGAATTCTGGCCATAGACGCAAAAGGCCCTTCAGCGCCAGTGCACGGTGGCTTAAGGTCATTTTCTCCTCGCGGCTGAGTTCTGCCACAGTCCGGCCCAGTTCCGGAATATAAAAGACGGGGTCGTAGCCAAAGCCGTTGCTACCTTTTTGAGCCGAAAGAAGCTGTCCTTTCCAGGAGCCTTTCGCGGTGACGGCGTAGCCATTCGGCAAGGCCGCGGCCATTACGCATATAAATGATCCGCCGCGGTTGCCTTCGGGCACATCCTTTAGCGCGGCGAGGAGCTTGCGTATGTTACGCGCGTCCTGGCTTTCATCGGGAAGCAAAGGCAGATCGCTGCCGTAGCGGGCGGAATAAATGCCTGGCGCGCCGTTCAGCGCGTCCACGCAGAGGCCGGAATCGTCAGCCAAGGCGGGCAGTCCCGTGGCTGCGGCTGCGGCGCGCGCTTTGAGCAGGGCGTTTTCCTCAAAGGTCGCGCCGGTTTCTTCAACGGGCGGGAGTCCGGGAAAAGCAGTAAGTCCCATCACTTCGATGTTTAGATGCCGCAGAGGCGCGGCGAGTTCCGCGATTTTTCCCTTGTTGCCGGTGGCGAGTACCAGCTTTGATAACGCGCTCATGGAAATCTCCGTTTGTGTCTGGATGAAAGTCTATTGCCGAATGCCGGTATTTTCGCAAGGTCAACTACTAAATGCAAGCGAGTAAAGCGGCGGCGCCGCGAAAGGCTTGGGAAACGATGCGCACACTTCGTTGCTGGTCTGTGAGCTTGGGATGCCCCAAGAACCGTGTCGATACGGAGCGCCTGCTTGGCTCCCTTGGGGTGAACGTTATCCCTGTGGAGGAGCCTGAGGAGGCGGAGCTTGTTATTATCAATACCTGCGGCTTTATCGCGCCGGCCGTGCAGGAATCGGTGCGGGCCATTGTGCAGGCCGTAGCCGATTTGGAAGGGCTGGCTAGGCGCCCGCTTTTGGCCGTAGCCGGCTGCCTTGTCGGCCGCTATGGCGCGGAAACACTGGCCAAGGATTTGCCGGAGATCGATTTGTGGCTGGACAACAGGGAGATCGGCCGCTGGCCCGGTAAGCTTAGGCAGGCGCTGGGGTTAAACGGCGCCGCGCCGGCAGGGCGGCTTTTGAGCACATGTCCCTCGTTTTCCTGGTTAAAAATCAGCGATGGCTGCTGCCACGCCTGCACCTTCTGCACAATTCCAGCCATACGCGGGAGGCTTGTTTCACATCCGGTGGACTTTGTGGAAGCGGAAGCTAGGGCCGCGCTTGGCTCAGGCGTCCGCGAGCTGGTGCTTGTGGCCCAGGATGTTACCGCATGGGGGGCTGATTTACCAGAATCTCCCGACTTGCGCACGCTGCTGGACAGGCTTTTGCCTTTGCCCGGACTGGCCCGTCTGCGTCTGCTTTATTTGTATCCAACTGGTCTGAAGCCTGGCTTTTTGCGCTATTTGCGCGAGGCCGGCGAGCCTTTTGTGCCGTATTTCGACGTGCCTCTTCAGCATGCGTCGGAAGGGGTGCTTTCGCGCATGGGGCGACCTTTTGCCAGAAACCCGCGTGAAGCCGTTGAGCGTATCCGCGCGGTCTTTCCCGAGGCTGCACTCCGGACTTCGCTGATAGTGGGTTTTCCAGGCGAAAGCGATCGGGATTTTGCCGAGCTAATGCGTTTTGTTGAAGAGACACGATTTACGCATCTGGGCGTTTTTGCCTACCAGGCGGAAGAAGGCACGCCAGCGGCCTCCATGCCGAATCCTGTGCCGGAAAGCGTGAAGGAAGAACGCCGCAAGGCGCTTATGGAAGCGCAGCGCAGCATCAGCGAAGAATGGCTCAGCAGCTTCCAGGGAGAAAAGATGAGCGTGCTGGTGGATGCCTCTCATCCGGAATGGCCGGGCCTGCATACCGGGCGGACCTGGTTCCAGGCGCCGGAAATAGACGGATTGACCTATATCAGCGGTCCGGATGTAAAGCCCGGCGCGTTGGTTGAAGCGGATATTGTTGAATCTAGGGAATACGATTTAGTCGCGCTCCAGGGGAAGAGTTCTTGAGAATAGAACAGCCCTGCAGAGTGTCGTTTTTGACACAAAAGCAGGGCTGTTTTTTTGGCGGTTACGCTGCGCCGTCGCTAGCTGCGAGGCTTCCTTGAGGCGTACAGGTATGCTTAGGGGTTACATTCGTTCACTTATATTACTTCTTCCTTAATATCGCGCGGCGGTTTCGTAGTAGTCTTGGAGCGATTGCACATGCAGGGTTGTGTTGTGCTTTTTGGCATGCGAAATGGCCCGCACAACGGCGCTGGCGGCTGAAAGAGTCGTGGTGTAGGGCAGGCCGTATTGCAGGGTCGCTTGGCGGATGGATTTTGCGTCGCATGCGGTATGGCGCACAGCGGAGGCGGTATTAATAACTAGCGCGACGTCGTTGTTTTTGATCAAGTCAACGATGTTTGGCCGGCCTTCCGCGACTTTTAGTACGCGCTTGGCCGCGATGCCGCTGGCGTTGAGGAGCTTGGCCGTGCCTTCTGTGGAAAGCAGGCTAAAACCAAGACCGGCAAGTTCCCGCGCCAGGGGAATAACGTGGGGCTTGTCCTTGTCATTGACGGAGATGAAAACGTTTCCGGACAGGGGAAGCTCCTGCCCAGCGGCAAGTTGGCTCTTGAAGTAGGCTTCTTCAAACGTGCCGGCTATGCCCATGACTTCCCCCGTAGATCGCATTTCCGGGCCAAGCAGCGTGTCCACCCCGGGGAAGCGCCGGAACGGAAAGACCGCTTCCTTAACGGAAACATAGCCGGAATGGCGCATCATTTCCGGCTTGAGCTCGGCTAGCGTACGCCCTAGCATGATCTGGGTGGCAAGGCGGGGCAGCGGCACGCCCGTGGCCTTGGAAACAAAGGGGACCGTGCGCGAGGCTCTCGGATTAACCTCAAGCAGGTAGACCTGCCCGTCCTTTACGGCGAACTGGATGTTCATGAGGCCGCGCACCCGAAGCTCCAGAGCCAGGGCGATGGTTTCGCACTTCAGCTCTTCCACGATGCTTTCTGGCAGGGAATAGGGGGGCAGCACGCAGGATGAGTCGCCGGAGTGGATGCCGGCTTCCTCAATGTGCTCCATAATGCCGGCGACGTACACGTCTTTTCCGTCCGCAAGGGCGTCCACATCCACCTCAATGGCATCCTCAAGGAATTTATCGATAAGAACGGGGTGCTCAAGCTGTGTACTGCCGATATGCAGCCTGAAGTAGGCGGTGAGCTGTTCTTCATCATACACAACCTCCATGGCGCGCCCTCCAAGAACGTAGCTTGGGCGGACCATGACGGGGTAGGTGATGCGGGCGGCTTCGGCAATGGCCTCGGCAAGGGTTCTCGCCGTGCCGTTCTGTGGCTGGCGCAGGCCAAGCTTATGGAGTAGGGCTGTAAAGCGCTCGCGGTCTTCAGCGCGGTCGATGGCGTCAGGGCTGGTTCCTAGGATGCGGACGCCCGCCCGCCTGAGCGGCACAGCCAAGTTGAGAGGCGTCTGCCCGCCGAACTGGACAATAACGCCGTCTGGCCGCTCAAGCTCGATGATATGCATGACGTCTTCAAACGTCAGCGGCTCAAAATACAGCCTGTCCGATGTGTCGTAGTCGGTAGAGACGGTCTCCGGGTTGGAATTGACCATGATGGCCTGCACGCCTTCGTCACTCAGGGCGTATGACGCGTGGCAGCAACAGTAGTCGAATTCTATGCCCTGGCCGATGCGGTTGGGGCCGCCGCCGAAGATGATCACCTTTTTGCACTGGGCGGGGATGGCTTCCTGTTTCGTTTCATATGAAGAGTAGAAATAAGGGGTCATCGCCTGAAATTCCGCGGCGCAGGTATCCACAAGGCCATAGGTGGGTTCGATACGGGTTTCGCGCCTGAGGTCTCGGATATCGCTTTCCGGACGGCGCCACATAGCGGCAAGCTGCCGGTCGGAAAAACCGAATTCCTTGGCGCGGCGGAGCTGTGAGACTAGTTCCGGGTTATCCGGCGTGGTATCGTTGGCAAGGGCGAAATCGCGGATGCGTATTTCTTCGTCAACGATGGATTGAAGCTGCCGCAGGAACCACGGATCTATGAAGGTGATTTCATGCAGTTCCTCAATAGTGAAGCCGGCAAGGAGCGCGTGGCGCAGGGCGAACAGGCGTCTGGAGTTCGGCGTGCGCAAAAGCGCCATAAGTTCCGGGCGCTCCGGCGTTGGCTCGTGCTCGCGGACAAGGCCCATAGCGCCGTTTTCAAGCGAGCGTAGCCCCTTTTGCAGCGCCTGGCGGAACGTGCGGCCAATGGCCATAGTTTCGCCCACGCTTTTCATAGAGGTGGTCAGCTCGTCTTTGGCGCCGGGGAATTTTTCAAAATTGAAGCGGGGGATTTTTACCACGCAGTAGTCGATGGAGGGTTCAAAGGCCGCGGAGGTTTTTTGCGTAATGTCGTTGCGCAGTTCGTCTAGCGTGTAGCCGACGGCGAGTTTGGCGGCGATGCGAGCAATGGGGAAGCCTGTGGCCTTGGAGGCCAAAGCCGAGGAGCGTGACACGCGAGGATTCATTTCAATGACCACCATGTCGCCGTTGGCGGGATTGACGCCGAACTGCACGTTGGATCCGCCTGTTTCAACGCCGATTTCGCGCATGATGGCAATGGAGGCGTCGCGCATTTTCTGGTATTCGCGGTCCGTCAGCGTCTGCGCCGGGGCCACGGTTACGGAATCGCCGGTGTGTACGCCCATGGGGTCCATGTTTTCGATGGAGCAAACGATGACGGCGTTGCCTTTTTTATCGCAGATGACTTCCATCTCAAATTCTTTCCAGCCAAGGACAGACTGCTCGGCCATGACTTCATGGACTGGACTCGCGGCAAGGCCCTCCGCGGCGATGGCCTCCATGTCTTCCATGTTATAGGCAATGCCGCCGCCTGTACCGCCCAGCGTGAAGGCGGGTCGGATGATCAGCGGGAAAGGCAGCTCTTTTGCGGCCTTACGCATGTCGTCCATGCTGTGGATGATGGCGCTGGCCGGTACCTTAAGGCCAATATTGTTCATGGCGTCGCGGAACAGCTCGCGGCTTTCAGCCTTGGCGATGGCCTCGGCGCACGCGCCGATAAGCTCCACGCCGCATTCTTCCAGCACGCCCATGCGGGCAAGCTTCAGCGCCGTATTCAAGGCCGTCTGCCCTCCCAGGGTGGGCAAAATGGCGTCCGGGCGTTCCTTGCGGACAATGGCGGCAACGGTATTGGGTTCAATGGGTTCTATATAGGTTCTGTCGGCAAGGTTGGGGTCCGTCATGATGGTGGCCGGGTTTGAATTGACTAGGACAACCTCGAAGCCTTCTTCTTTTAGGGCTTTAACGCCCTGCGTACCGGAATAATCGAATTCGCAGGCCTGGCCGATGATGATGGGGCCGGAGCCGATGACCATGATCTTTTTTAAATCTCTGCGTTTGGGCATTACTGTCTCCCGGGGAAATGCGCGTGTGGAAATGGGGCAAAGCGCGGTTCAGCGGCCTGTGGCTTCGCGTACAAGGCGCCGGAAGCGGGCGAAGAAGGTGCGGCTGTCCGAAGGGCCCGGGCAGGCTTCCGGGTGGTGCTGCACGGCAATAATGGGGAGCGACGTGTGGGCAAAGCCTTCCAGCGTGCCGTCGTTAAGGTTCACGTGTGTGGTCCTGACGCCGGGCACGTCTCCAATATCCACGCAGAAACCATGGTTCTGCGATGTAATTTCCACAATGCCGGTTTCCAGATCCTTTACGGGATGATTGCATCCATGGTGGCCGAATTTGAGCTTGTACGTAGAACCGCCGAGGGCGTGGCCCAGAAGCTGGTGCCCGAGGCAGATGCCGGCTATCGGCCATTTTTTGGCAAGCTCGCGGACCGTGGCGATTTCAGCGCTCAACACGGCGGGATCGCCAGGTCCGTTAGAGAGAAAAATGGCGTCGGCGCCGGAAGCTTCAGTTTCTGCCGGCGTAAAGGATGGCGGGACCATGACAAGGGAAAAGCCATGGGCCGTAAGCATTCTGACGATATTCCATTTGATGCCGAAATCATAAACGAGTACCCGCGGAGCTCCTGGCTTATCGCACGTCCAGTCAAACGCACCCGTGGCGTCAGGAGCGGCGGGCCGCGGTCCCGCCTTTCCCATGCGCCAAGGCGAGGAGGGCGCGACCTTGGCGACAAGGTTTTGTCCGGCCATTTCAGGAAGCGCCTTCGCCCGTTCGGCCAGTTCCCTAGGGTCGGAACTGTTTGTGGAAATAACGCCGCGCATCGCGCCGTATTCCCGCAGATGCAGTGTCAGGGCGCGGGTATCAAGTCCCTCGATACCCGGAATGCCGTAATCCGCAAGGAAATTCGGGAGGTTCTTTGCGCTGCGCCAGTTCGAGGGCGTTTGGCAGCATTCGCGCATTAAAAGGGCCGACGCATGCACGCGGTCCGACTCCATATCTTCCGGAGCGATGCCGTAATTGCCGATTTCAGGCCAGGTCATGCAGACCATTTGGCCCGCGTAGGAAGGATCGGTTAGAATTTCCTGGTATCCGGTCATTCCCGTGTTGAAAATCACTTCGCCGCCGGCATCGCAGGCGCCGGTTACCGACCTGCCTTCGAGCATAAAACCGTCTTCCAGGGCGAGAAAGGCTTTCATTGGCGTATCCTTGTGCTGTATTGAGTGAGCGAGATATATTTACGCATACCTATTTCATTTGTCTAGTAAATGCTTTCATGGCATGGAAGGCGGCTTTCTTTGGGTATAATCTCAAACTGTTAAATAAAAAGGAGGGCGTCCGCATGGCTTCGCGGGCCGCCCTCCCGATTTTCTTATGAGGCCAGGGGTTCTTCCGTTCGGATGCGGATGCCCCCTACGGCGTCTAGGACATAGATAATGCCGTCTCCTTCGTGGCCCGTTTTTGAGCCCCGTATGATGGCCTGCGTGGCTTTGGGCACTTCATCGTCCGCTAGGCAGAGTTCAAGGCGGATTTTTTTTAGCAGCGTAACCTGCGTGGTAACGCCGCGGTACATTTCCGTGTAGCCTTTCTGACGCCCGGAGCCAAGAACCGGGGTGGCTGTCATAGCATAAATGCCTTCAGTAAAAAGTTCGGCTTTAACTCTGTGCAGCCGTTCAGGACGGATGCAGGCGATAAGAATTTTCACAAGCGTTCTCCCGTGTTCGGCGTTGAAATTGGCGCTTAGTCGTAGAAGAAGATCTGGAATCCGCTGTAGGCGTCGGCGCCGTGCTCTACGATATCCAGTCCTTTGCGTTCTTCTTCTTTGCTGACCCGCAGAGGGATGATGCGGTTGACAAGTTTGAAAACGATAAAGCCCATACAGAATGCCCACAGCGCTACAGACAGGGCCCCGGTAGCCTGCACCAAAAGCGGTTTTAGCCCGCCGCCGTAAAGCAGACCTATGGTTTCTCCGTAGCCCGGAGCCGCGAAAAGCCCCACCATGAGCGTGCCAAAAGTGCCGCAGACGCCGTGTACGGATATGGCGCCGACGGGATCATCGACATGGCAGACCTGGTCAAGCGTTAACACCGAAAGCACGACGAGTACGCCGGCCATGGCCCCGATGCACAGCGCGCCCAGCGGCTCCACTTCGAGACAGCCTGCGGTAACGCCAACAAGACCTGCTAGGCAGCCGTTCAGCGTCATAGAAGGATCGGCTTTCTTGAGCTTGATCCACATGGTCAGCATAGCCGTGACAGCGCCGGCGCAGGAGGAAAGCAGGGTATTGGCGGCAATGTAGCCGATGGCGCCGGTAATGGCGGTAGTTGAGCCACAGTTGAAGCCGAACCAGGCGAACCACAGGATGAAGACGCCAAGCCCAGCCATGGGGATGTTGTGGCCGGGGATGGCCCTGGCTGTGCCGTCCTTGCCGTATTTTCCAAGACGGGGGCCAAGGATGATGGCGCCGGCGAGGGATATCCAGCCTCCTACAGAGTGTACGACGGCGGAACCCGCGAAGTCGATGAAGCCCAGCGCTTCAAGCCAGCCTTTGCCTTCGCCAAATAGGCCGTTCCAGCACCAATGCCCGCTTACGGGATAGACGAACAGGGAAATGCAGGCGGAAACCAGCATGTAGGCTTTGAAGTTCGTCCTTTCGGCAACCGCGCCGGAGACGATAGTGGCGGAAGTCGCCGCGAAAACGGACTGGAAGAACCAGAAGGTCCAAGCCCATTGCCCCGCCGCGTCGCCGCCGGTGAAGCCCTTCATGCCGAAATACGACCACCCGAACAGCCCGTAGTGCGACGAGCCGAACATGATAGCGAACCCGATCAGGAAATACAGGATGCTTCCGAGCATGAAATCGACGTAATTTTTGAGCGTGATATTAGCCGCGTTTTTGGCCCTGGTAAGGCCGCACTCCACTAGGGCGAAGCCTGGCTGCATAAACATAACCAGCATGCCGCCCAGCAGCGTCCAGAGGATGTTGCCTTGTGCTTGAGTCAGCGGCTCGTCCGCGGCGAAGGCTACGGCGGGCGCGCAGAAAAGCGCCATCATGCCTGATACAAGATGTACGAGTGTCGTTTTGCCTCTTTTTGTGTTCATACGTCCGTTCCTGTGTGTTGAAGAGAAAATACGGGACGGGACGTTCACTGCAGGAATTGTTCCATTTTATATAATATATTGAAATAACAGTATAAAGAGGAACGCGTAAGCCACGGCTATGAAAAAAAAATAAACAAAATTGTTGATTCTCTTTTTGCCTTTAGGGGTATTTACGCAAGCGTGTATTTAACAAGTTAATAAAAAAGGATTTTTTTTAGCATAAGAAAATAACATTTTAGTAGAAGATACCGGACAGGCTCCGTAAGCGCGAAGCGAAGCCGCCGTTTTCTGCGCCCCGGAGACAAATGAGGCCGAATTCCGTGAAGAATTCGGCCCGCGTCGTGCTGGCTCGGCGTGTCTCAGCGGTGATATACTTCTTCCGTGGACGACATGCTTTCTTCATCCCTGTGCAGCGCTTCTACCTGCCTGCGCAGCGTTTCTTTGTAATCTAGCGGAACGACTTTAACGAAAAGCGGGAGAGAGGCATCCCAGTGCTCCAGAAGATGCTTTGCCTTCGCGCTTCCCGTCAGGAAGCGGTGCCGTTCAAGAAGCGCCTGCAGCAGCGCTTTGTCCTGGTCCTGCCACACGGATTCCAAATCGACGCTTTCGGTGTTGCAGCGGTTCTGGAAGCGTTCGTCGGCGTCGAAAATAAAGGCCACGCCGCCGCTCATGCCGGCTCCAAAATTGTAGCCGCAGCTTCCTAGCACAACAACGATACCGCCGGTCATGTATTCGCAGCCGTGATCGCCCATGCCTTCCACAACAGCCGTCGCTCCGGAATTGCGGACGGCAAAGCGCTCGCCCGCCCGGCCGCAGCAGTAGAGTTCGCCGGAGGTCGCGCCGTAGAGGGCGACGTTGCCGATAGCGGCCTGGTCTTCCGGGACGTACTGCGCGTTTTCTCCGGGACGGATAGTGATGATGCCGCCGGAAAGCCCTTTACCCGTGTAATCGTTGGCCTGGCCGTACATATCCAGTCGGACGCCCGGGGCTAGGAAAGCCCCTAGGCTTTGTCCCGCCTGTCCGGACAGCCGGATGGCGATGCTGTCCCGGGGAAGTCCCGCCGCGCCTTTGGAGCGGATGATCAGTCCGGAAAGATGGGCGCCCACGCTGCGGTCAGTGTTATGCACCGGATCGGAAACAAGGGCGTAAGGCGTAAGGCCCGCAAGGACCGGCGCCGCGGCGTCGGAGATATGTTTTTCCAGTGCGCTCAGGGAGATTTTGGCGCTGGAAGCTGGAGCCACGCGGTTTACTGCCCTGCCTTCTAGCAGAGGAGCGAGCGAGACGCGGGAGATTTTCGCTTCCGCGTTAGCGGGCGGCTGCTCGAGGCAGTCGGCGCGGCCAATCATCTCGCTGAGCGAACGGAAGCCAAGTTCCGCCATATGGCGGCGCAGGTCTTCCGCGACAAAGCGCAGGTAGGTTTTAACGTTGTCGGCGTCGCCGCTGAATCGGGCGCAGAGCTTAGGGTCCTGCGTGGCGATGCCGGCCGGGCAGGCGCCCTTCATGCACTTTCTGCACACTACGCAGCCCATGCTGACCAGAAGCGCCGTGCCGAAGCCGAAGGTTTCAGCTCCAAGCAAGGCGGCAATAGCCACATCCCTGCCGGTGCGGAGCAAGCCGTCTGTCTGGAGGACGACATTGCTCCTGAGCCCCGCCGCGCTAAGCGCTTGGTGCGCTTCTGCCAGGCCCAGTTCCCATGGGTCGCCTACATAATGGATGGCGGAGTGCGGGCAAGCTCCTGTTCCGCCGTCGTGCCCGGAAATCAGGATAATGTCGGCGCCGGCCTTGGCCACACCCACGGCGATTGTGCCCACGCCGTGTTCCGCCACAAGCTTAACGGAAATGCGGACGCGCGGATGGAAATGGCGCAGGTCGTGAATAAGCTGGGCTAGGTCCTCAATGGAATAAATATCATGGTGCGGCGGCGGGGAGATAAGCGTGACCCCGGGGATGGTGCCGCGTACCCGGGCGATTTCCGCAGTGACCTTGGAGCCGGGGAGCTGGCCGCCTTCGCCGGGCTTCGCCCCCTGCGCGGCCTTGATTTGGATTTCATCGGCAAAGGCTAGGTATTCAGCTGTAACGCCAAAGCGCCCGGAAGCAATCTGGCGGATGGCGGAGCGGGGATTCTCGTCCTTTGAGGGCGCTACATTGCGGTCCGGGTTTTCCCCGCCTTCGCCGCAGTTGGAGGCGGCGCCCAAGGCATTGCAGGCCATGGCGATGGTCCTGTGGGCTTTGTCGCTGATAGCGCCGAAGGACATGGCTGCGCCGATGAAGCGGGGGAAAATGCTCTCTGCGGGTTCAACTTCATCCAGAGGAATAGACGGCCTGGGCACGAAGCGGAGCAGATCGCGCAGGAGAACGGGCGGCCTGCTTGAGGGATCTGCATGTTCGACAAATGTCTTCCAAGCGGTTTCGTCGCGTTCGGCGCAGGCCGTGCGCAGGGCGCGGACGGCCGCTGGTGTCCAGATATGTCTAGCGGGAATCTTTTTGGGTTCTTCAAAAGCCAGCGCATGGCGGCGGCAGGCGTCGCGGGCAAGGATGTTCAGGTCCGCGCCTCCTGGCAGGCAGAAAGTGCCTGTGAAGTAGCGCCGGGTGACGTCTTCGGAAAGTCCGAGGATATCGAACGGATGAGAGCCAAGGAAGGATCTCAAGGTAGAAATGCCCAGTCGGGCAAAAGCCTTGAGCAGGCCTTTTTTTAGCGCCGTGATGTACCGGTCCTGGGCCTCCCTGGGGTCTGATGTGGCAATGCGTCCTTCCTCCGCCAGCTTGGTAATGGCGTCAAGGGCCGCGTGAGGGTAGATGGCTCCGGCCCCGTAGCCGATGAGCTGGGCCATGTGCATGACTTCGCAGGGGTCTCCGCTCTCTACGATGAGGCTACACGCATAGCATAGCCCTTGTTCTATCAGGAAATTGCGCAGTCCCGCTGTGACAAGCAAAATGGGCATGGGCGCCCGTTCGCGAGACAGGCCTCTGTCGCTGAGAATGAGGATGGAGGCGCCGCCGCGCACGGCGTCCGCGGCTTCGGCAAAGAGCGCTTCCATGGCACGGCGTAATTCCTCGCCGTCTGCGTTGGCGGCGAAGGTCGCGTCAAGCGTGCGCGTCTTGAGTTCAGGATAGCGGCTGGCGCGGATGCGATTCAGATCCTCTCCAGTCAAAAAAGGGTGGGGAAGGCGCAGCATGGCGCAGTTTTTGGGGTCAGGCTCGAGCAGATTGCCTTCTTTGCCCACGTTTCCCATTAGCGACATGGAGAGCTGCTCGCGCAGAGGGTCGATAGCGGGGTTGGTGATTTGGGAGAAACGCTGTTTGAAGTAGCCGAACAGGGATTGCGGGCGTTCATCCATGAGGGCCGGCTGGAGGTCGTTTCCCATGGATTCCACGGGTTCCTGGGCGTGTTCGGTCATGGGCAGCAGGATGCGCTTGATCCAGCTTTCATCAAGTCCATAGGTGCGCAGGCGCATGTCCAGCGGGGGGAGCTGTTCAGGGGAGGCGTTCCCATAGAGCTTGTCTAGGCTCAGCCCGTGCTGCCTGAGCCAGCGGCGGTAGGGAAATTCTCTGACATAGCGTCCTTTGATTTCGGCGTCGGGGGCCAGGCGGTGGCGTTCCATATCCGCCACGATCATGCGGCGCGGGGCAAGCTGGCCGTGGCGTATGATTTTTTCTTCCGGAATATCCGCAATGCCGGTTTCGGATCCTAGCACTACAAGCCCATCCTGCGTCACGGAATAGCGGCAGGGCCGGAGTCCGTTGCGGTCCAATAGGGCGCCAACGCGGCGCTTTCCGTCGGTGAAGACCATGGCCGTGGGGCCGTCCCAGGGTTCCATAAGGGCGGCGTGGTATTCGTAGAAGGCGCGTTTATTGTCGCCCATGACGTATTCCGGGCCAAAAGGTTCCGGAATCATGGCCATTAGGGCATGCAGCAGGGGCCAGCCTCCGCGTACAAGTAGTTCAAGAACGCTGTCGAAAATGCCGGAGTCCGAGCTGTCCTCGTTGATGATGGGCAGGATTTCGGCGAGGCGGGGGCCGAAGAGGGAGGATTCGAGCCTAGGCTCCCTAGCGCGCATGCGGGCGATATTGCCGTGGATCGTATTGATTTCGCCATTATGTGCGATCAAATGGAAAGGCTGCACCAGGGGCCAGGCAGGGAGCGTGTTGGTTGAAAACCGCTCGTGAAACACGGCGAAGGGCGCGGCGCATTCAGGGGTGTCTAAATCGGGGTAAAAGGCGCTAAGCTGGGCGCCCGGCACCAGCGCCTTGTACACGATGCTGCGGCAGGAAAGGCTGGGAATGGAGAAGAGGCGGCGGTCAAGCCCCCCGCCTTCCAGTTCCGCCCACACGGCTTTTTCCGTAAGCCGCCGCGCCAGAAAGAGGAGGCGCTCGAACGTTTCGTCATCCGCGAGGGGTTTTTGGGGCAGGACAAGGATTTGCTGCATGGCGGGCATGGAGGCCTGGGCCTGGGGGTCGAGCAGATCCGGATGCGCGGGGACGTCGCGTCCATCTGCGATGGCAAGTCCCAAGGCGCTAAGAGTCTCTTCCAGACGGCGCAGCGCGTTTTTGCCGAGTTCAGGATCTCTTGGCAGGAACAGCTGGCCCACCGCCCATTGCTTCCGGGGCAGGGTGTGCCATTGGCTGCGGAAGAAATCCACAGGGATGGGGAAGAGCATCCCCGCGCCGTCGCCGCTGGCGCCGCGGTGCTCCATGCGTCCCATGGCTGTGAGGGCCATTTCAATGATGGAATGCCGGGCAATGCCGTCCAGGTGGGCTATAAAGCCAACGCCGCAGGCGTCGTGTTCACGGCGCGGATTATACAGGGGAGACATGGTTTGCTCCTTTGCGCAAGGTTAAACGAGCCGCAATCGGAGTTCGGCTCTCTGAAAGAACAGGGACACAGGGATTGCGATCGGCGTTGAGCTCAAATCCGCGGGCTATAGCCATATGAACGCTGTCTGCCTCGGTCTGTCCGCCTTATTTACGCCCAAGCTTTTTCGGCCGGAAGGGCGGGCGCCGATTTTTGTACCACGGCGGTATATCGAAGCGCAACAAACGTAAAGATAGAAATCCAGTCAAGGCGCCCGCTTTAGGGCGGGGATATAAAGCGCGTAAGAAAAAGCGATCAGTCCGCCGCGGGGAATGCCGCGGTTACGGCGAGCAGGCGCTCCATGCTTTCCGCCGTGTCTTTCGCCGAGGCGAAGGCCGTCATGCGCACAAAGCCCTCGCCGTGCGGCCCGAATCCGGCGCCGGGGGTGCACACAAGGCCTCCCTGCTCCAAAAGAAGATCAAAGAAGTCCCAGGAAGGCATTCCGCCCGGCGTTTCAATCCAGACATACGGCGCGTTAATTCCGCCGTAGGCGCTCAGCCCCGCGGCTCGCGCGCCCTTTCGGATGACGGCCGCGTTGGCAAGGTAGCCGGCGACGACGGCCTTGGCTTGGCGCCGCCCTTCCGGCGAGTATACCGCCTCCGCCGCGCGCTGGACGGGGTAGGAGCAGCCGTTGAAGCAGGTATCCTGATGGCGTTTCCAGAGCGCGTTGAGATTCACCCTGTTTCCGTCGGGCGTAGGCACGGAAAGCTCCCTGGGGATAGCGACATAGCCGCAGCGCAGACCCGTAAAGCCCGCTGTTTTGGAAAAGCTGCGGAATTCCACGGCCACACCGCGCGCGCCGTCGATTTCAAAAATACTGTGAGGGATGGCTTCGTCTGTAATGAACGCCTCGTAAGCGGCGTCGAAAAGAATGAGCGAATGGTGTTCACGGGCGTAGCGCACCCAGTCTTCCAGGACGCTTCGGGTCATCACCGTGCCGGTGGGGTTGTTCGGGCTGCACAGGTAGATAATATCCGCCCGCTTATCCGGGGGCCGCGGCATAAAGTCGTTTTCTGGAAGGCAGGGGAGGTAAACAAGACGCTCCCAAGCCCGCCCGTTCCAATGGCCGGCCCTGCCCGCCATGGCGTTTGTTTCGGCGTAAACGGGATATACGGGGTCGCTTACGGCGGCGACGCAGTCTTTATCAAAAAGCCATTGAAACTGCGCGACGGTTTCCTTAGCGCCGGTGGTGATAAAAATTTCTTCCGGGGAGAGGGCGATCCCCCGCGGGGCGTAGTCGTTAGCGCAGACGGCCTCCCGCAGGAAGGCGTAGCCTTCGGCCGGTCCGTACCCTTTGAGACTCGCTTGGCCGCCCATTTCTTCGGAAGCCGCGTGCAGCGCCCCGACGACGGCTGGGGGCAGCGGCTTTGAAACATCGCCAATGCCAAGGCTAATGATCCGGCGTTCCTTGTGCGCCGCCGCGGAATATTCCCGTCTCTTAGCTACCTCGGCGAACAGATAGCTGTTAGGCATGGCCGGAAGGTATGGGTTAACAGTAATCATCGGGCGTCTCCTTAAGATGCCTAAGCTTCCGGCCAAACGCCGGTGAAAACTGTTTCAGCTGGGCCGGTAAGGAAAATGGAATTGCTTTGATCGGGCCATTCGGCCTGGAGGACGCCTCCCGGCAGATGGATACTGATTGAGGAATTTGTAAGCTCGTTGACAACGCAGGCCGCCAGCGCGGCGCAGCTGCCTGTGCCGCAGGCCATGGTTTCGCCGGCGCCGCGCTCCCACACGCGGAGGCGGATTGTATCGCGGTCAAGCACCTGCACAAATTCGACGTTGGTTTTGCGGGGAAAGAGAGGATGCGTTTCAAGGCGGCGGCCTACGCCGTGGACGTCGGCGGTATCCACGTTGTCCACAAAAAGAACCGCATGCGGATTGCCCATCGAGACCGCCGTGACGTGTACGCTTTTTCCATCCACGTCGACAGGGCGGTTAACGAAGGCGTCGGTGTTTTCGGGAAGCGCCATGGGCACGCGGTCGGAAGCGAATACAGGGCGGCCCATGTTTACCCTGGCTCCCCAGGGGCGGCCTTCGGAAAAGCGCAGATTTACGTCCTTGATGCCGCCGGAGGTTTCCACGCGGACGTGGGGCGTCCAAGCCATCCCTCGTTCGAAAGCCAGCTTGCCCACGCAGCGCACGGCGTTGCCGCACATTTCGGCTTCGCTTCCGTCCTGATTGAACATGCGCATTCTTACGTCAGCCAAGTCGTGCTGCCGCGGGGGCAAGACGAAGACAACGCCGTCTCCTCCTATGCCGAAATGCCGGTCGCTCATTTTGCGTACTATTTGCTCCGTACCGGGCGGGCAGTCGCTGGTGATGACGTAAATATAGTCGTTGCCGGCACCCTGCATTTTAACAAACGGGATATCCATATCTTTTTGCCTTTTTTCGCAGCGTGGGACTGCTGTTTGAAGGGGGGACGCCCCCAAGGACTTTCGCTGTAAGCAGGCGCATGGAAGCCTGTCTTGCGGCAGGATACCATGCGCCTTTTTTTAGCCTTCCTGAAACGTTTTAGGGAAGGGGCGAAAAGCTAGTGGCTCCACAGCATTTCCGCGTAGGTCGGCAGAGGCCATTTTTCGCGCTGGACGATTTTTTCCAGGCTGTCGCAGAAGGAGCGGACTTCAGCCATGGAGGCGGAGAGTACGGTGTGCTGGGCGAAGCGGGCTTTAGCCGGCGTATCTTCCATGGCGGCCAGTTCGGCCAAGGAGGCGTCGAGCTTGTCCAGAGCCTCCGTCAAGCCCGACGTAAGGCTGCGCAGCGTATTGAAGCGGGTGAGTTCAGGGGAGTCACCCTCTATGCCCAGCGAACGGACGCGCAGAGCCAGTTCCGCCGCCTCGGCCTGTTCCTGGAGCGCCGCCGGCAGAACCGTCGCTCGGCCCATGTCGGAAAGAACCTGCCCTTCGATGACGACGGTTTTGATGTAGGTATCCAGCAGGATATCCTGCCGCGCCAGCATCTCCCGTTCCGTCAGCACATGATGCCTCAGGAAAACATTCATGACGGATGGGTCGGAGTAGTGTTCAAGGGCCATTACGGTGTTTGCGTAATTGGGCAGGCCGCGGCGCGCTGCTTCTTCCGGCCAGGCCTGCGAATAGCCGTTGCCGTTGAAGACAATGGGCAGGTGCTCGCGGAACAGGCGCGGCAGCAGTTCTTTCAGCGTGTCGTTAAGCGAAGCGCCCTCGGCGACGCTGGCTTCCATTTCGGTGGCGATGTCGTCCAGCGCTCCGGCCACGGCCGTGTTTAGGGCGATGTTCACCGGCGCGATAGATTTTGAGGAGCCAACCGCGCGGAATTCAAACTTGTTGCCTGTAAAGGCGAAGGGGCTTGTTCTGTTGCGGTCGGAAAGGTCCACGGGAAGAGGTGGCAGGGTGGATACGCCGATTTCAATGGTGGATCGCTTGTCGTGCGGGCCCGTGTCTGTTCCAATTAGGCTGTCTAGCACCTGGGTAAGCTGTTCGCCGAGGTATACGGAAAGAATGGCCGGCGGCGCTTCGTTGGCTCCGAGACGGTGATCGTTGCCGGCGCCTACAGTGCCAAGGCGCAAAACGTCTGCATGTAGGTGCACCGCCCGAAGGACGGCCGCGAGGAATACGAGAAACTGCGCGTTATCCTGCGGTGTCGAGCCCGGGTTGAGCAGGTTGTTGCCGTTGGAATCGCAGAGCGACCAGTTGTTATGTTTACCGCTGCCGTTGACGCCGGCAAACGGCTTTTCATGAAGCAGGCAGAGGAAGCCGTGGGCCGCCGCTGTATCCTTGAGGATGTTCATGGTGAGCATATTGTGGTCGGTAGCGATGTTGGCTTCTTCAAAGAGCGGGGCCAATTCGAACTGCCCGGGCGCGACTTCGTTATGGCGGGTCTTGACCGGTATGCCTAGAGCTTCAAGCCTCTGTTCCACATCCTGCATGAAGGCGAGCACGCGGGCGGGAATGGCGCCGAAGTAATGGTCGCTAAGCTCCTGTCCCTTGGGCGAGGGCGCGCCAAGTAGCGTGCGGCCGGTGAGTATGAGATCGGGGCGGAGCTCCGCAAGCCTGCGGTCGACAAGAAAATACTCCTGCTCCGCGCCAACCATGGCCGAGACGCGGGTGGCCGTCGTGTTGCCGAAGAGCCGCAGGATGCGCAGCGCCTGCGCGGAGAGCACATTTACGGAGCGCAGCAGTGGGATTTTACGGTCAAGAGCGTCGCCCGAGAAAGAATAGAAAAAGCAGGGGATGTGCAGCGTGCCGCCCTTGGGTCCGCGAACGATAAATACGGGTACCGAGGGATCCCAGGCAGTGTATCCGCGGGCTTCGAACGTGGAGCGTAGTCCGCCGGAAGGGAAGCTGGAAGCGTCCGGCTCGCCGGAAATTAATTTCTTGCCGGAAAATTCGCTGATCACGCGTCCGTCCGCGTATTCCCAGAACGCGTCGTGCTTTTCGGCGGTCAGGCCGGTCATCGGCTGGAACCAATGCGTGTAGTGCGTGACGCCTTGCTCGATGGCCCAGTCCTTCATGGCGTTGGCCACCGTATCGGCGATGGCGGGATCCAGCGTCTCGCCGTTGCGGATGATTTTTTCCAGTTTGGCGAATACGGGTCTGGGCAGGCGCTTGCGCATAACTTCAAGGTGGAAAACATCGCAGCCGAACCGTTCGTCGGGATGGGCCGGGCAGGCGGGAGCGCCTGCCGGCAGGACTGAGGCGGCAATGGCTTTCAGGGCATTTTGACGGGATGAAGACATGGGATTCCTCTTTTTGGCTTAAAAGGCGTTGTGAATATTCTATCCCACGCATAAAACATGCCAAAAGCAGCTGAAATCAATATAACTGCGTTATTTTATTATCTATTTTTATATCGTACCTTCAAATACCCGTAACGTCCGGCGGCGCGCGCGCCCTCTTTTTCTACTAACCGGAAGAAAATAAAAGGCCTTTGTATGGAATAACGTCTATTTTATTTTATAACATACCGTTATTACAAGTTATTGTAAAAATTTCCTATTTGTGGGTTTTCTCCTTCCGCGAAACAGTATTCCTGTTTCGCTTCTTGACGGGAAAACACGGTATTTTGTAGATTGAACAAAACCGCGAGGAAGCAGAAAGCTATGTCCGTGTTTTTATTGAAAGAACTTGCCCTGATGCTGGAAGAGATGCCTTCCGTGGCGCGGATCCAGAAAGCGCTTGATCGCCTGACGGACGCGTTTGCCTGCGCGCAGGGGGCTGTTTTTACGCTGCTTCCGGACGGCGGGACGGCTCATTTGCCGGCCCGTGTCGGTCTGGAAGCGGCGAACCGGGAAACGGTTCGTCTTTCCAAGACGCTGGCAGACGTCCTTCATGGCGGAGCCTATCGTGTCCTAGCCGGGAAAAAGCTGGGCGCCGACGGCGCCCTTGTTTCGGACGGCGCGTACTTGCTGCACGTTTTGCCGCTGCGCAGAAATGACGAGTACGTGGGCGCCCTTCTCCTCGCCGCGGAAAAAGAGAAAACGCTGTCCAAGGAGGCGCTGAGGACCGCGGCTGCTCTTATGGCGGCTGTGGCGGATATTCAGCGCCCATCGGCGGCCGGGGTCTTACAGAGCGGCAGCCGGCCTTACGGATTTGTGGGCGGCTCGCCCGCCATGGTCGAAGTATACAGGCAGATTTCTCATGTGACGCAATCGAACACGACGGTCTTGATTACGGGAGAAAGCGGAACGGGCAAGGAGCTCGCCGCTCGCGCTATCCACGCCGCGGGCTCGCGCGCGTCGGGACCCTTTATTTCGCTGAACTGCGCCGCGCTGCCTGAAAATTTGGTGGAGAACGAGCTGTTCGGGCATGAAAAGGGGGCGTTTACAGGCGCGGTAGACGCGAGGCCCGGGCGTTTTGAACTCGCGTCGGGGGGGACCCTTTTTCTGGACGAGGTAGGCGAACTTACCCCCCTAGTACAGGCTAAGCTTCTGAGGGTGCTGCAGGAACACTGCGTGGAGCGTCTCGGAGCCATACAGAACCGCCAGATTGACGTGCGTATCATCACGGCGACAAACAGGGATTTGGAGGCCATGGTTCAGGAGAAAACGTTTCGCCGGGATTTGTTTTACCGTTTGAACGTGTTCCCCGTACACATGCCGGCGCTCCGCGAACGCGCGAGCGATATTCTGCCGCTATCCATGCATTTTATTCAGGAACACGCCGCGGCCAACGGCAAAAAGAACATTCGTCTTTCGCTGTCCGTGCAGGATATGCTTCAGCGCTATGACTGGCCGGGCAACGTCCGCGAATTGGCCAACGTGATGGAGCGCGCCGTGCTGCTGGTCGAGGACGGAGGGCTGGTGCTGCCTCAGCATCTTCCCCGTTCTCTCCACAGTAAAATGTGCCCTTTTGGCAAGGGCGGAGTACAGGATGGCGGGGCTTTGTCTTTTGGTCCTCTTCAGGAGCGGCTGGACGAACTGGAGCGGGGCTGTATCCTAGACGCTCTGGAGCGCTTCCGCGGCCATATGGGGCACGCCGCGGAAGCGCTGTGCATAAGCGAGCGCGTCATGGCTTTGCGCATGAAAAAATATGGCATTACGTATAAGACGTTCCGAGCGGGAAAGCGGGAAACGCAAAGTTTCTGACGCGGGTTTTGGAATGTCTTTACCAGGGTTGGCGGCGAAAAAAAAGCGGCGTCCGCGTAAGCGCGGGCGCCGCTTCGCGTTTCATGAGGAAGAGCGCGGGCTACTCGCCGCTTTCTTCGTTTTCTTCCATTTTCTTCTTCAGCAAGTCGCCCAGGGACTGGCCGGCTTCAGGGCCGGTGCGGCTGTATTCGCGGGGCTTGCGGCGTTCTTCGTCTTCCTTGAGCTGCTTGATGGAGAGGCCCAGCCGGCGTTCTTCGGCGGACATATGGATAACCTTAGCCTGGATTTTTTCGCCAACTTTATAGATTTCGGCGGGGGACTTTACTTTCTTGGAGCTGAGTTCCGAAACATGAACGAGGCCTTCGATACCTTCGGCCACTTCCACAAACAGACCGAAGTCGGTGATATTGGTAACGGTGCCTTTAATGGTTTTGCCCACGGGGTATTCGGAAGGAACCTGAGACCACGGATCGTCCTGCAGCTGCTTGATGCCCAGGGTGAACTTTTCGTTTTCCTGGTCCACGGTGAGAACCTTGGCCTGCACGGTGTCTCCGACTTTGTACAGTTCGTTGGGATGGCGGATTTTTTTGGTCCAGCTGATATCGGAAACATGGATGAGGCCGTCGATGCCGTCTTCGATGCCGATGAACATACCGAATTCGGTGATGTTCTTGATAACGCCCTCAAGAATGGTGCCTTCGGGGTATTTTTGCCCCACGAGTTCCCATGGATTGGGCTTAACCTGCTTCATGCCGAGGGAGATGCGCTTTTTTTCGGAATCGACGCCAAGGATGACGACTTCCACTTCGTCGCCCTGGCGGACCATTTGGGAAGGATGGCGGAGTTTGCGCGTCCAGGACATTTCGGAGATGTGGACAAGGCCTTCAACGCCGGGTTCCAGCTCCACAAAGGCGCCGTAGTCCACAAGGTTGGTTACCTTGCCGGTGTGGCGGGAGCCTTCGGGGAAGCGGGCTGTAATATCCTGCCACGGGTCGGGCACAAGCTGCTTGAGGCCGAGGGAAACCTTCTGATTTTCCTTGTCGAAGGAAAGAACCTTCAGTTCCAAGTCCTGGCCAAGCGTGACCATCTCGCGGGGATGCCGGATGCGTTTCCAAGACATGTCGGTGATGTGCAGCAGGCCGTCGAGACCGCCAAGATCGACAAACACGCCGTATTCGGTGATGTTCTTGGCCTTGCCGGTGACAATCTGCCCTTCTTCCAGCGTCTGCAGCAGCTCCTGGCGCTTGGTGTCGCGCTCTTCCTCAAGCAGCACGCGGCGGGAAACAATAACGTTACTCCTGCGGCGGTTGATCTTGAGAACGCGGAAATCGTATTCCTGGTTGACCAGGGCGTCCATATCGGGCACCGGACGGAGATCCACATGCGAGCCGGGCAGAAACGCCTCGACGCCGCCAAGATCCACCGTATAACCGCCCTTGATCCGGCGCAGAATGCGGCCTTTGATGACGCCGCCCTTTTCCTGCACTTCTTCGAGCTGGTCAAAGAGCTGCATTCGCTTGGCCTTTTCAAACGACAGCGTGATGGTGCCTTCTTGCTCGTTCTTGCGAACGACATAGACATCCACTTGGTCGCCGACTTTAACATTCAGGTTGCCGTCGGCGTCCCGAAATTCGGCGGCCGGGATTTGCCCTTCCGATTTAAAACTTACATCTACAAGGACATTTTCGTCGTCCACGCGGACTACGTCGCCCTTGACGATGGAGCCTTCTTCAAGGTCGCCAACGTCATTGTTGAGATAGCTTTCCAGTTGGCGCGCGAAATCTTCTTCGTCATGTATTTCTGTCGTTTCCATGTTGTTGTCCACCATTCACAGCCTCCAGCCCAAAAAGAGCAAAAGCAAATTTTTTCCCTCCGCGAGGAGGGTTTTTCTCTATAGCATAAACATGGTGGGAATACAAGCTCCGATAATCCACAAAAAAAGCCGCGTCCCGGACGGCGTTTCCGCAACCGCCTTACAGGCCGCGTTCGGCCGTAAAACCCTTATCCTCGGGCGTGTCCGTTCGTTCCGCCTGTTCGCGCGCCAGCTTGTCGCAGAGTTCGTTTTCCGCGTGGCCCGCGTGCCCTTTAACCCAGGAAAAGCGTACCCTGTGGCGCTTAAGCTGCCTTTGAAGACGCTTCCAGAGATCTTGGTTTTTAACGGGTTTTTTCGCTGCTGTTATCCAGCCGTTCCTAATCCAGCCACCGAGCCAATTTTTTTCCACGGCGTGGCGCAGGTACTGCGAGTCCGTAACCAGCTTCACCTCGCAGGGTTCCTCGAGCGCTTCCAGCGCGGCGACGGCCGCCATGATTTCCATGCGGTTGTTGGTTGTCAGCGCGTAGCCGCCAGATAGCGCTCGCGTGTTTTCCTCGCCGCAGCTCAGCAGCGCCGCCCATCCCCCGCGTCCGGGGTTGCCAAGGCACGAGCCGTCGGTATGGATAAGAATATGTTTCATTGCTAAATAGGATTCGAGAGAATCGCCAGGTTTCGCTTACGCGTAATACGCCGTAAGCGTTAGATTATCGTACGCCGTTTCTTCGTGCCACCGCTTACGCCCTCCCGAGTCGGCGGAAAAGGGGAAAACGGCCGTCTTCCCGGAAGCGGCCGCAGGATCGGCTTGCCATTTCACAAGATTGCAGGCTATAAAACGTTACCTTTTAAAAGTCCAGAGCGGGGCCCGGCCCCGGGCGTTAAACCGGCCTCGGCGCTTCCGCCGGACGCTCTTCCCGCCGAGACCCAAAGCGCTTCAGGATACTTTCATGCAGAAAATCGCGCTTCTTGGCCGGCCCAACGTCGGCAAGTCCACGCTGTTCAACCGGCTTATCCGTAGCAACCGCGCCATCACCCACGACCGCCCAGGGGTGACTAGGGACCGTATGGAAGGCCTTGTTCGTCCCGGGGTGGGCCGCCCCTTCCGCTTAATCGATACCGGCGGCATTACAATGGACGATCACGCCCGTCCGGCCTCCGGTCCCGCCGGACTGCGCGGCTTTGAGGCCGATATCCTTAGGCAGGCGGAAGAGGCCATACGCGACGCGGCCGCGCTTTGCCTTGTTGTCGACGGGCGCGACGGACTAACTCCCTTTGACGAGCATTTGGCGGCCTTTGTGCGGCGGCAGAACAAGCCCGTGCTCCTCGCCGTGAATAAGGTGGACGGGCTGGAGCGGGAAGACGCTATGCTTGCCGAATTCCATGCCCTGGGTTTTCCCATGATCGCGGTTTCCGCCGAGCACGGCCATAACCTGCGTGCGCTGGAAGAAGAGCTAGGCAATTTGCTTCCGCCGGAGGACGGCGGAAGGGAAGACGGCGTCGGCGCGCTACGCCTAGCGCTTTTGGGGCGGCCCAACGCGGGAAAATCCTCGCTGGTCAACGCGCTGGTCGGCGAATCGAGGATGATTGTGAGCGGCGTCGCCGGCACCACGCGCGACAGTGTGGACGTACCCTTTGTTATGGACGGCCAGCCCTGCGTGTTTGTGGATACGGCGGGCGTGCGCCGGCGCGCGAAAATAGAGGACGCGGTGGAGCGCTACGCTGTAAACGCCTCCCTTAAAAGTACGACGAAGACGGATGTGACGCTGTATGTTATTGACGCCCTGGAGGGGGTAACGGCGCAGGACAAGCGGCTTATCAATCTCTTAAACGAGCGCAAAACGCCGTTCATGATTCTCGCGAATAAGATAGATTTGGTGAAGCGGAAAGAGCGGGCGGAACTGGACAGGGTCTTTAAGGAATTGCTGGAATTTTGTCCGCATGTTCCCGTGCTGCAGGTTTCTGCGCTTACCGGCGCGGGGCTGAAAGGCATCGTATCTCTCGCTCTCCGTATCCGCGGAGAATGCGCCGCGCGCGTGCCCACGGGGCGGCTGAACAGGGCCATGGAAGAAGTGCTCCGGCGCTACCAGCCTCCGGTAGTGAAACGGATCCGGCCGAAATTTTTTTTCCTGACGCAGGCAGAAACGGAGCCGCCGACCTTTGTTTTTTTTGTGAGCGACGCGGACCGCGTGCCGGATAGCTACGCGCGCTATCTGGAAAAAGGGCTGCGCGGACTGTTCCATATCGAGCACGCGCCGATGCGGCTGCGCTTCCGTTCGTCCCACGAGAAGAAGGCGCGCGGTTAGCGGGACGGCGCGGGTAATATACGGTTAATTATCTGTTTTTATTCTATAAAGAAAAATGACCTTGCAATTTTTCCAGCCAACGGCTATGTATTTGGCTTATATAGGCAGCGCGAGCCTGAACCAGCCATTTTCAACGGAGCTGTTATGACACGTAAAGATCGGACAGAGGGCATTTACAGCCGCCGCGAAGTCCTAGACGAGAGCGAACGGCGCCAATACTGCCTTATTCAGCTGAAGGAATTGCTTTCCTACGCCTACCGTTATTCGGAAGACGTCAAAAAGCGTTTTGACCGCGCCCAGTTTAATGTTGAGAAATTCAAGTCGCTGTCCGATATCAAACACATTCCCATCCTGAAAAAGAAGGAGCTGATATTTCTTCAGTCCATCGGGCCGCGCCTTGGGGGCCTGCTGACAAAGGATATCGGCGAGCTGAAGCGTATTTTCCTTTCCCCCGGCCCTATTTTCGATCCCGAAGACCGCCACGACGATTACTGGGGTTATACGGAGGCGTTTTATTCCGTGGGCTTCCGCCCCGGCGACGTGGTGCAGGTGACTTTTAACTACCACTTGTCGCCGGCGGGGCTGATGTTCGAGGAGCCGCTGCGCAACCTCGGCTGCGCCTCGATTCCCGCGGGTCCTTCCGATCCGGCGACGCAGCTGGACATTATGCAGAAGCTGCGCGTTTCCGGCTATGTGGGCACGGCGAGCTTTCTGATGCACCTGGCGCAGAGGGCCGAGGAAAAGGGCATTAACCTGCGCAAGGATCTTTACCAGGAAGTGGCCTTTGTTACCGGCGAGCGCCTTTCGGAGAAAATGCGCAGCCAGCTTGAGAAAAAGTTTGACCTTATCCTCCGCCAGGGTTACGGCACGGCGGATGTGGGATGCATCGGCTACGAATGCTTCCATAAGACGGGCCTGCACATTTCCAACCGCTGCTATGTGGAAATTTGCCATCCGGATACGGGTATTCCGCTGAAGGACGGGGAGGTGGGTGAGATTGTGGTGACGTCGTTCAACAAGACGTATCCGCTGATCCGCCTAGCCACCGGCGACCTTTCGTTCATCGACCGCAGCCCGTGCGCCTGCGGCCGCACCAGCCCCCGCCTGGGCAGCATTGTCGGCCGCGTGGATACCACCGCCCGCGTCAAAGGTATGTTCGTGTATCCGCATCAGGTGGAGCAGGTTATGGCGCGTTTTGAGGAAGTCAAGCGCTGGCAGATTGAGGTTGTTAATCCCGGCGGCATAGACGAAATGATTTTGTACATTGAAGCGAGCGACTTCAAGCAGGAAGAAGAGCTCTTGCATATGTTCCGCGAGCGCATTAAGCTCCGTCCGGAACTGCATGTCTTGGCGCCCGGCACGCTGCCGCCGCAGATCCGCCCGATTGAAGACAAGCGCAAATGGGATTAGCTGTGGAGGATAGTATCCGATAAACGCGCCGGCGGCGCGCGAAAAGGGCGGCGCCGGCTTTTGGCCGAGTGGTGGAATGGCAGACACCGGAGACTTAAAATCTCTTGCTCCGCGAGGGGCGTGCGGGTTCAAGTCCCGCCTTGGCCACCAAACCGATTTTTTCCAAAGGACACCGAACGTTTTTTTAAAACTCTAAGTGCCCTTTTTTATTGCCTGCATTAGCCGTTAGTGGCTGTCTTTGGTTTTAGAGGGCCGCCGCTCTCCGCGATTCGGGCGCAAATCTGCGCCGTGCGGGAGCGGCAAGGCGAGGGCTTAGGGATTTTTCCCCGTATTCCGCGCCGAGGCTCCGGACTCGGTAAAGAGAGGCGCGGCAGGCTCTTGATAAGGCGCAGGGTTTCCAGGCTGACCGTGACCGCGCTTAGTAGCAGATCCAGGATATAGCGCGGCTTGCCTTGTTCCCCGGCTCAGTCGTTGGGGTCGTTGGTAATGACGGTGGCTTTGTCGGCCGTTATCCGAATAGCGCTCCAATGTCGCCAAGACCGAGACGCAGCACCGGTGGCCGCTGGTTTTGGATAACCTGCTCCGCCTCGGCTCCCCAGTTGTTGGTTGTGAAAATCCATAAATGGCAGGCAAAGCCCGTTGTCTCGCCGGTATCGTTCTCGAAGGTAAGGGAAGAAGCCTCTAAAAAGCTGTCCACCTCGGCCCTGTCTATGCGCCTATCCTCGGCGTAACATTTGCACTGGACAGCCCAAAATTCCCCCTCCTCCGTCTTGGCCACGTGATCTATGCCCGTATCTTTGCTCGCCAAGGGAACTTTTGTCGCGCTCCGAAAAGGCCTCCTTCCGATATTTGGCCAGTATTTCCCGAAACGTCGCCATACGCCCTCCCTTAGCTCCCGTTGGCTTCGCATCCGTTTTTGTTTCATGCTTTTTCACGCGAAAAGCAAACGGCGGAAACGGAGCAGGACGGAAGAAGCCGCTAAGGCCGGGGGGCGCCGCCCCGCCTTTTTTGTCTTTGACACGCAATCCGGGCCAGCGTACAAAAAAAATATAGAGTGATGATACCTCTATAGCCGGCGCTCAAACAATGGGGACCTCCGTTAGTTGGATTGTTTGAGCGCTTTTTTTTGGCAATCTTTCCCGTTTTCCTTTGTTTCCGTGTCCGGCTTAGACTATAAAAAAACTTGCCTGTTTCGTATTTCTGCTTTTATACTGAGGAAAAACAAAAGGAGGTTCGCTCTCATGCGCCGAATTCTTGTAGCATCCGTCTTGAGCTTACTTCTTTGCGCTCCCGCCGTGGCCGCGCCCGATAACGGGCAGAGCGGTTATAGCGGACCCGCCATTGGCGGGGCCGGAGTGACCACCGTGGCCCAGGCCAAGAGAGCCCGCGACGATACGCGCTGCGTTTTGGAAGGCCGAGTCATAGGCGCCTTGCCCAAGCATGAGCATTACATGTTTGAAGATCGGACGGGAAAGATAGAGGTCAGCATCGACGACAAACTCTTTATTGGCCGCAGCCTCACGCCGAACCAGACCGTGCGCCTCTACGGCGAAGTGGAACAGGAAGTGTTCAAAGCGACCGAAATCGACGTGGACCGCTTTGAGATTCTCAACTGATTGACGATAAGCGCGCCATGACAGGACGCCGGCGCGGGCCGCGCTTTGCGCCGACGCTGAAGCGGTAAATCCTGTCCGCGCGTTAGCGCGTGAAAATAGGGCGGGGATTTCCTTCGCCCTTCTTTTTTGGGAAGGTTGCCGGGCGCGGAACGCTTCGGCGCTCCCGCCGTGGCCCGAGCGACAGATCGGCGGTTCTTGACAAAAAGGGCGGCATTCACATACAAAATTTCCGTGGATATTCCGCAAGGGCCCATAAAGCGATAATTACGGACTACTCAGCGTGAGTTTAAGGCCATACGGACAGAGCCGGGTCCGCCGCCGAACGGCGGTTTTCCGCCTTACCGGTTGAGCCAGCGGCGCTGCGCCGCCGGTTCGTTTTTATACGTTGGTCGATCTGTAACGAAATGCGCGCCGCGCGGGCTTGTGAAGAGTAGAAGTATCATTGCTTTCAAGACGCTATGCGCCGGAGTCGTTTATTCGCGTCCCTGAAGACGGGGCGGGCGCCCGGAGTTTTTCCTTCGGGACGTGAAGGCGCCTTCTTTAAAACGCAAGCTGCAAGCAGCGCAGCCTGCGTTTTTTATTATCCGCGAGGTAGGAATGAAAAAATATAGGCTTGACCACACACGGGCGCCAATCTACGAGGCTTTAAATAAATTCCGCCAGATGCGGGTCGTGCCCTTTGACGTCCCCGGGCATAAGCGGGGGCGCGGCAACCCCGAGCTAAAAGCCTTTTTGGGCGAGCGGTGCGTTAGCATCGACGTCAACAGCATGAAGCCGCTAGATAATCTCTGCCACCCCATTTCCGTTATCCGCGAGGCGGAAATTCTGGCGGCGGACGCGTTCGGCGCCGCCCACGCCTTTTTGATGGTGGGAGGTACGACAAGCTCCGTGCAGACCATGGTGCTTTCCATGTGCAAGCGCGGCGACAAGATCATCCTGCCCCGCAATGTGCACCAGAGCGTCATTAACGCTCTGGTTCTATGCGGCGCCGTTCCCGTCTATGTTAATCCCGACGTCGACAGGAGCCTGGGTATTTCGCTCGGCATGGAGCGGGAACAGGTCGCCAGAGCCATCGCCGAGAATCCCGACGCGGTGACGGTTCTTGTCAACAACCCCACCTATTACGGCGTTTGCAGCGATTTGCGGGCTATTGTTAAGATGGCGCACGACGCCGGCATGACCTGCGTCGTCGACGAGGCCCACGGAACGCATTTTTACTTCGGCGGCGGCATGCCCGTTACGGCGATGGCGTGCGGCGCCGACATGTCCGCTGTTTCAATGCACAAGTCCGGCGGCAGCCTGACCCAGTCCAGCCTGCTTCTCACGGGGCCTAATGTCAACGCCGGCCATGTGCGCAAGATCATCAACCTTACCCAGACCACGTCCGGCAGCTATCTGCTTATGTCTAGCTTAGACATCTCGCGCCGCAACCTCGCCCTGCACGGCAGGAAAGTCTTTTCAAAGGTCGTTTTTATGGCGGACTACGCCAGGGACGAAATAAACGCCATCGGCGGCTATTACGCCTTTGGCAAGGAATTGATTAACGGCAATTCCATATTTGACTTCGATTCCACGAAACTGAGCATACACACTAGAGAAATCGGCCTGGCGGGTATCGAGGTTTACGACCTGCTCCGCGACGAATACGACATTCAGATAGAATTCGGGGAGATCGGCAATATTTTGGCTTATCTTTCCATAGGGGACAGATTGCAGGACTTAGAACGGCTAGTTAGCGCTCTCGCCGAAATCAGGAGGCGCTACCAGAAGGATTCCCGGGGGCTTCTCAGCCAGGAGTATATTGCTCCGGAGGTTGTGATGAGTCCCCAGCAGGCCTTTTACGCGCGGAAAAAGAGTGTTTCTCTGCGTGAAAGCGAAGGGCTTGTCTGCAGCGAGTTCATTATGTGCTATCCCCCCGGCATCCCGATTTTGGCGCCTGGAGAACGGGTTACATCCGATATCCTCGGCTATATTGAATACGCGAAGGAAAAGGGCTGTTCTATGACCGGCCCCGAGGATCCCGAGATACGCAACATCAACGTGCTTGCCTGAGGAGGCATCCATGGAGCTTTGGTTCAGCGAATTTCATACGCCGGATGTCAAGCACAGTATTCGTGTTGACAAGCATCTTTACTCCAAAAAAAGCGAGTTCCAGCAGATTGATATCTTCGATACCCCCGAATTCGGCAGAGTACTCGCGCTAGACGGCAACGTTATGCTGACCGAGCGCGACGAGTTTATCTACGACGAGATGATCACCCACGTGCCCATGTCCGTCCATCCCTATGTTAACGAAGTGCTTGTTATCGGCGCGGGAGACGGCGGCGTCGTGCGGGAGCTCGCGCGCTACGATAAAATCAGCCGTATAGACCTGGTCGAGATGGATCCCGCCGTTATCGACGCCTGCCGCATCTATCTGCCGGAAAACGCCTGCCGCCTCGACGACAGCAGAGTCCACATTTATTTCGACAACGCCCTGCGCTTTATCCGGCGGAGAACGGCGGAATATGATTTGATTATCGTGGATTCCACCGATCCCTTCGGTCCCCTCGAAGCCTATTTTACGCGGGAATTTTACGGTATCTGCTGGAACGCCCTCAGAGAAGACGGCATCCTAGTTAACCAGCAGGGCAGCCCTTTTTATCGGCACGACGCCGAGGAGATGCAGCGCAGCCATAAGCAGATCGCGCGCACTTTCCCCATCAGCCGCGTGTATCAGGCGCATATCCCGACCTACGCGGCCGGGTACTGGCTTTTTGGCTTCGCCAGCAAAAAATACCATCCCATCGACGACCTTAACGCCGAAAGGTGGAAATCCCTCAATCTTCAGACACGCTACTACACGACAAAGCTGCATGTCGGCGCGTTTTATCTGCCCGCCTTTCTCGAAAACCTGCTGCTGGAGGTTGAAACGCGTTGATGGAAAGGAATGTTGAAACGTTCGTAGGCTGCGGTGCGGATTTTGAAAAGGCTTCCATCGTCCTTTTCGGGGCTCCCTTTGATTCGACTACCAGCTTCCGCCCAGGCGCCCGCTTTGGTTCCGCCGCCATCAGGCACGAAAGCTTTGGCCTTGAAACCTACAGCCCCTATCAGGACAAGGATTTAGTGGATGCTGCGGTTTTTGATTCCGGCGATCTGGAGCTTTGCTTCGGCAGCCCGGAAGCGGCTCTCAAAGCCATAGAAGCCCGCGCCGAAGAGATCCTCGCGGCCGGCAAGCTGCCGCTTCTCATCGGCGGCGAGCATCTTGTAACGCTGGGTAGCGTGCGGGCCGCGGTCCGGCATTTCCCATCCCTGCGTATCGTTCATTTCGACGCGCACGCGGATCTGCGCTCCGATTACCTGGGGGCGCGGCTCAGCCACGCGTGCGTGATGCGCAGATGCCACGAAATTGTGGGGGATGGGCGCATCTACCAGTTTTGCATTCGCAGCGGCGAACGGGAAGAATTCCGTTTCGCGGAGCGGCATACGCGAATGCGCAAGTTTGATTTCGGTGGGCTTCCGGAACTGATTGAAAATCTGCGCTCCGAGCAGGCGCCCGTTTACCTGAGCGTTGACCTTGATTGCCTCGATCCTTCCGTTTTTCCCGGAACGGGCACTCCGGAGGCCGGAGGAGTAAGCTTCCTGCAGCTTTTGCGGGCGGTCCGCATAGCCGGAGAGGCCAATGTGGTCGCGGCGGACATCAACGAACTCGCGCCAATGCTGGACGCAAGCGGCGCTTCAACCGCGGTGGCCGCGAAAGTGCTGCGCGAGCTTATCCTCGCTTTAAGCCGATAAGAAGAGAGAAGAAGAAATGAGCAGGGTGTTAGTTATTGGATGCGGCGGAGTGGCATCGGTGGCGATTCGCAAGTGCTGCCAGGCCGACGGGGTTTTTACCGATCTTTGCATCGCCAGCAGGACAAAGGCCAAATGCGACAGGCTCGCCGCGGCGCTCAAGGGTAGGACGGCCGCTGCCATTACAACGGCGCGCGTTGACGCAGACAATGTTCGCGAGCTGACCGCTTTGATTGAAAGCTACAAGCCGGACCTGGTTATGAACATAGCCCTTCCCTATCAGGATCTGAGCGTCATGGACGCGTGCCTTGCCTGCCGTGTCAACTATATGGATACGGCGAACTACGAGCCGGAGGATACCGGAGATCCCGTGTGGCGGGCTGTTTACGAAAAGCGCTGCAGGGAAAAGGGCTTTTCCGCCTATTTTGATTACAGCTGGCAATGGGCGTACCGCGAGAAGTTTGAAAAGGCAGGGTTAACCGCCCTGCTTGGCTGCGGCTTTGACCCCGGTGTGACGCAGGCGTACTGCGCCTACGCGAAGAAGCACGAGTTTGATACTATCGACACTATCGATATTCTCGACTGCAACGGCGGCGACCACGGCTACCCTTTTGCGACGAATTTTAATCCCGAGGTCAACCTGCGCGAAGTCTCCGCCCCGGGCAGCTACTGGGAGAACGGGCGCTGGGTCGAGGTTCCGGCCATGAGCATTAAGCGGGAATACGATTTTGACAAGGTCGGTAAGAAAGACATGTACCTTCTGCATCACGAGGAGATCGAATCCCTCGCCCTGAATATCCCGGAGGCGAAGCGCATCCGCTTTTTTATGACGTTCGGGCAAAGCTATCTAACGCATATGAAGTGCCTCGAAAATGTCGGCATGCTTTCCACAACGCCCGTTGCGTTCGAGGGACGGCAGATTGTGCCCATTAAGTTCCTGAAGGCCCTTCTGCCCGACCCCGCTTCGCTCGGCCCCCGCACAAAAGGCAAAACCAATATCGGCTGCGTTTTTACCGGCAGAAAGAACGGGCGGGAAAAAGCCTACTATATTTATAACGTTTGCGACCACCAGGAATGCTACCGCGAGACGGAGAGCCAGGCCGTAAGCTATACCACGGGCGTTCCCGCCATGTGCGGTGCGCTTATGCTGCTGACCGGCAAATGGACGGCTGCAGGCGTGCGTACCGTCGAGGAGTTCGATCCGGATCCTTTTCTGGAAGCGCTCGAAACGTACGGGCTGTCCAGAAATGAAAACCGTTCTCCCGTGCTGGTGGACTGATGGCGGCCGTCTGCGACGATCGGCCGCCGTTCGCGGCGCTGCGCGGCGAGGCTCCGGAAGCAATTTTTGGGGCTATCGCCACGCCGGCCTATGTTATTGAGGAAAGCCGCATTGCCGCGAACTGCCGTGTACTGGCCTCCGTGATGGAGCGTACGGGCTGCGGGATTCTGCTGGCGCAAAAGGCTTTTTCCTGTTTTGATTTTTATCCTGAAATCGCTCACGTTCTTACCGGCGCGGAGGCCAGCGGGCTGTTTGAAGCCCGCCTTGGCAGGGAGGAAATGCCGGGGAAAGAAGTCCATGTTTTTTGCGCGGCCTATTCCGAAGAGCAAATCGGCGAGCTCTTTAGCTACGCGGACCACATGGTGTTTAACTCTCCCGCGCAGCTGCGTAAGTTCGGCTTCAGGGCGAAGGCCGCCGGTCTAAGCGTCGGGCTGCGGATAAATCCGGAACGCTCCACGCAGAAAGGCCGTGCCATTTATGATCCGTGCGCACCGGGGAGCAGGCTGGGAACAACGAGAGCTGTGTGGGACAGGGAGATGGAGCCGGGACTTATTGACCTGCTCGACGGTCTGCACTTCCATACGCTTTGCGAGCAGGATTCCGACGCCCTGGAAATAACGATGGCCGCGGTGGAGGACCGCTTTGGCGGGATTCTGTCGCGGATGAAATGGCTCAACATGGGCGGAGGGCACCACATTACGCGCCGGGGATACGATCTCGCCCGCTTGGAACGGTGCGTGCGCCGCGCGCGGGAGAAGTGGGGTGTCGCCGTCTATCTTGAGCCCGGCGAGGCCGTGGCGCTGAACGCGGGATACCTAGTGTGCAGGGTTCTGGACATTGTGGACAACGCGGGTCTGCGCACGGCCATTGTGGACGCAAGCGCGGCCTGCCACATGCCCGATGTTATTGAAATGCCGTATACGCCGCCGCTGTACGGCGCGTGCGGCGGAGAAGAGTCCTTCCGCTTGGCAGGGCCCACGTGTCTCGCCGGCGATATCATAGGCGAATACAGATTCCCGCAGCCGCTGGTGGAAGGAGATACGCTTGTCTTTGGCGATATGGCCGTCTATTCCATGTGCAAGAACAATACGTTTAACGGGATGCCCCTTCCCAATCTGTGGAGACGGGGGCGCAGCGGCGGCTTAATCAGACTCACGAATTTTGGCTACGGCGATTTCAAGATGCGGCTTGGCGCTCCGAAGGAAGCGTGATCCGGTTCGGCGGCGTCGCTATTCCGTCTTGATGCCGCAGGCCTTCAGCTTGCGGTGCAGGTAGCTGCGTTCAAGGCCGATGGATTCGGCAAGCCGCGTGATGTTGCCGCCGCATTCTCTGAGGCGGGCGGTCAGGTAGCGGGTTTCAAACATGGCGCGCGCGGTTCTGAAATCCTGGCGGAGCAGGGAGTCTTCCATCTGGGGCGGCGCGGCCGCCTGGGGCTGCTGCCCTTTGATTTCCTGGGGCAGGGCGGAGGATTCGATGACGCGCCCGGAAAAGAGGATGCCCATGCGCTCGGCGAAATTCCTAAGCTCGCGGACATTGCCCGGCCAGCTGTAGGCCTCCAGCATCTGCAGCGCCTCTTCGGTGAAGCTGGGCGGAACGATGCCGTGGGCGACGCTTTGACGCCGGAGAAATGTTTTTAGGAGCGGGCGCACGTCGCCCGTGCGCTCCCGCAGCGGCGGCAGATGCAGGGGCACCACCCGCAGGCGGTAATAGAGGTCCTCGCGGAATTTGCCCTCGGCAATGGATTCTTCAAGGTTCTTGTTCGTGGCGGCGATAACCCGCACATTGACCTTGATGGTGTGCGTTCCGCCCACCCGTTCAAAGCATTGTTCCTGGAGGATGCGCAGGATTTTCGCCTGGGTGCGCAGGCTCATGTCGCCGATTTCATCTAGGAAGAGGGTTCCTTTGTGCGCCAGTTCAAAGCGGCCGACGCGGGTGCCCTCGGCGCTGGTGAAGGCGCCCTTTTCGTGGCCGAAGAGTTCGCTTTCGATGAGGTCGTCGGGAATGGCGGCGCAGTTTACGGCAATCATGGGCGCGGAAGCCCGGCGGCTGCCCGCGTGGAGGGCGCGCGCGGCAAGCTCCTTGCCCGTGCCGTTTTCGCCGGTTAGGAGCACCCAGGCGTCCGTTGGCGCGACGCGGCGCAGCATTTCTTTAAATTCTTTCATAGCCGGGGATTGGCCTACAAGCTGGTCCTGCTCCGGCTGAAAGGTTTTGAGCAGGGCGTTTTCCCGGCGAAGGGCGCAGGTTTCCAGTGCGCGCGCCGTGATGATGACGGTTTTATCTAAGGAGAGAGGCTTTTCAATAAAATCGTACGCGCCTTGACGGATGGAGGCGACCGCCGTTTCTATGGTGCCGTGTCCGGAAATGATGATGACGGGAAGTTTGGGATGGGCGGCCTGCAGTACGCCTAGCGCGGCTAAGCCGTCCATGCCCGGCAGCCAGATGTCTAGGAAAACCAGGTCCGGCGCGGCGCCGTCCACAACGGCAAGGCCCTCTTCGGCCGATTCGGCCTCCAGCACTTCGTAGCCCTCGTCCTCTAGGATGCCGCGGAGGGAAAGGCGGATAGCCTCTTCATCATCGATAATAAGAATTTTCGCTGTCATGTGCCGTCTCGCTTTGCTAACGGAAAGGCCCTCCCGGGCGCGAGCTTTCCTTACTATTTGTTCTTTAGCAACGCTCTTTGCCGCGCGCAAGTGAAGAAAAGGGAAATTATTCCCCTTGCCAAAAGGGCAAGTCCCCTTACTATTTGTTCCACATGCCGGTTTTGCCGCGCGCGAGCGGATAAAAGGGATATAGCTCCCAGGAATAACGCAGTAAAAAAAGGAGCGCGCCTCTTGCCAAGGAATTCGCAGAAAATGAGCATGAATAAAAGGGGCAACGCCCTCATGGAAACCGCGGTTATTAGCGTCGTCGGGCTGGATTGTCCGGGCGTTGTTTACACCGTAGCGGAAACGCTGGCCCAGGCCCATGTGAACATCGAGGCCATGACGCAGACTATCCTCCAGGGGCAGTTCGCCTCTATTTTTGTCGCCGCTCTTCCTCGGGGGACGGAGCAGGCGCGCATTAAGGAGCGGATAGAGGCCGGCATCGCCCGCAGAAAAATGCACCTTACCGTGCATATTTATCCCTTTGAGCAAAACGCCGCGGAGAAGAAGCCTGAGGAAAGCGAGCCTTTTGTCATTACCGTAACGGGCCGCGACCGCCCGAACGTTATCGCCTCCATTTCGAAGATTTTGTTCGACCATGCGGTGAATATCGAGAGCCTGAAGGCCATGCTTCCCGCGGAGGGGGAGGATGCCTGCTTGCTGGTGTTTGAGATCGCCCTTCCGGTGAGCGTAGACCGCAACGCGTTTCGCCTAACTCTGCTGGGCAAGGGGGAGGAGCTGGGGCTCCGGGTCAGCATACAGCATCGGGATATTTTTGAGGCGCTGCATAGGATCTCAACGATCTGACCTTGATTTGACCTTTGAACCAAGGACGTTCCATGCTTACCGAACATGAGGTTTTGAGCACGCTCAATATGCTCCGCAACGAGCATTTGGATGTTCGCACCGTGACCCTAGGTATTAATTTGTTCGACTGCGCCAGCCATGATTTTGATATGTTCGCGTATAAGGCGCGCGCTAAAATTAATAAATACGCCTCCGCGCTGGTTTCCGTATGCGACGAGGTCGGTGCGCGCTACGGCATCCCCGTGGTCAACAAGCGCATCAGCGTAAGCCCCATAGGGGTCGTCGGCGCGTCGTTTAGCCGGGATCAGATGGTCAGGGCCTGCCGCGTGCTGGATGAATCCGCAAAAATGGCCAGTGTGGACTTTTTGGGCGGCTTCGGCTGCCTCGTGGAAAAGGGCATTACCCCCGGCGAGCGGGCGCTGATTGACTCCCTGCCGGAAGCTTTAGCCATGACCGACCGCATTTGCTCCTCCATCAACGTCGGCTCCTCGCGCTGCGGCATCAACATGGACGCCGTGGATTTGATGGGCCGTACTATCCTAGACGTGGCCGCGGCCACGGCGGACCGCGACGGCATAGGCTGCGCCAAGCTTGTGGTCTTCACCAATATTCCTTCCGATGTGCCCTTCATGGCCGGCGCTTATCTTGGCATCGGCGAGCCGGATGTGGTGATCAATGTGGGCGTGTCCGGCCCGGGTGTCGTAAAAAAGGCCGTTGACCGCGCTGCGGAGCGCAACCCGAAGCTTACTTTGGGGGAAGCCGCGGAAGTAATAAAAAACACCGCCTACAAGGTGACCCGC
Organism: uncultured Desulfovibrionaceae bacterium; assembly: GCA_964460575.1. GTDB lineage: Bacteria > Desulfobacterota > Desulfovibrionia > Desulfovibrionales > Desulfovibrionaceae > Avidesulfovibrio. The sequence goes on along the minus strand of CAYWQK010000004.1, from coordinate 13,008 downwards.
GTGGGCGAAATCATCGGCCGGGAAGTGGCCAGGCGCCTTAAAGTGCCCTTTGGCGTGGCGGATCTTTCCCTTGCTCCTACGCCGGCCGTAGGCGACTCCGTAGGTGAGATTTTCCAGAGTCTGGGGCTTTCTTCCATTGGCGCGCCGGGTTCCACCGCGGCGCTGGCCATGCTTAACGACGCGGTGAAAAAAGGCGGCTCCTTCGCTTCCTCCCATGTGGGCGGGCTTTCCGGCGCATTTATCCCCGTTTCGGAAGATTCCAGCATCGAGGCGGCAACGCGCGGCGGCGCCTTGAGCCTGGAAAAGCTCGAAGCGCTGACCAGCGTCTGCTCCGTGGGGCTGGATATGATCGCTATTCCCGGCGATACCTCCGCCGCGACCATTTCCGGCATTATCGCGGATGAAATGGCCATTGGTATGATCAACGCGAAAACAACGGCCGTGCGCGTGATTCCCGTTCCCGGCAAGGGGGCGGGCGAGAAGGCCAGCTTCGGCGGGCTGCTTGGAGAGGCGTACATTATCCCCGCGCCCGGGGGGGATTCCTCGGCGTTTATCGCGCACGGCGGGCGCATTCCGGCGCCTATCCACAGCCTCAAGAACTAGATTCGCCGCCTCCGCATTCGCAAAATGCGGTAGCGGATAGTTGACGATAGGAAAGACGAAATGGGTAGTATATACGAGAAACGCCGCGAGGCGCTGAAAGACGCTCTTTGCGAGGCGGGGTTTGGGGCCTTGCTCGTCAGCTCCCCTGCCACCCGTTACTATTATTCCGGATTTGAACTTCATGACCCGCAGCCCAATGAAAGCGCCGGGCATTTGCTAATCGGCGCCGCCGACGACGGGGACTGGCTCTGCACCGACGCCCGCTACCAGGACGCGGCGCGCCGCCTGTGGGATCCCGAGCGCGTTTTTATTTACAGCAACGCGCCGTTTCGGGCCATAGGCGATTTTTTTAGCCGCAGGTTTTCCGCGCCCGTTGGCTTTGAAGCTGCGACCCTGAGCCTTGCCGCGTGGGAAGATCTTTCGGGCGCGCTGAAGGGTTGCGAACTGCGCCGGGCGGACGGTCTGGCGGACCGTTTCCGCCTGTGCAAGGACGAGGATGAAATCCGCCGGATGCGGCGATCCTGCACGCTTACCCGGCAAATGCTGGAATGGCTTCCCTCGCAGTTTTGCGGCGGACCTTCCGAAACAGAACTCGCTTGGGCCGCGGAACGATATTTCCGTGAGCGCGGGGCTTCCGAACTGGCCTTTGCCAGTATTGTCGCCTATGGGCCGAACGCGGCGCTGCCCCATGCCATTCCTTCGCCCGAGGTCCGCGTTCTTCCCGGGGGGCCTCTTTTGGCGGATGTGGGCTGCAGAGTAGATGGCTATTGCTCCGACCAGACGCGCACGTTTTGGGTTGGCGAAAAAGCGGCGGACCACTTCAAGCGCGCGCTGGAGCTGACGCGGGAGGCGCAGAAGCGGGCGATCGCCGCGATCCGGCCGGGAATCCGCGCCCGCGACGTGTACGCGGTGGCCTGGGATTTTTTTGCCGCGCACGGCGTGGAAAACGCCTTTACCCACGGGCTGGGCCATGGAGTCGGCCTGGAAACGCACGAAGGGCCGTATTTGAATTCCCGCAGCACAAGCCGACTGGAAGCCGGCATGGTCGTTACGGTGGAGCCAGGGTTATATTACCCCGAATGGGGCGGAGTCCGCTGGGAACATATGGCGCTGGTTACCGAGGATGGGGCGGAGATCCTCTAGTTTTTCCGCGTAAGGCCGAACGCGGCAAGGCGCGGGACGAAACCGTCCCGCGCCTTTTTTACGCGGTCTTCGCCTAAAAGCCCGTACCGGGGGCTTAAGAGCGGCCGCCGACGCGCAGCGCGAATCAAGCATCTTGGCTTGGCGGGGGCGCAGATAGCGTCCGCGGGCGAAAAGCTGTCTTTATTCCTGATTTCCACCCTGTCATGAGCGAGGAGCCAAATTTTTAACCATCGCGATAATGGCTTCTTTAGTCTTAAAATTGTCCTCGACAACGTAGCCGGCGTCAATGTCAATATCGAACGCGTCTTCAAGCGCCGCGACTAATTCTACCGCCTGGATAGAGTCGAGGATACCCGCGTCGAATAAATTATCTCCGTCATATGAGACAATGTCCTTATTGACTTTCTCCAATACCGCTAACACTTTTTCTTCCATGGTTTTCCATCTCCCTTTTTTATTGTGATGTTATATGAATTGGCCTCACTGCCGACTTATCCATGCGACGCGCATTGGGACGTTCTTATTCGCTATCGACCGTCTCGTACCTGAGCATTAGGCGGTTTTCCGCATCCATTGGCAGATAAATCCTATCTTGACGCTCGGCTACATCGGAGACGGGCACCTTTTTGTATCTTTTGATTTGGATAACTCGACCGTCCTTCATAGATCTGGGCAAAGGGAAGATATCGTTTTTCCCGTAATCCATTGATCGCAGCAGCCTATATATTTTTTCCGGAGGATCGTCTAGGTTAAAATAACCGCCTCCTGGAATCTCATAGGACTTATAAAGTTTCCTATTCGCGTCAATATGCTGTTTTCTTGTTTGGACAGTTCCAGTAAGCACTGATTCATAGCACTCAATAAACGCGTCGGCCGCCATCTTCATCTGCATAGCTACTAGCTCGTATGCCTTGGTATCCGCGCTTATTTTGCATTTTTTCTGGACGATAATATCTCCGGTATCTATATCTTCCGCCACATAGTGCCAAGTTATTCCAGTATAGTCTTTTCCTTCATAAATCGCCCAGCTTGGCGCATTCCTCCCGGGCAAATCAGGGAGGAGCGCATTATGGAAGTTAATGATTTTCGCGTTACGATTGGAAATAATCTTCGCAGGGAAAAGATAATTGTTGCTCGGGCTTATGATAAGCGTTTTCTTTGTCAATAGTTCTTCAAAATAGTCCGTAAGTTTTTTTTTGTCTTCTATAACATTCCACCTGATTCCCGCTGCGCCGGCGAATTTCTTAGCCGTATTAAACGGATACACTTCATATTCGATATATTCGTCCGTATATCCATATCGAGAGGCATTGTTATGAACCGACTTGAGCACCTCGCCAGTCACAACCCCATAGCCTATAACGGCCACATGATCAAATTGGCAGCCATTCATCATAGAAACTCCTTAAGCTTTTTCCTGTCAATCTTTCCGTTGGCGTTTATGGGCATTTCTTCTAAATATATAACCTTTCCGGGTATCATATAGTCCGGAACAAGTTTCTCTATCCGTTCTTTTATGAAATCGCGGTTAAGATCCGCGTCTACGAACAACACAATCTTCTGGTGTTTTTCGTCGTACAGGCAGCAATTCAGCGTGACTTCCTCCAGCGACGAAACGGCCGTTTCGATCTCGCCTAGCTCAATCCTATGGCCGAGGTGCTTGATTTGGAAGTCTTTTCTGGAAAGATAAAGTATCTCTCCATACTTGTTGTATTTTACAAGATCGCCGGTTCGATAAATTATCTCCGGCACGGCCTTGTTCAGCGGATTTTGGACGAACGCGGCCTGCGTTTTTTCGGGATTGTTATAATATCCCATGGCGAGGGAAGTTCCCCTTACGCACAGTTCGCCAATCTCGTCTCCGGTAACGGGCTTATTATCGCTGTTTAAAACGAGTATATCTGTATTCCGCATGGGAATGCCAATGGGCAGCGGCTCGCTGTCCGAAAAATCTCTGTCCACAATATAATACGTGCACGCGACCGTAATCTCCGTAGGGCCGTATAGGTTCGCGTACGTAACGCCGGGAAGAAATTTTCTCCAAATATTAAGCTGCCTTGTTGGCATCACTTCTCCGCAGAACAGGACTCTTTTCAGCACTCCTGTAAGATCCACGTTCCGGAATGCCTTCAGTTTCGAGACAACAGTGAGCGCGGATGGCACCCAGAAAATCGTATTGATGTTATTGTCTCTGATGTACTCAAGAAGCAAGACGGGTTGGAAAAATAATTTTTTGGGGATAATATAAAGGGCCGCTCCCGTTTTCATGCAGACGTAAATATCTAATGTAGAGTTATCAAAGTAAAAAGGAGCCTGGTTTCCAAATGTGTCATCCGAGGATATGTCAAATGTCTCGGTAAACCAATCCGTGTAATCAATGACGGAACGGTGGCAATTCGACACTCCCTTGGGCACGCCTGTGGATCCGGAGGTAAACAAAACAAAGAGCAAATCCGTATCAATGATTTTATCCAGATACGGAACAACCGCGTCCTCATCGTCAGGCAAACAGTTCACATCCTCATAGATGACGTAGGAACCGCGGAAGTTGAATTTTTCGAAACTTTCCTTGAGTTCGTTCGTTGTAATCACAATCTCTGGCGCCAATATTTCCAATATCTTATCGACTCTGGACTTCGGCATGTCTGTATCTATGGGCGAATAGAAGCACCCGCTATAGGCCACTCCCATAAAAGACACCAAGACTTCTTTGCCTTTCTCAAGGTAAATCACAACAGGCTTTTTTGTCTCGCTTTTATTGATGTCAAGGATCCTTCTCGCAAGCGCGAGACTTTTGTTCCTATATTCCCGGTATGTTATTTTTCCGGATTCATCCGCCACGGCAACTTTATCCGGTAGTCTCTTGGCAGTTTCGTCTAGCCAGCTCAGCACCGAATTTTTCATTTCTACATTCTCCTTTTTCCCATGACGTTTGGTCTGTCCTGGTCCGCGTCCGCTTTTGTAAACAGCGAAGTCTTTTCTCTAGAATCTACCCATATGTCTATGTTTTTTTGCAAAAACGGCCCAAAATAGTTCGGGATTATGTTCGCGTCGCCGTCGCCGAGCACGCTAAATCCCGCGGCCAGAACATCCTCTTCCGCCAATCCGGCGCAATAAAAGTCTATATACTCCGCGTCCTCGGTCTCCTTTAGCATTTTCTCCAAGAAAGCTCCCATGCCGGATATAGCTGTTCTATCTCCGATATAATCTACGAAACGGATCGCTACCCTATCCGCGTATTCTTGCTTTCGGAACACGGCAAGCGCTTTGACGCTACCTTCTTTTTCAATCCCGTACACTTCGTAAACGTAAACCGGATGTTTGAAAAACCTATGATCGATGTACCAATCGTCTTTATAGGGAATATCGTTACGATACGCTCTCCAATCGAATCTCTTTTTTACCTCGGCGATGCTGCCTAATTGGATCACATCATAGCGATTCGCGTAACCGCCGGTTCTTTTGGGAGCGTACTCGATTTTGGCTATTTTATAGTCGTTCCTCTCCGCCAGGATATAATAATGCTGCATTTTCGCGGTATATCTCTTGAGCAAAGTCTTAAGCACTGGGATCGCCGTTTTCGGATTATCTCCTACACACAAGTCGCACCTGCACCCGATCAAGTCTTTTCTTCGCTTTATTAATTCGGCGCCCAGCATGCCCATATTGCCGTCCAGCACTTTCCAAATACTTCCCCAGACATCCATATGTTCTTTGTCGTGAGACGCTTTGAGGAAACCGTTGAGACATTCGATCGTGTTTTTTTTCTTATCGATGGCCATCAAAAAATTAACGGTTCCGTCCTCTTCAAGAAATTCGTATTCGAAAAAATCCCGGTGTACTGCCATGATATGGTTTTTCTTCCAATGACGATCGATAAAATCCATGATAGCGTCTATGTCGTTGACAGTCGCTATTCTGAATTCATATTGCTCATCATAGCTATTTCCCATGATGAGCCTCCAACATGTTTTTATAATTTTCGCTCTTAGGCGGAAAATCGTTGCAATCAAGCCTTGGCAGCAGCAACGCCGAATCTTTTCCAATCTCGGCGATTCTCACTTTTGTTGTAAGACCGATGCACGCCCCCATCGCTCTCACATAGTCAAGCACGCCATCGTTGTAATTTCCGTAAGGGAAATTCATGACCCACTGCTTTTTGTCAATAAACTCGTCCAGCGCATCCAGCGCTTGATCAATATCTTTTTTCATTTGCGCGTCGGGGAGGTTGCCAAGCCAGTAATGTTCATATCCGTGTACCCCGATGTACATGCCATGCTCTTTCATGGTCTTTAGCTGTTTTCTATTTAGGTATAGTTCCTTCGAGAGTTGATCTTCCGATTCGCCTACAAATTCTTTGAACAGTTCCTTCGCGATATGAACCCGGACCGGCTCCGGCAATACCGTTTGAAGCATTCTTTTGATGAAAATGGTCTCCGCGTTGTCAAAGCGGTTCGCGACCGCGTATTTTTGATACAGTTCCTCGGTGCAGGGGTAATTACATTCGTTCCCCCCCCCCCCCATGCGTCTGGCATCGTTCATATATTTTGTCAGCGCCGGCAAGAGCGTCCTCTCGTCCGCGCTCGCCAAAAGATAGTGGATTCGGTTCACATTCAATAGTTGATTCGACACGAGCGTTTTCCCAACGATGAAGAAAGAGCCTTGTACACGCTCTTCTTTTAGAATGGGGAAAACGTAATCATAATGATCCGAATATCCATCATCGAACGTAAGGAGGAGCGCGTTCTCCGGAAGCTGGGCGTTTCCGCTCGCGGCGTCCATTACATCTTCCATTGTCACGAAGTTAAAATCGCGCTTGAAAAAGGCTATCTGCTCGCGAAAAGCCGCGACATCAAGCCCTTTTATTTTCGGATAGCGCGAGTTACGCAAATCCCGAACATAATGATACATTGCGATGTAGAGCTTCATGGTTTGCTCCTAGTTCTCAATCCATATAAAATACGTTTCTCGTGTACACTTTCCCCTTTACGTTGTCAACGTGCGGCGCATAGCGTCCGCGATGACGGCGCGCATGCTCTGCGATGGCGATCATCATGCCGCGGGGCCCAACCGCACAGCCGGCCGCCGCTCCGCGTCCTTTGGGAGGCAGTATCCCCGCAGCCGAAGCTTTGCTTAATGCGCCCAGATCTTGAAATCAGGGCAAGACTCTTTGGCCGCCCTTCTCCGCGTAGGTCTCAAGCTCGTTAGATCGGCAGATCCAAAGGGCTGGGCGGGTGTTTCGCGAACAGCTTCACGGCCTTCGTTTCATGCCGGCTCGCCGGCCGTGTTCCAAGGGTAGTTTTCGAGACGCTTTTGGAGATCCGCAAGCCAGCGTTTTTCCGTTTCCGCCATGTCGGCGCGGATGTCTTGGATCATGAGGGCGGCGGTTTCTCGTAGGGCTTCCAATGAGCCGCTGTTGTCCGCCACTCTGTCGCAGGCAGCCATTTTTTTTTGTTCCGGCCACTGCCAAGAATCAATGGCGGCAATGGTTTCCGGCGTCCATCCTCGGATTTCCGCCAGCCGCTTATAGCGTATTTCCTGATCGCAGTGCACGCCGACTACGCAGGTTGGACCGGCGGCGGGATAGGCGGTTTTGGTGCGGGCCGCTAAGGTTTCAAACCACAGGGGCACTTCCGCCGCGGCCAGCAGGCATCCGGCGGCTTCGTTTCGAGCGAAAAACGCTTCCCGCGACGCACCAACAAGGGGATGCACTATTCCTTCCAGCGAGGCCCTGAATCCGGGTTCTTTTTTCATGGCTTGCGCTAGGGCCGCCTTGCTGACGCCGCCGTCTTCGCTCAAAAAACGCTTGCCATAGCGCATGTTCAGCATGGAGGCTACCTCGCCGCCAGGCGCGTAGAGCCGTTTTACTTCGGCGTCAGAGCTCCATACGGGCACTCCTTTCGTTTCTAGAGCGTGCAGAAAGGCCGATTTGCCGCAGCCGGGGCAGCCTGTTAAAATAAGCCGCGTCATGCGCCGGCGCAGAAGGCGGGCGGACTCCCAAAAATCTTCCGGCGGCGGGCAGGCAAAAGCCAGCTTCTCTTCCGTGACAGGGTGGCTGAAGGCTAGGCGCCATGCGTGCAGCATTTGCCGCGGGGCAGGGTCTTTCCATGTGTCCCGCTGCCTAGGGGCCCCGTATAGCGTGTCGCCAAGCAGAGGATATCCTTCATGCCGCATATGCACGCGGATCTGGTGGGTACGGCCCGTGTGCGGCCGCAGCGCAAGCAGGGAAAAACGGCCGTTTTCAGAGGCGTAGAGGCGCGTCCATTCGGTCAGCGCTTCGCGGCCTGAACGGGTGACGGCCATTTTCACCTTGCATCGCGCGTGCCTCCCTATGGGTTCAGTGCATTGGCCGTGAACTGGGGGAACGCTGCTAACTAGAGCGAGGTAGGTTTTGTGTACTTTCCGCTCGGTAAAATCCCTGACGAGCTTGAGGCGGGCGCGTTCGCTTAGGGCAACAAGCATAAGCCCGCTTGTGTCCTTGTCTAGGCGATGCACAATGCCCGGCCTAAGCCCCCCCTGTTCAGCCAGCTTTGGAAAGCGCCCGAGCAGGCGGTGGATCAGCGTTTCTTCTTTGCAGCTGGGGCAGGGGTGGACCGTCAGCCCGGCGGGCTTGGCTACGACCGCGATATCCTCGTCCGCGTAGACGACGTCGACCGGCGCGTGGGATGGCACAAGCTCAGCGCGCTGTTCCTGGATAAAAAAGACAATCCGCTGCCCAGGGCGGATTTTGCGCGAGGGGTCGGCGCAGGGTTCCCCATCCACAAAGCACAGCCCGTCAAGCACGGCCTGCTTCAGCCGTTCGCGGGAAAAGGCCGCCAGTTCTTCCTGCTGCCGGAGCAGGCGGTCCAGCCTTTCGGCGCGGGGCTGCGCCGCCGAAAAAGCAAGCTCTCTGTCTTCTGTTTCCAGCCGTTCTTTTTCCGGCGCGCTAGATTCGCCGCCGGATGTTGCGCGCAGAGTCATACAGGCTCCTTTGTTTCTATAATGCTGATGGGCTTAGGCCGAGCGCTTGCCGGGACCTATGAATCTGTTCCCTATTCGGGGCGAAGTATACGGTCTGGCATATCCGCCGGGCAGCGGGCGTGTTTTCCAGCCGGCGGAGTAGCGCTTATGCTTTGCGCGGGTCTAGGGTGTCTATTGCCGTTTCCCACACGCCTGCCGCGCGTCAGATCCGCGATGCCACCTTACACGCTGCCGCCAAACCACTCTTTTAGCTTGGCGTCCGCCCGCCGCCGCGTCTCGTCTGTAATATATGTCGCCGCGACGGCGATGGCCGCGGCCAGCGCCCAGATGTCGTCCGTGAAGCCGACGGCGGGAATGAAATCTGGGATAAGGTCTAAGGGGCTAATAAAGTACCCCAGCGCGCCGTAAATCATCGCTTTCGTGCGCATGGGCATTTCCGGATTCTGAAGCGCGTAATAAAGCCTCAGCGCGTGACGCATGCCCTCCATGCCGACTTTGCGGGCGTATTTTTGGGCTTTGCTCCAGAAGTCGCCTTCGCTGTACGCTTTTTCGTACCCCGAGGTATCCAGCGATTTCTTATTAGCGCCGGTGGGTTCGTCGAGAATTTCCGGGATGAGAATTTTTTTCGCCATGGCGTCGCTCCAAATAGAAAAAACTGTGTCCATTGTACTGGAAAAAAGCGCGTGTGTAAAAGCGAGGCGCGTTAGATTTGCCCGCCGGCAGCCGCCGTAGCCGAATGGAAGATCCCTAAGGCGGCGGGAACGCGGACGAGCGAGGCTTCTTTTTCGCCGCGTAAAAAATTTCTGTATCGCTAAAAAAATACTTGACGCGCCGCGGGCGGATGCGTATAAGAGCAAAAACCTACTTACATAGTAGGTTGATGGTACGGCGGGGGAAAACTCCTTACCGCTTTTTTTATCCACATATAACCTAGTATATAGATAGGTTTATAAACAGAAGGTTCGCGCCGATGGGGGAGGCACTATGCCGCATACTCGTTTAAAAAATGCCGTCCTGCTTTTGCTGGCAGCCATGGTGACCCTTGGCATAGCGCTCTGGGTGCCTGATTCTGGCGAGCATCCCGCGGCGCAGCATCCTTACCTTATTATTGTGGTGCTGGGTGTATCAGCGCTTGTGCTGATCCTTTTTGCCGCCGGAATTTTTTTCCCAGAGCTGGGCGAAGCTTTTGCGCGCAAAGCTCCGTTTTACGCGGGGGTGCTGTTCCTCTTTTGCCTTTACGATATTCTCACGGCTAAAACAGCCCTGCTGCCCGTGCTGTATTTTCCCTCGCCGGACAATATCTTCGGCGTGTTTTTTGAGGATATGCCCTTTTTACTCAAATGCCTTGCCTATTCGCTGCGGCTGCTAGTTCTTGGCTGGGTTGGGGGCATCATTACCGGCTGCCTCACGGGTATTGCCATTGGCTTCAACAGGCACGCGCGCTACTGGGTTCTGCCGTGGGTTCGTATTTTGGGCCCCATCCCGGCAACGGCCTGGATTCCCGTCGTTTTGGTTTGCTTCCCATCCGTGGTTTCAGCCAGCGCGTTTCTTATTGGTCTCGCGGTGTGGTTCCCAACCACGGTGCTTACAGCCAGCGGCATTGCCAATATCGAAAAGGGATATTTTGAAATTGCCTCCACGCTCGGCGCCTCCAGGACCTGCGCCATTTGGAAAATAGGCGTGCCCGCGGCCATGCCGCACATGTTCCTCGGTTTTTTTAACGGCACATGCGCGTCGTTCCTGACTCTGGTCACCGCGGAAATGCTTGGCGCGAAATACGGAATTGGCTGGTATATCAACTGGCAGAAGGAAATGATGGCCTACCCCAACGTGTACGCGGGGCTGATGGTCATGTCCTTGACTTGCTTTGCGCTGCTCACGCTGCTCTTCAAGGTTCGGAACAGGGTATTGGTTTGGCAGAAGGGAGTTATCCAATGGTAGGCGAAATCGTCATTTCCCATGTGGACAAGCGGTTTCAGGATCCGCGGGGAGAAATGGCCACGGTCCTTTCCGATATCAGCCTGCGTATCAAGCCGGGGTCCTTTGTTTCGCTTATCGGGCCTTCCGGCTGCGGTAAATCCACCTTGCTGCGCCTTATCGCGGGACTGGAGCACGCCGATGAGGGGCGGATCCTCCTTGACGGCGCCGCCATAGAACAGCCTGGATGCGACCGAGGCTTCATGTTTCAGTCCCACATGCTGTTTAAGTGGATGACGATCCGCGAAAACGTCGCCTTCGGGCTTAAAGCCCGAGGGTTGTATAAGGAGCAGCCCGAACGCGTTGACGCGATGATAAATATTGTGGGCTTGCGGGGCTATGAGCAGCATTTTCCCCATCAGCTTTCAGGAGGCATGTGCCAGCGAGCCGCTCTGGCTAGGGCGCTTGTCAGCCACCCAAAGGTGCTGCTTCTTGATGAACCTCTAGGCGCGTTGGATTCCTTTACCCGGATGAATATGCAGGATGAAATCTCGCGGATATGGAAGGAGCAGTCCATGACCATGGTCATGGTTACCCATGATGTGGACGAAGCAATCTATATGTCAGACATCATAGTAGTTATGACGCCTCGCCCGGGGCGGATTAAACAAATTCTGGATCTTTCCGATCTGCCACGCCCTCATGACAGAAGCGACAAAGCTTTTCTTAGCTATCACGCTAAGGTTCTCCGCATTCTGGATTACGGCGGGAAGGTGCAGAACCCGGAATATATCATTTAACCTCAAACACAGCCCGAAAGGAGTTAAAATGCATCGTTTTGCACTGCGTGCGTTAGTCTTTTTAGCCGCCGGACTGCTGGTATTCTCTTCGCTTCCGGCAAAGGGGGAGGCAAAGCCCTTCCATCTGCGTTTGGCCTATTCGCCTTCGCTCTGCCAAGCCCCGCTGCATATAGCTGTTGAGAAGGGCTTTTTCGCCGCGGAAGGCATCCAGGCCGAAAATGTTCAGATTGATCCCGCTCACGTGCAGGAAGCCGTGGCCGCGGGGCAGATCGACGCGGGTTTTGGCCTGATCGGCAAGTTTTTAAAGCCTCTTGAAAACGGCCTGCCCATTAAGTTTACGGCGGGTATCCATACGGGCTGCACAAAGCTGGCCGTTGCCAAGGATTCCCCCATCCGCAGCATCGCCGATCTAAAGGGCAAGCGCATAGGCGTATCCGGTCTTGTGGGCGCGGAAACCATTGTTACCAAAAGGGCCCTCGCCGCCGAAGGCATTAGCGTGGATGAAAAAAAACCCGAAGTTGAATTCGTTATTTTTTCCAGAAACGATTTGGGTCAGGCTATAGAGAAGGGCATTGTGGATGCCGTGGCTCTTGGCGATCCCGCCATTTCCCTGCTGGCCAAGCAATACGGGCTGCGTATTCTGTTGGATACGGCTAAAACCGGCGATTTCGCGAAGGAATACTGCTGCGGTTCCTTCGTCAGCACGAAATTCGCCCAAGAGTATCCGGCGGTGGTAAGCGCCTTTACCCGCGCCATTCTTAAGGCTTCCGTGTGGGTTCAGCAGCATCCTGAAGAAGCCGTGCGCATCCAGCTTGATAAAAAGTACGTAGCCGGCACGGCTGAGTTCAATACCGAGCTGATCAAATCATACAATTATATTCCTTCAGTGAAGGGCGGTTACGACGCGCTTTTGAAGAGCGTTGGCCAGCTTGTGAAAATCGGCATGCTTAACCGCATTAAGCCCGAGGGCGTCAAGGCTTTTGTGGACAGCCATTTTCTTTTCGCGCGGGGTGTTCCCGACAGCTACAAACCGGAAGATGTAGCCTCCGTAAAATAATCCTTATCCGCTTCGTCCCCATGCGGAGAGCTGCGAAGATTCTCTTAGCTATCGCACTCGCGTTCTCCGCATTCTGGATTACGGCGGGAAGGTGCAGAACCCGGAATATATCATTTAACCTCAAACACAGCCCGAAAGGAGTTAAAATGCATCGTTTTGCACTGCGTGTGTTAGTCTTTTTAGCTGCCGGACTGCTGGTATTTCCTTTGCTTCCGGCTAGAGCGGACGCAAAACCCTTCCGCCTGCGTTTGGCTTATTCGCCTTCGCTCTGCCACGCCCCGTTGCATGTGGCTATTGAGAAAGGTTTTTTCGCCGCTGAAGGTATTCAGGCCGAAAAAATTCAGATTGATCCCGCTCACGTGCAGGAAGCCGTGGCCGCGGGGCAGGTCGACGCGGGTTTTGGCCTGATCGGCAAGTTCTTAAAACCTCTTGAAAACGGTCTGCCCATTAAGCTTACGGCGGGCATCCATACAGGCTGCATTAAGCTGGCCGTTGCCAAGGATTCCCCCATCCGCAGCATCGCCGATC
>CAYWQK010000003.1:53112-58035 GCA_964460575.1 uncultured Desulfovibrionaceae bacterium | reverse complement strand
TTCTACGCCAATATATCGAATCGCAAAGGACACCAGACTAACGTCAAAAAAATCCCAGTTAAGGTGCACCTTCTATCCTCCCCCCTAAAGGGAGAAGTTTTACGGCGCGGTTTGATAAAATAGAAAAGATTTTGCCTCCGGCGTTCTTTTAATGGCTCATCTTTAGAAAATATCCCGGCAAATATTCTGGGACACGGCAGGCTTTGAAATCCCACACTGCCTTGCAATACGCGCTCCCGAAAAATCTTTCCTAACTATCATCATTAATCACAGCTTTCTCGTTTGAGATGAGGTTTAGCCTAGGTACGAATCCCTTGACTGCGCATCATTTTTTCTTTGCATCAGGAATGCGCACCGATTTTTTTCATTTCTTTCTTCAAAAAACAGGGAATTCGCCCTCTGCCTCAGAAAACAGCATGCTACGGACGATTTTACGTGCTCGGTAGCCCATGTGCTCCAATGAACCGATGACTTCTATAAAAATAAGTCCAGTAGCCGCGTTGCAGGCTCCCGAAGCAAGCCGCTCCATGTGTTGACGGCGCAGCCTAAACTGCTCAGAACGCAGCGCGTTTACTTCCCGCTCCTCATCCTGCAGCAACTGTTCTCCTCCTCCAGACAGACTCTGAACCGCGCGGGCTACACAGCTTTTGACAAGCTTATAAAGTCCCTCCAGCTCATGTATGGCCACAGGGGAAAAATCGTGTCTGCGAGAACGCCGTTCATCATAATATTCAATAAGCTTAATACAGATATCACCTATGCGTTCCATATCGTCAGTAGACATCAAAAAGGCGTGCAGATGCTTGGATGCCTCCTGAGGAACGCGGGCCGCCACAATGTCATCTGCATACGCATCGATAGCCTTATGCATAGCGTCAATGCGGTCCTCATATTCCATCACGGCCTTTCGATGGCTCTCGTCATTCCGGAAAAAAAGCAACTCCAGTTCATCTATCTGCTGGCACAAAAGTTCACCCATATGTACGCACTGCTTGCCTACAGCCTCCACAGCCATCACTGGCGTTACCGCGATCAGTTTGGGATCCAGATACTGTTCTTCGGCTGGAACCGAAGGCTCGCCATCTGGAATGATGCGGCGGACAAGATTTGTAAACGGCGTGATCAGCATCAAAAAAATCAACATATTGCAAACATTAAACAAGCTATGTGTGTTTGCAATCTGGTGGCTAATGCTGCTAGAGGTGCTGCGGATGAAATCAATATACAGGGGCATGAGCGGAAGGAAAATCAGCACGCCAATCACATTGAATAGCACATGCGCGGCGCAAGCCTGCTTTGCGGTCCGCTTAGCGCCAATGGATGCAAGAATAGCCGTGATTGTAGTGCCAATATTATCGCCAAGCACTATGGGTATGGCGGATTCCAGCGGCAGAACGCCCTGCATACCCAGCGCCATAACAAGCCCCACAGTGGCGGCGCTTGACTGAATCAAGAGGGTAACGCCAGTCCCAGCCAGCACACCCAGCCAAGGCTGCTTGCTGAACATCAGAAAAAGCTCGCGCTGATTCCCAAGAAAGCTGGTTGCGCCTTCCATTGTCTGCATACCGACAAAAAGCAAACCAATACCAATAAACGCATTACCAAGATTACGCCTTTTCGCCGTCTTGCAAAAAAGCGACAAAAGAATGCCTAGAAGAATGAAGATGTAAACGTAATCTTTGATCTTTATGGCAAGGATCTGGCCGGTAATGGTTGTACCCACGTTAGCGCCAAGGATCACGCTGACAGCCTGGCGCAGGGTCATGAACCCGGCGTCCACAAAGCTTACCGTCATGACGGTTACCGCCGAGCTGCTCTGGACTAACACGGTAGCCACGGCGCCCACTATCACCCCAAGCACAGACGTGCGCGTCAGGGCACCGATCAGCCGCCTAAGTCGATCACCCGCCACCAGCTGGAGGGATGCGCTGATCAGGCGTATGGAATACAAAAAAATCCCAATACCACCAAGAAGCTGAATGATGAGTTTTACTGACATCGTATCCTCATACTTCTTTTAAGGTCGCAAATGCATGCCGTTTCAGATAGCAACGCCAAAAGCAAAGTCCCATTTACGCCGTGGTGAATCCCGCTATCCCGCAAGCTACAAAACCGTCAGAAAAAATGGTACGGGAAAGACTCGGCGCATATTTAGGTTATCAACCCGTTATTCCACAGAATAAGCCGCGCTGTTCCCAGTGAAACTGCGTTGATCACCTATGCCTTTTAAAACGTTTATCTGTAATATCCCAAAAAAATTTTTTTGAAAATCCTCATTCTTGCGCGTTGAGCATAACTTCAATTATTTATCCTTTGATTTCAATATGTTTTAAGATTAAAAGTTTTGCCTCCTCACCTTCCGGCGGCGCTCGGTCGGCGCGGCTATATATTTTTTTTCAGCAATAGGCAACGCGGCGCAGGGCTCAAGCCAGTCTAATCTAACTGCCTGCTGCTATTTTATTCCCGCTGGATTGTCTGGGCAAAGTATGCTAGGGGGAGCCAATCAAATGCTTCCTTACATTAGCGTTTAACATGCCGGACCCTCGCCGTAAGGCAGAATGTTCCGCTCGTTAGCGTCCTGCAGAAAAATAAGCTTCAGCACACAAAGGACCACGTAAATGGATAAAATAATCACGCGCTTTGCTCCCAGCCCCACCGGACATCTCCACATCGGCGGCGCACGGACGGCGCTTTTTTCTTGGCTGCTGGCCAGGCATTACGGCGGAGAATTTCGCCTGAGAATCGAAGACACCGATCTTGAACGCTCTAAGCAAGAATACACAGATTCCATTCTAGCCTCTATGCGCTGGCTAGGGCTGGACTGGGATGGCGAGCTTGCCTACCAAACAAAACGCACCGCGCTGTACAACGCGGCCGTTGACCGCCTGCTAGAAAACGGCACGGCCTACTGGTGTACTTGCACGCCGGATGAAGTGGACGCCATACGCGAGGCAGCCCGCTCAAGAGGGGAAAAGCCCCGCTATGACGGACGCTGCCGCGAGAAACACCACGGACCAGCGCAGGGAGCCGTTGTCAGGATCAACGTCAACGCCGTTATGTCAGCGGGCAGCCGTATCGCCTTTGACGACATGGTCAAGGGCCACGTTGCTGTCAGCGTAGATGAGCTCGACGACATGGTTCTTCGCCGTTCGGACGGCATGCCCACTTATAATATGGCCGTTGTTGTTGATGACCATGACATGGGCGTGACCCATGTCATCCGTGGCGACGACCATGTATCGAACACGCCAAAGCAGATCCTGCTCTACAAAGCCCTGGGCTGGCCACTGCCTGTTTTTGGCCATGTACCCATGATTCTTGGCCCGGACCGCCAAAAACTCTCCAAACGCCACGGGGCACGCGCCGTTGTGGAATATCAAAAAGACGGCCTGCTGCCCGGCGCTCTGGTCAACTGCCTAGCCCGCCTCGGCTGGTCGCACGGGGATCAAGAAATCTTTACCATGGACGAACTAATCCGCTTCTTCGATGGTTCAAACCTGAACAGCTCCGCCGCCGCCTTCGATTTTGAACGGCTTAACTGGCTCAACGCTCACTATCTACACGAAACGCCAGTGGAAAAACTTGCCGAACTCGTAGCCCCCTTTGTAGCTGAACGCGGCATGACGCCGGATCCTGATGTGTTTGCCCGCTTCATCCCCCTGTACCACGAGCGCGCCAAAACGCTCTTTGATCTTGCAGACAGCATCGTACGCCTAATGAAAGACGCCGATGATCTTGATTATGACGAAAAGGCCGTAGCCAAGGCTCTGACCGAAGAAGGCAAAAAACATGTGCGTGCGCTGCACAGCCTTTTTGCCACACTGCCTTCCTTTGACGCCGAAACGCTGAATACGGCGCTCAACACCTACGTAAACGACAACGGTTTCAAATTCAAACAGGTGGGGCCGGCCCTGCGTGTAGCACTGCTTGGCATCCAGAACGGACCGCACCTTCCGGACCTTTTGGCCGCGCTTGGTCGTGATGCCGCCCTCAAACGGATGAACCGAGCCGGCGCGTAGCATGGACCCGCCATCTACGGGCTGTCAGAGCAAATATCCTTTTTAACCTCATCTGCCGGAAACGCAGGCATTTTCTACGGAGGCACGCATGCGCTGGAGTCAGTGCTATATTCCCACGCTGAAGGAAGCACCAGGTGACGCGGAGGTCATCAGCCATAAACTGCTGCTACGGGCGGGTATGATCCGCAAGCTTACCGCCGGCATCTACACTTGGCTGCCGCTGGGACTGCGGACGT
Organism: uncultured Desulfovibrionaceae bacterium; assembly: GCA_964460575.1. GTDB lineage: Bacteria > Desulfobacterota > Desulfovibrionia > Desulfovibrionales > Desulfovibrionaceae > Avidesulfovibrio. The sequence goes on along the minus strand of CAYWQK010000003.1, from coordinate 53,780 downwards.
TGAGAAAAACCGCCGCCATCATCCGAGAGGAAATGGACAGAGCCGGCGCGCAGGAAATTCTCATGCCTTCAGTGCAGCCAGCCGACCTTTGGCGCGAATCCGGCCGCTGGAAAAAATATGGTAAGGAACTCCTGCGGTTCCGCGACAGACACGACCGCGACTACTGTCTTGGACCAACCCATGAAGAAGTCGTCACGGACCTTTTGCGCGGCGAAGTTCGCTCCTACCGGCAGCTCCCGCTCAACGTTTACCAAATCCAAACCAAATTCCGTGATGAAATCCGCCCACGCTTTGGCCTTATGCGCGGACGCGAATTCCTAATGAAAGACGCCTATTCCTTTGACAAGGACGATGCCGGCGCGAACGAGAGCTATAAGAAGATGTTTGAGGCCTACAAACGCATCTTTTCCCGCTTGGGACTGAAATTCCGCCCTGTAGAGGCCGATTCCGGCTCCATCGGCGGCAATTTTTCCCATGAATTCATGGTGCTTGCCGAAGCCGGCGAAGATACCATCGCCTTCTGCAACCAATGCGAGTGGGCCTCTAATGTCGAACGTGCGGCTGTTAGCGCGAATCCACCTGCTGCCCCTGCAGAATGCCCAGCGGCCAAGATTATCTCCACGCCAGGCCGACACAGCATAGAGGAAGTATGTGCCTTCCTCAAAACC
>CAYWQK010000003.1:0-53102 GCA_964460575.1 uncultured Desulfovibrionaceae bacterium | reverse complement strand
TAAGACGCTCCTTTTCTCCGCCGACGGCAAGCCTGTGGCCGTGCTGCTGCGTGGGGACCACGAGCTTAACGAAATCAAGCTGAAAAACCTGCTCGACGCGGACGACATTGCTTTTGCAAGCCCGGAACAAGTTCAAGCATGGACAGGCGCCGCCGTGGGCTTTGCCGGACCTGTGGGGCTTAGCGAACACTGCCCGGAGATCCGCATTATCGCAGACAACGAGCTTAAAAACAGCTCCGACATGATCGCCGGGGCCAACAAGGACGATACCCACCTGCTCCACGTCTGCCTTGCCCGCGACCTGCAGACCGAACCGGAATGGACCGACCTGCGCCAGATCACCGCCAAAGATTCCTGCCCGCGCTGCGGTGGAAGTATCGGACTTGCCCGCGGGATTGAGGTGGGACACGTATTCAAGCTGGGCACAAAATACTCTGAAGCCATGAACGCCGTGTTCCTTGACGAACAAGGACAGGAACAGACCATGATCATGGGCTGCTACGGTATTGGCGTGTCCCGTGTGGTCGCCTCCTGCATTGAGCAATGCTATGATGCCAACGGTATTTGCTTCCCGCCAGCGCTTTCCCCTTTCCAAGTGATGTTCATTAACCTTGATCCAAAGAAGGAAGAAATCTCCGCCAAGGCCGACGAACTCTGCGCTGTTCTTGAACAAAACGGCATGGATGTCCTTTTGGATGACCGCGAAGAGCGCCCCGGCGTTAAATTCAAAGATGCCGACCTACTAGGTTTCCCCTGCCAGCTCATCATCGGCGGTAAGGGCCTTGCCCGCGGCATTGTGGAGGCCAAGAACCGCAGAACAGGCGAACGCATGGAACTGCCTCTGGAAGGCTTTGCCGAAGCTTTCCTAGCCTGGCAGAAAAACGTTCTGGCCTACTGGGCCTGAAATCTCTGATTTCAAAATGCCCCGCCTCAGGCGGGACTTTGGTATTCCGGGGATTCACGCACCATGACCCATTCTTTTCTGCCTAAGCTTCTTTTCCGCCACACACTGTATTTTTCCTTCGTTCTCGGAGCCGCAGCACATCTTTGGCCCCCAAGTTGGCTTTTTCTACTTTTTCTGCTTGGCGCAGACGTACGCTGCCGCGGCTGGCCCCGCCTAGGGATCGTACTGCTTGCTTCCATCGCGGGGTTTTGCTGCGCGTATTTTGCCAAACCGCCCCTGCCTTCGGAAGCCGAATGGATTCAGCACAAAAAAGTCCTACTGGAAGCGAATATCGATGAAGTATCCGGCAAGTACGGAGAGCGGCTGCACATTATACTCAGCAATATCAAAGCAAATGGCAAAAAACTTGACGGCAAGCTTCAATGGACTTGGCAGCAGCCGACAACCAGACCGGCAGCCGGTGGAAAAATCAGCCTGCTCGCAACCGTCAAGCCTTTCAAGGGTTTTCGCAACGATGAACAAAACAGTGTGTCTTCGCAATGGAGAGAAGGTATTTTCTGGCGAATGTGGACCGGCGGCCCCGTACCTACGCTACGCTTCCAACCTCCAGCAGAAGAATCTATTCTTCAGAGTTTCAAATATCGGACGTCATGCATACGTGAAACCTGGCGCGCAGCATTTGAGCAGGCGTTGCGCCGCGCCGCTGGTGACAAATACGGTTGGGGTATCCTACCGGCGCTTGTTTTCGGCGACAGATTTCACATTTCCATCACCGATTTGGATCGGCTTACCAAAGCGGGCTTAACCCACTCTATTGCCCTTTCAGGGCAGCACCTCTGTATCGCTGTTCTGCTCGCTGGCATCATGCTCAAGGTTATAGGTTTCGCCTGCCCAACACTTTTCCTTGCCGTCCCCCGCCAGACACTTCTGCCGACTGTGGCACTGCCGCTGGCAGGGGCCTACCTGTGGCTGGGCATGGCCCCGACTTCACTGTGTCGAGCTGTTCTCATGCTCGCCTGCTGGGCTACGTTCCGCTGGCTCAAACGTCCCGCGTCCCTTTTTGACGCACTGCTGACCACCCTCGCCTGCATGACGCTTTTCTCCCCGTCCCTCCCGGGTGAGATTGGCGCGCTACTTTCCTTTTCCTCTGTTGCCGGCATTATGGTTCTTGTCCCGCTTTTGCAAAAACTCCCGTTTTTCCCAAAAAGCACCAAAACAAGTCTCATTCAAAAGGGCCTTCAGCTGATTCTTTCCCTGCTCGCCTGCACAGCTGCCACAATGCTCGCCACGCTACCTGTGGTCCTGACGATTTTCGGGTGCATCCCCCCCCTGGCCTTTCTAACCAATTTGCTGTGGCTGCCTGTCCTCGCTTTCTGGGTTATGCCGCTGAGCTTCGCCGCCCTCCCCGTAGCTATTGCAGACATTCAGTTTCTTGCCGATCCGCTTCTGAAACTGGCAAGTCTTCCCTGCCAGCTACTGCTTACTTTGCTCGAAAAACTGGACAATGCGGGTTTTTTAGAAAACCTCTGGCTTCCAAAGCCACACTGGACCTTCTGCCTTGGCTGGACAATTATACTGCTTTTCGCCGCCTGGAATATGGACCGCAAAGGCAAAGTATCGCGCAGATGCAAAACCCTGCTAGCGGCGGGAGTTGCTCTCCTTCTTTATGGGCCCATACTCTGGCTAAGTAATGGTTTTCAGCAAGACATCCATCTGCGTGTGTTGGACGTGGGTCAGGGCCAGGCCGTGTTGGTGCAGGGGCCAGGGCACTTCCGTTTGCTTATGGACGGTGGAGGCATACGCGCGTCCAGCATGGACACAGGCAAAGATGTGATCCGACCCGTGATAGCCAACAACGCCCCTCTCGCCCTCGATGTGCTTGCGCTTTCCCATCCTGATACCGATCATTTAAGAGGTCTGCTTTTTTTTAGCAGACATGCCAGCATCGGGTGTGTCCTTGTGGCTGAAGGACTCAGCGAGGCACAAAAAGAACAACCGGATTACCAGAGATTCCTTAAAGAACTCGAAAGACGCGGCATACCCGTTCGGCGCCTCGGCCCAGGCGACCGTATGTCCCTGCCTCATGACCTATCGCTGGACGTCCCTACAGGCAGCGTCCCCCATGGAAAAAACGACGGCCTGATCCTGCGCCTTTCGCGCAACGGACACGGACTAGTGCTGATTCCTGGCGATGAAGAAAAAAAAACGCTTGATGCCATAGTCAAGAGCAGCGCGGACCTAAGTGCCGATGTGCTTATTGCCCCGCACCACGGTTCCAAACGCAACATTTCCAAAACGTTCATCTATTCCGTTAATCCAAACCTTGTCCTTGCAAGTTGCGGTCCCTTCAACCAATGGGATTTTCCGTCCCAGGAACTTAAGGATCTGCTTGGGAGGCACGGCATTCCCCTGCACGCAACGTCAATATCCGGAGAACTCCACTTGTTATGGCCAAAATCCAACAAACATAGATGGTACAAGGACGCCGAACCGCAGGTTCTGCGTTAGAATATTTTGGTTAACATTTTCCAACAGTTTTTCCACTTCTAAAAAAGGTTTTTCACATGGGCTTCTTTTCTTCCATCAAAAAATTCTTCAATTCTGATCAGCAACCGGCCGCGCAAACCAAAAACGAAAACGGCACATTCTTCTCTTCCGAAGAGCTTACCGTCCGCCTGCGCGAAGCTGAACCAAAGCTCTCCGTCTGGCTGGATATTGTGCTGGAAGGTATCTCCCAGACAGGCGACGCCCTTTGGGAACGATTGCGTTTTCTTCTTACCGCCCTGGGGGCCTCAGAAGAAGAAGCACAAAAATTTATCAATGATCTTTCTCTCTGGACACAAGGCATGGGCTACGACGACCTAGAGGACTTCCGCTCCGAACTCCAGTACCGTTTGGCCCTCGCGCTAGACCTGGAAGACGAGGAAGACGAAAAAAACCGCCTTTTCCTCAAGCTGCAAACCGGCCTTGCCCGCACCCGCGCCCAGTTTGGACAGGGACTGAAGCTCCTTTTTGCCGAGCACGGCGAGCTAACCCCTGAATTTTGGGACGAATTGCTTGAGCTTTTCGTCATGGCCGACATGGGCATGGAGGCTGCGGAAACCCTATGTGGACATCTGAAAAAGCGAGCTGTGGACGCGGGGGCAACAACACCAGCGGAGCTACACCCGCTCCTCGCAGAAGAACTGGCGGAAATTTTCCGCATTCCTCGCCGCGTTGTAGCTGTTAACCCACCGGAAATCGTATTGATTATCGGTGTCAACGGCGTTGGCAAAACCACCACTATTGCCAAGCTGGCCTACCGCGCCCGCTCTCAGGGCAAAACGGTCATGCTTGCAGCAGCGGATACCTTCCGCGCCGCCGCTGTAGAGCAGCTTGGCATATGGGCGAAGCGGACGGGATCGCTTTTTCATTCAAAGGGACAGGATGCCGATCCTGCCGCCGTGGCCTGGGAGGCTGTTGACCGCGCCGTAACCGAAGGGGTGGACATGCTTTTTGTAGATACGGCAGGCCGACTCCATACCAAAACGAACCTAATGGAAGAGCTCAAAAAAATCCGCAATGTCATTGCCAAAAAACACCTCGGCGCGCCACATCGTTCTGTGCTCATCCTTGACGCAACTACAGGGCAAAACGCTCTTTCGCAGGTCAAGCTGTTCAAAGAAGCGGCCGGCATTGACGAAATCATCCTAACCAAGCTTGATGGCACAGCTAAGGGCGGCGTTGCTGTGGCTATTGCCATGCAGTACCAGATTCCCATTACTTTTGTCGGCCTTGGGGAAAAAATGGAAGACCTGCGGCCTTTTGACGGCGACGATTACGCGCGCGCTCTTCTTGAATAGTCTCTACTGCAATACAACTTTTTGGGGAAACTATCGTGCTGAATCTGCTTCAACACCGCATTGCCATGGCTGCTGGCAGAGAGCCGGCAGACCTTTTGATTACCAACGTGCGTTTTTTGGACATGTTCACCGGAGAGATCCGCAGGGAAGACGTGGCCATTGGCACAGGCGTTATTGTAGGCTTTGGTCCAAGAAAAGCCAGGGAAACCTTTGACGCGGAGGGGAAAATCCTTCTCCCCGGGCTCATTGACGCGCATATCCACATTGAATCGACCATGCTCAGCCCAGCACGTTTTGCCGAACTTGCTTTGCCGCATGGAACCACCTGCGTCATTGCCGACCCGCACGAAATTGCCAACGTGTCCGGCACGGAAGGCATCCGCTACTTCCTTGACTGTGCGCGTTCCCTTCCCCTAGACATACGCCTGGCCATTCCCTCCTGTGTACCGGCAACGCCATTTGAAGACGCGGGAGCCATACTCCGCGCTGAAGAGATAAAATCTTTTCTTACGGAACCGGAAACAGCTTCCCTTGGAGAAATGATGAATTTCCCCGGCGTACTAGAGGGAGATAGAGAAACGCTAGAAAAAATCCTCGCGGCCCGAGCAGCCGGCATTGGCGTGGACGGCCATGCACCGGGCGTGCTTGGTCGCGGGCTCGACGCGTACACCGTTACCGGTATTGGCAACACGCACGAATGCGCAACAAAAGAAGACGCCTTGGAAAACCTAGCCCGCGGAGCATACGTTTTTATCCGCGAGGGGTCAGCTGCCAAAAGCCTCAAGAAACTTCTTCCTTGCGTAACACCACATAACACCCGTCGCTTTGCACTGTGCACTGACGACCGCCATGCTGAAGATTTGATCCGTGAAGGGCATATGGACCATATTTTGCGCCTTGCCGTGGCCGAGGGACTGCCGCCGGCGCAGGCTGTGACCATGTGCACGCTCAACACGGCCGAGGCCTTCAGGCTTAAAGGGAAAGGCGCCATCGCCCCAGGATGGGACGCCGATTTAATTCTTGTGGATGACCTGCAGACCTTTACTGTGCGCCGCACGTGGATTGGCGGTAAGCTTGCTGCAACAGACGGCTACGTTATCCAGCCGCTCAAGGGACCAGATGCTTCCGCCCTCCTTCAAAGCGTACGCGCCGCACCGCTGGATCCGCGTGACATGGAGCTTGCCATCCCTTCCGGAAAAGCCCGCGTCATACGCCTCTCTCCAGGCTCCCTGCTCACGGACTCCCTTATCTGCGATATCGCCTGCGACAGTAAGGGATACTTTGCTCCGGAAAAAAATCCAGGCATCTGCCAGATTGCAGTTATTGAACGGCACAAGGCCAGCGGAAAAATCGGCATGGGTCTGCTTGTCGGCTACGGGCTGCAGGGAGGCGCCATTGCCTCCACCATCGCACACGATTCACATAATATTGTCGTGGCTGGGGATTCTCCGTCAGCTATGTATGCCGCGGTGGAAGAACTTATCCGCATCCGGGGCGGTTGCACAGTCTGTATCGGAAATCAAGTGGTAAGCTCCCTTCCCCTTCCAATCAGCGGACTTATGAGCGAGGAATCGCCGCAAAACGTTAGCCAAACGCTCGCGAATCTCAACCGCCTAGCCCACAAATCCCTGCACGTCCCGCAGGACGTTGACCCTTTCATGACATTGAGCTTTATGGCACTGCCTGTTATCCCTTCGCTCAAAATCACGGCGCGCGGACTCTTTGATGTAGAAAACTTCCAGTTTACCAGCGTGGATGCCGGAGATAGCGTTCCTCTATACGTTTAGGGAATATCTTTTTAATTATCAGACTGTTGACCGAAGTCCATAATCTGGAAATATAAATGACGTTTCCAAAAGCACCCTAAAAAAGCCCGCAGGCGATCCTGCGGGCTTTAAACGCTAAAGTATGCGCAATGCCACCCAAAACTACTTCTTCGCCAAATGCACCGTCATGGCCTCCACCAAGGCGGGGATGGTGAACTCCTTCGGCTGAACAGTGGGTTCAAAACCATGCTTCTTCAGCGTGGCCGCCGTAACAGGGCCTATAACGCATAGCGCTGTTTCGGGATGCCCGCGCACAATCGATTCCGGAATGCTGGCAAAGAAATTTTCCACTGTGGACGAAGAGCCGAAAGTCACTGCGGAAATCGCGCCTTCCCTAAAGCGCTCCAGCACAGCTTCCCTGTTTCCAGTATCCGGAACGGTTTCGTAAACAGGCAGCACCCGCACTTCAGCGCCTGCCTCGCGCAATTTTTCCGGCAGCACCTCGCGCGCCTGACGCGCACGGGGAATAAGCACTTTCTTTCCGGCAATGCCCTGAGCTACAAGTCCCCGGGCTACGCTTTCCGCTACATAGCTTTCCGGCACGAAATCTGAAATAATGCCGATCTCCCGCACGGCCTTGGCTGTGGCAGGCCCGATGGCAGCCACATGACAGTCGGCAAAAGCCCTAGCATCACGCCCAAGGATATACAGCCGTTCCATAAAGAAACGCACACCGTTTACGGAGGTAAATACAACCCAGTCGTATGCGGAAAGACTTTTTGCCGCGCTATCCACCTCCGCAGTATCCCCTAAGGAATTAAAGGCGATAGTTGGGAATTGAATGACTTCCGCACCCAAGGCAGACAATCGGGCGGCAAGGCCACTGGCCTGCTCACGCGCACGAGTCACTACCACGCTGCGGCCCAAAAGCGGCTTCCGTTCAAACCAATTCAAACTGTCATGCAGCGTAGCGACCTTGCCTACAACAATCAGGGAAGGATTGCTAAATTCCCCCGCTTTAGCGGCCTTAGGGAGTCCGGCTAGCGTGCATACACAACTCCGGTGCTTTGGGGTTGTCGCCCAGGTTACCAATGCCGCTGGAGTATCGCCGGGAAGTCCGGCTTCTATGAGCTTGGTACTGATCTGTACTAGGTTCTTCATACCCATTACAAAAACCAGTGTAGAAGCGCTGGCGGCAAGAGCCTTCCAGTTGTGGGAGGACTCCGCCTTGGTGGGATCCTCATGACCGGTGATGATGGTTACAGAGGATGCAAGAGCGCGGTGGGTAAGAGGAATGCCTGCGTAGGCAGGACCGGCAATCACGCTGGAAATGCCAGGAATTTCCTCAAAGGGTACGCCGGCCTTAAGCAAGGCCTCGGCTTCTTCGCCGCCACGGCCAAAAATATACGGATCACCACCCTTAAGGCGTGCTACTTCTTTACCTTCACGGGCCTTGGCAATGAGCAGTTCATTGATTTGGGGCTGCGGAAGCGCGTGGTTGCCCGCGATTTTCCCTACATAAATGCGTTCCGCATCCGGACGGGTATGAGCTAGCAGCTCGTCCGATGCAAGGTAATCGTAAATCACCACGTCGGCAGCGGCGAGGATATCGCGCCCCCGAAGGGTCAAAAGCCCGGGATCGCCCGGCCCTGCCCCAATAAGATATACTTTCATGCCTAAGTCCTTTATTGGTCCGCCTCGTAAATTGAAAGGCGCTGATGTACTGTAAAACGCTTAGCAGCAGAACTGGAAAACGCGATACGTCGCTCTGCCGCGTATGGAGAAGGCTTGACAGCCTCCATCCTCCATGGAATCGTTAGAAAAACTTCATGTCCCTTCTGGGTACAGCAAAGGAGTCCGCAATGTCTACCATTTTCATCACCGGCGCAACTTCGGGAATCGGACGCGCCACTGCGGAACGGTTTCTTAAGGAAAAATGGCACATTATCGCCGCCGGACGGCGCGAAGATCGCCTACGCACACTGGAGAAAGAACATCCCGGCATGGTACTCCCGCTCACCCTAGATGTGCGGAACAAAGATGCCGTTAACGCCGCGTTTGCCTGCCTTCCCGCGCCGTTCGGCACTATTGACGTACTAGTAAACAACGCAGGCCTCGCCCTAGGTGTGGACCCCGCGCAAGTCTGCGACCCCGATGACTGGAACGTAATGGTGGATACCAATATCAAGGGCGTGCTGCACTGCACGCGAGCTGTCCTGCCCTTAATGATCACACGCAACGCAGGGCATATTGTCAACATAGGCTCCATCGCCGGCAGCTACGCCTACGTTGGCGGCAATGTGTACGGCGCCACCAAGGCCTTTGTCGAACAGTTTTCACGCAATCTTCGCTGCGACCTGCACGGCACGAACATCCGCGTGACCAATATCGAACCGGGACTTCTAGAAACGGAATTTACCACCGTTCGCCTCAAGGGAAACACGGAGAAAGCCGCGAAGTTATATGAAGACGCTGAGCCCCTCCATCCCGAAGATATCGCCGACTGCATCTGGTGGGCAGTAACCCGCCCAAAGCATGTGAATATCTGCCGCATCGAGGTCATGCCCGTCTGCCAACGAAACGGCGCAACGGAAGTGTGGCGGACCCCAAAAGCATAGACGTAACGCGAAGACGTTAACGCCTCCCGCCAAAAATTCCACCCAAAATCCCGCGCAGGATAGATTTGCCGACCTCGCGGCCTATGGTGCGCGTGAAGGACTGGCTAGCCTGCTTCAACGCATCGTCCAACATCCCTGCGGCAGAATTTTTGCGGACTTTCTCCGCCTCACGGCGGGCGCGGGCTTCCTCGCGATCCTTCAGTCTGGCAGTCTTTCCCGCTTCCTTAGCCTGCTCTGCCTTGTCCTGCTTAGCGCCGGCGGTTAAAAGCTCATAGGCTGATTCTCGGTCCACCACCTCGTCATACCCGCCGGCCACTAAAGAATTTTTTATAATGCTCTGCCGCTCCGCGTCATCCACGGGCCCCACCTGCCCCTCCGGCGGTAGCACAAAAGCCCGCTCAACAGGCGCGGGCACGCCCCGTTCATCTAGGAATGAAATCAAGGCCTCACCAATGGCCAGTTGCCCAATAACCGCCTCTGTATCAAAGACAGGATTAGCCCTAAAGGACTGCGCTGCGGCGCGTACCGCCTTCTGTTCCTTAGGTGTAAAAGCCCTAAGCGCGTGCTGGACGCGGTTGCCTAGCTGCGCGGCCACAGCATCCGGAATATCAACCGGACTCTGCGTCACAAAATATACGCCCACTCCGCGCGAGCGTATAAGCCGTACAACCTGCTCAATTTTTTCCAAAAGCACGTCCGGCGCATTTCTAAAAAGCAGATGCGCTTCATCAAAGAAAAGCACAAGACGGGGAAGGGACGCGTCGCCGCGTTCTGGAAGCTGCTCAAACAGATCGGAAAGGAACCACAGTAGCACAGTTGCGTAGATGCGAGGAGAATGCATGAGCTTGTCCGCGGCAAGGATATTGATGACTCCACGACCGTTCGCGTCCGTCTGCATCAAATCGCCCATATCTAACGCAGGCTCGCCAAAAAAGAAATCCGCGCCCTGCTCCTCAAGCTGAAGCAACGACCGTTGAATGGCGCCCACACTGGCAGGGGAAATATTTCCGTAGCGCAGCTTATACTCCATGCGCGTTTCGCCCACATGCTGAGCCATGGCCCGCAAATCCTTAAGATCAAGAAGAAGTAGCCCCTTGTCATCGGCAATATGAAATATAGCGGACAAAACGCCGCTCTGCACCTCGCTTAAGTTCATAAGAAGGGAAAGCAAAAGCGGACCCAGCTCACTGACAGTCGCTCGCACAGGATGCCCCTTTTCTCCAAAAACATCCCAAAAGCATACAGGGAAGCCTCGGTTGACATAACCCTTTTCCTTAAGACCAAGAAGCTCAATCCGCTCTGCGATTTTTCCTTTGGGAGCACCTGGCCGGCACACCCCGGAAAGATCGCCCTTAATGTCCGTCATAAAAACAGGAATACCAAGCGCACTGAACGTTTCAGCCATGGTTTGGAGTGTCACGGTTTTACCTGTGCCCGTTGCCCCGGCAATAAGTCCATGGCGGTTGATCATTTCAGGCAAAATATACAGAGCCTTGTTCCCGTTGGCGGCAACAAAGGCGCGGTATGCGGCATCAAGCATAGAATTTCTCCTTTTCTACGCCTAGTCTCCATCCCAAAGGAGCTGCCCTCTTTCATTTATCCCCGCATAAACATTGGACAAGAGGAGCAGATCACTTTTTTCTATTTAGCGTTCTGCGACGAGATTCCCTGGCTGCTGCGCGCAGGTCAACCACGGCATCGCTTTCATCCACAATTTCCAGACCAAGCATCTCTTCAATAACATCTTCAAGCGAAAGCACACCTGCCAAGCCGCCAAATTCATCCAGCACAACAAACAAATGATGCCGTGATCCTAAAAATTTCTTAAGCATTCTGTCTAAGGTCTGGCTTTCCAGTACAAATTCCACGGACTGCATCAGCCCGCCAAGTGTGCATAAATCCCTTTTTTCGGCCATGGCTTTTGCAATGTGGCGAAAAAGCACTATGCCAACGATATCTTCATTGCCATCAGCGTATACAGGAATGCGGCTGTAGTTCCAAATGCCGGGGTGTTTGTACGCCTCAGCCACCGTCATACTTTCCGGAAGCGAAAAAACCATGGTCCTGGGCGTCATGATTTCATACACGTGCTTGGAATCCAGTGTAAGAATATTGAGAATGGCATCTTCCTCGTACGGCTGAATCTGCCCTGACCGTCTGGAAAGACTGGCCAACGCACGGATATCCTCTTCCGTAGCCGCCGGATTATGCGCTTGCCTACGGGAAAACAGACGCGTCAGTAAACCGGAAAACCAAATAAACGGCAAAAAAAACACTACAAGACACTTCAAGGGCCTTGCCATAACCCTAGCAATAGATGTGGAATAGGTAACGCCCAGCGTCTTAGGAATAATTTCACCAAAGGCCAATATCAGAAGCGTGAGCAGAGCGGAAAACCAGACTGCTCCGGTCTCGCCAAGCGCCCCAGCGGCCAGAGCGCCGGCAAAGGAAGCACCGGCTGTATTAGCAATGGTGTTTAGCGTTAGTACAGCGGCAATAGGCCGACTGACATCGTTCCGAAACTCAGCAAGAATGCGACCGCTGCCCGAACCTTTGGCTCGCAACGTTTCGATATGAGTCACAGGCACAGAATAAAGCGCCGCCTCCACCATGGAACACAACGCGGACACCAAAACTACGCAGCCTGCAGTAAAAATCAAGGTGAGCATAACGTTACACAGGCAACAAGGCCCTATCCTTACAGAAAACACGTCTCAGGCGCTGAACAGCTCGTCTGAATCCAAAAACAAGGTGACGGGACCCCAATTTGTTAGCGAAACTTCCATAGGCGCGCCAAACACGCCGCATTGTAGGCGTTTGCCAAGCCGCTCTCTGAGTTCTCCCACCAGCTGTTCATACAATGCCCTAGCAACATTTGAAGGCGCGGCCTCGTCAAATCCGGGGCGACGTCCATGACGGCAGTTTGCATACAGCGTAAACTGAGAAACAAGAAGAAGCCCGCCGCCCGTATCTTCCAGAGAAAGATTCATTTTCCCGTTATCATCGGAAAAAATCCGCAGCTGAAGAAGCTTATCGATCATGACGCGCCACGCTCTCGTGCTCGGCAAATCAGGTCCGTCGCCGGCACCAAAGCCAACAAGCACCACAAGGCCAGATCCGATACAGCCGGAAAGCTGCTTCCCCTTTCCTTCCGTCTCCGCGATAACCTGCCCCTCAAGCACTCTCTGTATTAAAAAACGCATCAGGCTTCCTTCTGTCCGGTGTCCGCCGCGGACTTACGTTCTTCCTCCTCGCGTAGCACACGCCGCAGGATCTTGCCAACTAAGCTTTTGGGCAGCTCCTCACGAAATTCTATAACCCGCGGCACCTTATATGAAGCCAACTTCTTGCGGCAGAAGGAAACGACTTCCGGAACTGTCAACGTTTCGCCTTCCTTGGGAACAATGTAGGCCTTGATGGTTTCCCCGCGCGAGCGGTGGCTTATGCCAACGGCGACAGCCTCACGGATTTTCGGATGCTGATAAAGAACTTCATCAATTTCACGAGGATACACATTATACCCACCAACGATAATCAAATCCTTCTTGCGATCTAAGATGTAAAAATAGCCGTCCTCGTCCATGGTGGCGATATCGCCCGTATGCAGCCAGCCGTCTGTCAGGGTCGCTGCAGTTTCTTCCGGTTGATTCCAATAGCCCTTCATAACCTGCGGGCCGCGGATCACCAATTCGCCGGAATGCCCCGGAGGAAGAACGGTGACCCCGTCTTTCATATCCACAATGCGGGCGTCAGTGCCTGGCAGAGGACAGCCTATAGAACCCGCCTTATGCAAACTGTGGGGAGGGTTGAGATGCGTCACAGGAGAAGCTTCTGTAAGGCCAAACCCCTCAATAATGGACACGCCCGTGACTTCCTCAAAACGCTTCATCCATTCCACAGGCATGGGCGCGGAACCGGAAATGCACAAACGGATGTCGCGCAGATTGCACTTGTGCAGATTCTTCTGCTGAAGCAGGGAAATATAAACAGAAGGCGCCCCTGGGAAAAGGGTAAAATGATATTTTTTAAAGGCCTCCAGCATGTCGCCCTGCACATATCGCGGCATAGGCACCACTTTGCATCCGATTCGAACGGCAAGAAGAAGGCATAATGTAAGCCCGAACACATGGAAAAGCGGCATTAGGGCCAGCATGACCTGTTTTTCCCATAGCTCTTCGCTCTGCGCCCTAAACATCTGCTCCACATTGGCCCGAAAATTCCTATGCGTTAGAATAGCGCCCTTGGAACGCCCTGTTGTTCCGCCGGTATACTGGATCACGGCGGGCGTTTCCGCTGGATTTTTCGCTGGTTCTGAAAGACTCTCCGAACCTAAAAGCATATCCTTCCAGCGGACCACGCCCCTGCCGTCAAAAGGAATATCCACCCAGCTCCCGTTTCGGAGCAGAGAAAAAGCCTGAAGCCAGTTCAGCGGGAAATCCAAGGAATCCATAATCCGAGTTACGTAACAAACCTTCAGCCCAAGGGATTCGCGCAGGGCGGAAATTTTGGACCAGAACACATCCAGAAAGACAATATGCTCCACGCCGGCATCTTTTATAAGATGCGTGAGCTCGGATTCCATGTACAGGGGATTTGTCATCACAACGATGGCGCCAGCCTTCTGCACGCCCCAGAAGGCAATGAAACTTTGCGGAAGGTTAGGCAACATGATGGCAACCCTATCTCCCAGCCCCACCCCATGCCTGCGCAGGGACGCCGCAAAAATCTCCGCCTTTTTCTTCAGCCCTGCATAGGTAATATTCTGATTCTGAAAAGTCACGGCCACGCGCTTGGGCCAGAGGCTTGCAGCCTGATCAAGCAAATCCGTAATTGGCCCTTCGGGCACGATAATATCATGCGGCATGGCATCGTTATAATACTTAAACCAGGGACGATCAGCATTTGCCTCTAAAAAAGAGAAAGGCTGCTTCATACGTGTTCTCTCAGATGACAAGCTTCGGCTTTATCCGTAAACCGGCAAGAATTGAATGGGAATAGTAAACAGATACGGCCTTTTCCCACAAAAAACAAGGCTTAATCCTTTCGGCGAGACTGGCAACCTGTGGTTATGGCTACAGCCTTGATACCCTGGCAACTTCCTGTAAAACCAAGCCCTTCTTCCGTAGTGGCTTTCACGTTGACGCTTTCCACGCCAAGGCCAAGAAGCCGGGCAAGATTTTTTCGGATTTCCTCCCTATAAGGTCCAATCTTCGGCCGCTGCGCAATAACGGTTATATCCACATGCTCCAGACAAAAGTCCCTTTCCCTTACAAGGCTCATTACCTCGTCCAGCAATGCGGAGGAAGAGACGTTATCCAGCGCCGGATCCGCATCAGGAAAAAGCTGACCGATATCCCCACCGCCCACGCAGCCTAAGAGGGCATCCATCAGGGCATGCAGCAGTACATCCCCATCAGAATGAGCACGTACAGCAAATCCGCCCTCGGGAACGTCAACACCCCCTAGCTTTAACGGTCTCGCTCGCGCTCCCTCCGGATCTGTGTAGGCATGGACATCGTAGCCATACCCCACGCGGACTACCGATGGTTCAGACTTTTCTTCTAACAATGCCAAATCCTCTGCCCTTGTGATCTTTACATTGCCTGCCTCACCTTCCACTAGGCGCACAGGCACGCCGCAGCGTTCCAGCAGCATGGCGTCGTCTGTAACATTCCAGCCTTTATCCAAGGCCCTAGCATGGCACATACGTAGCGTATCAAGCAAAAAACCCTGAGGCGTCTGCACGGCCTTGAGGATTTCCCTGTCTGGGGTACTCTCAACCTCGCCGCCCTGCACAATTTTAATGGTATCCGTCACGGAGATCCCGGGAATTACGCCCTTGGCGCCCTTCTCCAGCTCATCCAGCACGCGGTTGCAGAGAGCCGGCGAGGCAAACGGCCGGGCCGCATCATGAATGAGCACATGGGTTGCCTCATCCGGCAATGTCGCAAGCCCACTGCAAACAGAATCCTGCCGCCGTTTTCCGCCGGCCGTACAACGACACGGCAAACCAAGGGAAACCTTTGCCGACAAGCAGGCAACCCTGGACTTTTCCTCTTCAAGCAGGGTCTCAGGAAAAACAAATACGATGCCCTTCAGCCTGGCGCTGCGGCCCAAAAGTAGGGCCGAAGCCCAGTACAACGGCGCGCCGCGCCATGTAAAAAACTGCTTGGATACGCCGCCGGAAACGGAAAGCAAGCGCTCTCCGCGGCCTGCAGCCACAATAATCCCCCATGCGTTCATCCTGATGCTCCCCTTGAAGCGCCGCAGGGCAAGGCGTAAAAATTTTCCCGGAACGCCTCCGTACTACCCAATACACTGTGGCTTTTTGGCCAAATAAAAGGCGCACCTCGTTTTTCTCTGTTAAAAACGGATGCGCCTAGAAACTACAAGCTAATCCTTGAAAGACGGGCCGCAGCCTCGGACTGCGGAAGCAGCACCTGTTCACCGCTATCCATATCCTTCAAGGTTACATTGCCTGCTGCAAATTCATCTGCGCCCAGAATCAGGGTGTACCTAGCTCTGGATTTGCCAGCCTGCCGCATGGAGCTTTTCATGCTCCTGGAGGTGAATCCCATTTCCCCTGTCAAACCGGCATCGCGCAGCTTCTGGGTCAGCTGAAAACCAGTATCTCTGGCGGCCTCGTCCAGAATAGCCAGATAAAAATCAGGGCGGGCAGCTGTTCGTTCAGACATCAGAAGGGAAAGGCGCTCCATGCCACAGGCAAAGCCAAGCCCAGGCGTTGCCGGGCCGCCCAGCTGGGAGATCAACCCATCGTAGCGACCTCCTCCGGCGACAGTCCCCTGAGCGCCAATCTGATCGGAAACGATTTCAAAGGTGGTCCGCACATAGTAATCCAGTCCGCGCACAAGCCGATGGTTGACCACATAGGGCACACCGACCTTTTCTAGTAGGCGTAACACCGTCTCAAAATGCGCACGACAGTCGGGGCAGCTCGCATCAAGAATGTGCGGTGCGTCAGCTGTGTGCTCCTTACACCCGGGAACCTTGCAGTCCAACACGCGTAACGGGTTTGTTTCTATGCGACGGCGACAGTTTTCGCAAAAACCCTCCTGCGACAAGGAACGAAGCCACTGTTGCAAACGCTCACGGTACACAGAACGGCATGAAGGACAGCCTAGGGAATTGACCTGAAGCGACAAATCCTTCAATCCCAGCGCCGTCAAAAAGCGCATGGCCATAATTAACAGCTCAGCATCCGCCGCAGGCTCCACGGGACCAAGACATTCACAGTTCAGCTGATGGAACTGGCGCAAGCGTCCCTTTTGGGGACGTTCATAGCGGAACATGGGGCCGGTGGTGAAGACCTTGGTCACGGCATCTGGCGCACACCGCCCATGCTCAATGCAAGCCCGCATGACGCCTGCTGTTGCCTCCGGGCGCATGCTCAAAGAGCGCCCCTTGCGGTCAGGAAAAGTATACATTTCCTTCTGAACCACATCGGTTTCCGTTCCAATGCCTCTGCAGAAAAGCTCAGTATGCTCAAGCACCGGCGTTCTCAGTTCAGTATAGCCGTAACGAAAAAAAATTTCCCTGGCAACGCGTTCGATATACGTAAACGTATCGCTCTCGGGAGAAAAACGGTCCTCAAAACCCTTGATGGCTGTAAGTATGCTCATGATGGATTTGTCCGGTTGGAATCTACATATTATAAAAATAGCATTATATACAATACGATCTAAGAAGTCAAAACATATGCGTTCCGGTACGTATCCCTTTATCAATAATAGGAATTCAACAATACTTCCGTTGATATAAATCCGTTGAAATAACACTACGGATTTATGCATCATTTATACCTATACCGCTAGGCCATACCATAAATCCATTTTTGACATACGCCTCGGATCCATATATAACGTAATGTATTTGTTATCTCTTTTTGGGGAAGGGAATAAGATAACATAAAATGTTTATTAGTGAAAAAACTTATAGCACAGGAAAAGCAGGAACCGCTCCCTGCAAAAATTTTTTAAGGGTGCGCTGCGGTTCTTGCCAAGCAACTCATCTAAAGCTACCGTAAACAACCCGCCGGTTCTTCCGTGCGGAAGGCCGGAAGCACATCGCAAGCCGGCGCTACCTCAAGGAAAACACGGTATGTCACGTATTGAAATTCTCGAAGAACGCTGCAAAGGCTGCCTGCTGTGCACCGAGGCGTGTCCGAAGCGGCTCATCCGCCGATCAGAGCGCTTCAATCAGCACGGGTATCTTGTGGCGGAATTTTCGGATGAGTCCGGCAGCTCGTGTACTGGCTGCGCCTCCTGCGCCGTGATGTGCCCTGATGTGGCCATCCGCGTTTACCGCACGCAAAAAAACGAAAAAGGAGCCAAGGTATGAGCGACGAACGCATTCTCATTAAGGGAAATGAGGCCGTAGCCTACGCCGCCGTTTCAGCCGGCTGCAAGTGTTTTTTCGGCTATCCTATCACCCCGCAGAACGAAATTCCGGAAGTACTTTCAAAGATCCTCCCCGAAAGCGGGGGGGAATTTGTACAGGCGGAAAGCGAAGTTGGCTCAGCCAACATGCTTCTGGGGGCCGGAGCCTGCGGCGTGCGCGCTATGACCTCGACCTCAGGACCAGGTATTGACCTCATGCAGGAAGGTATTTCCTACATGATTGGCAGCCAGATTCCGGCTGTTATCGTCAACATAAGCCGCGGCGGCCCTGGCCTCGGTAGCCTCGATGCCACTCAGGCAGACTACTTTCAAGCCACGCGCGGCGGCTCCCACGGCGCCGGACGCACTTTCGTCTTCGCGCCATCCACATGCCAAGAATGTTACGACATGGTGCAGGATGCCTTTGACATCGCCTTCAAATACCGCACCCCTGTGCTCATTTTAGGAGATGCCACCATTGGCCAGCTTAAGGAGCCCGTGCTTTGCCATGCTCCACGCAATACCCCTGATGACAAAGCAGAGAGCTGGCGAGTAGAGGGCATGGGCGACCGCGCCCCACGCCTGCTGAAGTCCGTTTACCTTGAAGACGGCGCTCTTGCCGTGCGCAATGAAATGCTTGAGACAAAATATAAGGCTATGCGCGCTGACATCCGCGTAGAAACTATTGATACCGATGACGCGGACCTCGTAGTTGTGGCGTTCGGCTCCATGGGACGCATTGCCAAAAGCGCAGTCCAGCTTGCCCGCGAAGCCGGGCACAAAGTCGGTCTTTTCCGCCCGCAGACGCTGTTCCCCTTCCCTTCAGAACAGCTTGAAGCGTTGGCCAAACAAGGCAAACATTTCCTCGTTATAGAGCAAAACACCGGACAAATGGTCGAAGATGTGCGCCTAGCGATCCGCCATTACGCTGACGCCGACTTCTTCGGCGTTATGCCAGGCATCTTTGTAGATGCTGAAGAACTCCTCACACCCATCCTTGAACGCATGGGAGGTGCGAAATGAGCATCCAGCCAGGTGAAAAACTGGTCTTTGGAGCGCCGTCCACTCTTTCGGACAAGCTCACCCACTACTGTCCAGGCTGCCACCACGGCATAGGCACGCGGCTAGTAGCAGAAGTGCTGGAAGAATTCGGCTGCATCAAGGAAACTATAGGCGTGGCCTCTGTCGGTTGCTCCGTGTTCACATACAATTACATTGTGGCAGATTGGGTGGAAGCCGCCCACGGTCGTGCTTGCGCAACCGCCACAGGCGTCAAGCGCGCCCGACCGGACCGCATAGTCTTCACCTATCAAGGCGATGGCGATCTCGCCGCCATCGGCTTTAACGAGTCCGTCCAAGCCGCCAACCGTGGCGAACATATCACCGTTATTTTTGTCAACAACACCATCTACGGCATGACTGGCGGGCAAATGGCGCCGACCTCCCTCATCGGTCAGAAAACCACAACATCGCCGCATGGACGCAATCCCAAAAAGGAAGGCGCTCCCCTGCGCATGGCCGAACTTCTTTCCCCGCTAGACGGCGTGGCTTTCTCCGCACGCTGCGCGCTGGATTCCGTAGCTCATATCAACGCCGCAAAACGAGCCATCCGAAAAGCTTTTGATGTTCAACGCCAAAACCTCGGCTTTGGCTTTGTGGAGCTGCTTTCCGGCTGTCCCACAAACCTACACATGGATCCTCTTTCAGCTAACCGCCGCGTACGAGAGGAAATGATCCCCTACTTTCCGCTCGGCGTATTCAAAGATATCACCGCTAAAAAGGCAGGCGCCTAATGACTTACCATAATGTCATTATAGCCGGCTTCGGCGGACAAGGCGTCATGCTCATCGGCAACCTCCTTGCCCAGGCCGGCATGGAACAGGGGCTCAACGCGACCTTTATTCCCGTCTACGGCGCGGAAATGCGGGGCGGCACTGCCAACTGCACAGTAGTTGTTTCCAGTGCTCCCGTGGGCTCTCCAATTGTAAAGCGTCCGCAGGCGACCATTGTCATGAACCTCCCATCGCTGGAGAAATTCCAGCCCAGACTCCATCCGAATGGCGTGCAGATTGTCAATGCGTCCCTCATTGAAAAAAAGCATCTGGATCCCGCAAAAAGGACCGTTTTCATCCCCGCTAACGAAATGGCCAACGAATTGGGAGCCCCAAAACTGGCTAACATGGTCTGCCTGGGCGCCTACCTCAAGGCTACGGGCTGCCTGCCACTAGAGGCAGTGCAACAAGCGCTGAGCCACACCATTTCCAGCCATTACGCGCACCTTATTCCCCTGAACGCCAAAGCCCTACAGGCAGGTTTTGATTTTAAGGCTTGACCCATCAGCTGACAGGCAAAACAACCTGTATTTCCAGCTTACGTCAAACAGAAATCAAAAAGGCACGGACGTTCTGCTCCGTGCTTTTTGACTCTCATTGACTTTTACCAAATAGTAAACTAATAATAAGCTTTTCACATCCAAACAAGTTGCCTTCCTAAGACAAAGAATTTTTGTTTTCCCGAAACAGCCCGGGTTTCCTACTGGACAGACGTTTTTGACGTCTTATATCCAAAGACGAAATCCGCTTATCCTGCGAGGAGGCTCGTATGGCGCATATCACTGTTGAAGACTGCCAGGAACGCATAGGAAATCGTTTTCTGCTTGTCCAGATGACCATCAAGCGGGTTCAGCAATTCCGCGAGGGCTACGAGGCACTGGTTCCTTCCACAAACAAAGAAATCGTGACGGCCCTGCGCGAAATCGCTGCCGGCAAAGTCCTTCCCGAAGACATGACCCACTATACCGACACAACGACTGCACAGAAAAATCCAGACAAGGAAGCCTAGCCGCGGCTCATGCATACGATGCCTAAACATGCCCATCGGCGATGTCCCTTTCCCCCCGTTCCGCTGATACCGTTACCTTGATTTGCCATGACTCAACGCGATTACTACGAAATCCTTGAGGTGGAACGCACTGCCTCTGCCGACGAAATTAAGAGGGCTTATCGCAAAATGGCCCTTAAGTACCACCCTGATCATAACCCCGGCGATGCCGAAGCCGAAAAGCTTTTCAAAGAGGCTGCTGAAGCCTACGAAATCCTACGCGACCCAGAAAAACGCGCCCGTTACGATCAATACGGACATGTTGGTGTTAACGGCGGAGGCAATCCTTTTGGCGGCTTTTCCTCCACTGAAGATATTTTCGCCCATTTTGGGGATATTTTCGGAGATATCTTCGGCTTTGGCGGTATGGGAGGAGCGCGGCGCGGCGGACTAAGGGCGGAAGCCGGAGCGGATCTGCGCTACAACCTGAACATATCCTTTGAACAGGCGGCGCGCGGCGCGGAAGTTACGCTGACCATTCCTCGTCAAGCCACATGCAAAGAATGCGGCGGCTCAGGTGCCGCCAAAGACTCTACCCGTGACACATGCCCACAGTGCGGCGGTTCAGGCCAAGTACGCCATACCCAAGGATTTTTCCAATTCGCCGTTACCTGTCCAAAATGCAAAGGCGCAGGCAGCATTATTAGTCGCCCTTGCCCCAAATGCAAGGGAACAGGACGAACCAGGGAAACGCAGGAGCTTTCTGTAAAAATTCCAGCAGGCGTTGATTCAGGCACACGGCTCCGCCTCCGCAACGAAGGTGAGGCTGGCATTCACGGCGGACCGAACGGCGACCTCTATGTTTTCCTTACTGTTGAAAAAAGCAAAAACTTCCGCAGAGAAGGACAAGACCTGCTTGTCAGTCGCGATATTACCTTCCCCCAGGCAGCCCTTGGCACGAAACTGGAAGTGAAAGGTTTGGACGGCCCTCTTGAACTCAAGATCCCCAAAGGCACGCAAAGTGGCTCTGTGTTCAAAATTCCCGGCGAAGGTCTCCCGTATGTCGGACAGGCAGCCAAAGGAGATCTGTTAGTGGAAATCCGCGTTGTAACTCCCACGCAGTTGACCAGCCAACAGGAGGAGCTGCTCCGCGAGTTTGAAAAAACGGAAGAGGGGCACCCGCTTTCCAAAGTCAAAAAAGCCGCCAAAAAATTGTTTGGGAAAAAATCCTGACCTGCATAGGTGTTCTTTTTGCCTGAAAGAGCAAAATTTTCTGAAAATAAAAACGCCGGACCAATGCGGCCCTGCGTTTTTACCTATTGGAAATCAAAGCGGCTTATGCTTGTAGGCCGCTAGAATCCCTTAATTTAACGGCGGTCACCCAAAAGACGAAGAATCGCCAGAAACAAATTGACGAAATCAAGGTAAAGGGTCAACGCGCCCAAAAGAGCACCGCGACGGACAGCCGTGCCGTCATGAGAAGGCATGCCTGAACCAAAAGTCAAAAGTTTCTGCGTGTCAAACGCCGTAAGTCCAGTAAACACAATTACGCAAATCACGCTCAGCACAAAATCCATCATAGTGCTACGGAAAAACACATTCACGATCGAGGCAATGATAATACCTATCAGTCCCATCATCATGAAGCTGCCCAGCGAGGTCAAATCGCGCTTAGTCACGGCGCCGTACAGGCTCATACAGCCGAAAAGCCCCGCAGTGACCGCAAAGGCGGCAAACACGGAAGCGCCACTATACACTAGCAGGACAGAAGAAAGGAAGCCGCCCATCAGCACACTATACAAAATAAACAGCGCTGTCGCTGCACCGGCAGAAAGGCGGCTTATCATTCCGGAAAGGACTAGAGGAAGAGCGATAACAGCGATGCCCATCATAACAAGACCCACAGTATTGCCTATAAGAAGCATATACAGCGAAGGCGTAGATGCGACCAGCCAGGCCGCCACCGCCGTTAGGATCAGCCCGAGGGACATCCAGTTATACACATGACGCATATATCTCTGAGCGGTACTCAAAGCTCCAGTAGCCACATTTGATCTGAGTTCTACCATAGGTTTGCTGCCTCCATGCAGACAAGCTGTAAATTGAGGTATACAGAAAAGATATATACATCAAATATCGGCATGGCAAGAGGGGGAGTTGCGCAATCCATCTTGCGGGATGCCCTTCTTATCGGCTATATTGGTAGCGCACCGTTTCCCGCAGGGAATCATGTCCCGCGTGGAACGCCCTTCAAGGAAAAGCCACTTTCAGCATACAATAGAAAAGGATATCCAAATGAGCATTTATCTTTCCGGTTCCCTTGCCTTTGACAACATCATGCAGTTCCCTGGTAACTTCGCAGACGCCATTCTCCCGGAAAAGCTCCATATTTTGAATATTTCCTTTCTTATTGACAAACTGACGCATAAACGCGGAGGCACAGCCGGCAATATTGCTTACTCCCTTGCGCTTCTCGGAGAAAAACCCTGCATCCTGTCCACAGTAGGACAGGACTTTGATGAATATAGGCGCGCCCTGATCGAAATGGACCTCCCGATAGACGGCATCCGTGTCATCGACAATGAATATACCGCAGCCTGCTATATCATCACTGATCGCAGCAACAACCAAATCAGCGGCTTCCACGCCGCTGCAATGGACTATCCGTGCAAAGCGTCCATTCCCAGCGGCAAGAAAGGAGACTGGGGCGTTGTCTCCCCAGGCAACCTAGATGACATGCGCTCCTTGCCGCGGCGCTTTCGTGAAAACGGCATCCCCTATATTTACGACCCCGGGCAACAAATTCCGGCGCTCAGTGCGGAGGATCTGCTTGACGCCATTTCCGGCGCAGACGTTGTGATTACCAATGATTACGAGCTGGAAATGATCTGCCGAAGCACCGGACGCACCAGGGCGGAAATTCGTGCGCTCACAAGCTTCCTCATCACCACACTAGGCGAGCAGGGTTCCGTGCTAAACAACGGTACCGACGGGCACATTGCCGCTACCCCAACGAGGGTCAAGGACCCAACTGGCGCCGGGGACGCGTATAGAGCAGGCTTCCTCAAGGGACTCATCCTTGGCTTTGACATGGCCAAGTCCTTGCGCCTCGGATCCACCTGCGCCAGCTTCTGCGTAGAGCAGAGCGGAACACAGGAGCACGCCTTCTCCCTCCGAGCCTTTACGGAACGCCATTTCAGCACCTTTAACGAACGCATTCTGTTGTAATGTGTTCTGCCTCAAGTCCCGCTTTGTGATTCAGTCCAAGAAGCGTTCTCACAGACAGGAAGATCACAGTTTCTCTCCAAAACAAAAATTTTTCCTATTGGTAACACAGCCCCGTCTGGTACAACAAATTGGCAACGCTTTTCCCCAGCAAAAGAACCTCCTGCTCCCTTGACATTCCACACGGCAGGCTTTATTTTTCTTTGGATTTGTCCCATGATGCATAACGGACAGTTCCTCCGTTTTGGAAGCGCATTAAGGGGCCAAACGGCCGGATCCGCGCACAAATCCGACTGACATCCTATCAGCATGCTGTTCTTGCAAGGAGTTCTCATAATGAGGAAGGTTATCACCATTACGGTTGCGGCCATGCTTGCTTTTGCTGCTCCAGCATTTGCCGCTGAAATCGGCGTGTTCAATGCCTCTGAAGTTCTTAACAAATCTGAACTTTCCAAGGCTTTTGAACGCACAATGCAAAGCAAATTCGGCGCGGAGCGCGCTTCCCTCGAAAAGGAAGAGAAAGCCCTGCAGGCCAGCTATGAAAGCTTTCAAAAGCAAGCCCCCACGCTTTCTCAAAAGGCCCGTGAAGAAAAACAGATGGACATTATGCGCAGGGGACGCTCCCTTGAAGAAAAGCGCCGCAATTTTGCCGTCCGTGTGCAGCGCCAAACCGCTGAATTGAATGGAGCCATTTCCAGAATTACGATTGAAGCCGCCTCCAATGTCGCAAAAAAGCACAAGCTCGACCTTATTCTTGAAAGCTCCAACGGCGTTGCGTATGTTGATACCCGCATGGATATGAACAGCGAAATGCTAAACGAAGTGAATCGCGTCTGGAGAGACAACGGCAGCAAGTTCCCGTCTGCTTCTTCTTCCGCGAGCAAGCGCTAATGAACTCCCCGCGCAAGCTTTCCGCTATCGCCGCGGCACTTGGACTTGAAGTCCGCGGCGACAGCGAAGACATAGATATTACGGGTATCAACACGCTTGATGCCGCCGGTCCCCACGAGCTGAGCTTTTTGGCAAACCCAAAGTATACGCCAAAGCTTGCCTTAACAAATGCCGGCGCCGTTATCGTTAGTCCAGAGCACGCGAATCAGGTTACCAGGGCGCTGGTCAGCGAAACGCCGTACATAGACTTCGGTCGGGCGCTTTCCCTTTTTTCCGTTAAGCAAGGGCGATTCCATGGCATTAGCGATCAGGCTTTTATCCATCCAGGAGCACAGCTGGGCGCCGATGTAACCGTGTACCCAGGCGCTTTTATCGGTCCTGATGCCTCACTCGGGGATAAGTGCACTATATTCCCTGGTGTCTATATCGGTGAATTCTGCTCCATCGGGGCTAGATCTGTCATTTACCCAAACGCAGTGCTCATGGCAGGCACTATTGTTGGCGAAGACTGCATTATCCAGCCTGGCGCCGTGCTTGGCGCAGACGGCTTTGGCTTTTCCCGCACACCGGCTGGTATTCAAAAAATCCCTCAGACAGGTATTGTACGCATCGGCGATCGTGTCGAGATCGGCGCCAATAGCGCTGTAGACCGCGCTGTTCTTGCCCAGACTGCCGTGGGAAATGACACCAAAATCGATAATCTTGTCCAAATAGGACATAATGTCACCATCGGGAAAAGTTGTTTCTTAGTGTCCCAAGTTGGAGTGGCCGGCTCCACATCCCTAGGCGACGGATGCACCCTTGCCGGTCAAGTTGGTATTTCCGGACACCTTCACATTGGTAACAACGTAACCCTTGGACCCCAATCCGGCGTCATTAAGGACATCCCCGATAATACCACCATGGGTGGTTCTCCCGCTGTGCCGCAAAACATCTTCATGCGCAGTATTGCCCTGATGCCCAAGTTCCCAGAACTTTTCAAGCGCCTGGCAGTGCTGGAAAAAAAGCTTGAGCAGCTTATCAATACCAACAGCGGCCATTCTTCCGACTAGAGAATCATGCCGCGGGTCCTTTGCCACGGCAGAAGGAGCTCTTTTTCATGCCTTCTTCCTCTCCTCTCCAGCTCGATATCAGGGAAATCCTTTCTCTTCTCCCCCATCGCTACCCCTTTCTCCTGATTGATAGAGTCGATGAACTTGTCCCCGGGGACTATGTAAAAGCCCACAAATGCGTCAGCTTCAACGAGCCCTTCTTCCAAGGACACTTCCCTGGACTTCCCGTCATGCCAGGCGTGCTGATTATAGAAGCCATGGCCCAGGCCGGCGGCTTTATCATGCTGCGCGATCCATTCATGTCCAACGCGGAACGGGAGAGCACGATTTTTCTTTTTACCGGTATTGACCAGGTTCATTTCCGCCGTCCTGTCTATCCTGGAGACAGACTGGACGTATATTGTAAGCTCGAAAAACACCGGCTAAAATTGTGGAAAATGTCCTGCCAAGCCCTTGTGGAGGAAAAAATTGTTGCAGATGCAGTGCTTACCGCCGCACTTACCAAAAGGGATGAACTGTAAATGACCATCCATCCCACAGCTATTATTGCGCCCGGAGCTATCCTTGGTGAAGGCGTCTGTATAGGTCCCTATGCTGTCATCGAAGATCATGTTTTCATTGGAGAAGGAACGCGCATCGATACGCACGCTGTTATCCGCTCTTACACCCGTATGGGGAAAAAAAATCACGTTCATCCCCATGCCATTGTTGGCGGCGAGCCCCAGGACCTGAAGTTCCACGGGGAGGAAACCTGGCTTGAAATCGGCGATGCAAACAATATCCGCGAGTTTTCCACCATGCACCGCGGCACTGAAGGTGGCGGCGGAGTCACGAAAATAGGCAGTGAAAATCTGCTCATGGCCTATACCCATGTCGCCCACGATTGCGTTATTGGAAACGGCGTTGTTCTCTCCAACGCGGCTTCTCTGGCCGGCCACGTAACCGTTGGCGACCACGCCATTATCGCTGGCATGAGCGGTATCCATCAATTTGTCCGCATCGGAGAACACGCGTTTATCGGTGGCGTAAGCGGCGTAGCCCAGGACGTTCCGCCGTGGATGCTGGCCTCTGGAGGACGGGCCGTCATCCATGGTCCAAACCTTGTAGGGCTTAGGCGCGCACAGGCTTCCAAAGAGACCGTAGCCGCCCTCAAAAACGCCTTCAGAATATTATGGCGCTCAGGCATGTTGCGCAATGAAGCGCTACAGAAAATTATGGATCTATACGACTCTTTCCCGGAAGTCGTGACCTTTGTCGATTTTGTAAGGAAAAGCGAGCGGGGCTTATGCCCTGCTGAACAAAAATCTGACCAAGACGATCATCCTGAAACGTAGCTTTTTCACCGCACTATGCCTTAAGAAAGCGCGACGTGCTCCGGCAAGTTGCGCTTTTTTCACAGATATCCACCCCTGAAAAGCACCGTATACAGAGAATCACCATGCACACCCCAACGCCTGAGACATCCATATTTTCTTTTCCCAAAAACAGAATCGGCATCCGTATGGCAGCTGCATTGCTCTGCCTTCTGTGCGCCGGTCTATGGCTGTTTTCAGTCACTGAGGTCTTGTCTGCACCTTCTCCTGTAAGTGAAGCAGCCCCATCATCGTCATCAAAAGATAAAAACGTTAATGACGATGAGTCAGCGTCTCAAGGTGAAGACTCAAAGCAGGCAAAGAACGAAGAGGAAAAAGCGCAACAGGAAGCCAATGCTCCGGTAAAAAAAAGACAACAAAAAAAGATTGATCAAGACGCCACGTCCGTTGTTGAAAAACTCCGCAAAGAAACTGAAGCAGCGAAGCAGGATGCGGAAAACGCTTCTGAAGATGACGCGCTGTGGGCGGAAGCCCTCCGCCAGAATCAGACAGAACTGGACACCATCAAACGGGAAATAGACGATTTAAGCAGACATACAAGAAACGTCATTACCCCCTTACAGAGGAGACTTCCTAGTCTTGGAGAATCCGCGCGCAAGCTCTTCGCCTTGGGCAGCACACACAGAAACTCGCCTATTATGCAAGAAGCCGTGGATCAGCGGGGAAAAACCATCGCCGCCACACTACGGAGTCTGATACAGCCTATTCAATCCGCGCTGTCCGCGCTAGAGGATATTTCAAACGCCATCAAGCAACTCAAAACAGGCCTTCATATTTCGGATATACTCGATGAAAGCAAAGGCCAAAAAGAACGTTCTCCAGAAAAGGAAAAAAGCCGAGCCCATATCGCCGCGCTGGAAAAAAGGCTGAACACTGTGGAACAACAGCTGAAGGCAGAACTTGATCCGGCCACTCCTCTACTTGACATGCTGGACAAACTGCATGAGCACATTGAAAAAATACTACCAGATCTCTGGATGGATGCGTATTTTTCCGTGCCCAGCCGCTTCTTTGATCCTGACGCATGGCAAAATATCGGAGAAAGGTGGAGAAAAACCGTCCAGAATCTCAACCTCCGTTTGAGCACAGAAGTTCCGCGCAACCTAAAGGCCTGGCAAGGGGTCTGGCTTCGCTTCTTCAACGTGCTAATCCTTGGAGCCGTGCTCATCTTTTTTATTAACCGCAACATGAAAATTGCTGAAACACGAGGAAACATCCCTTCAACCGCGCGGCGCGGCATTCTCCGCAGCCTGTGGTGGCAGTTCGCAGGTCTCGCGCTTCTTGGCGCCGCCTTTAACTCGCAAGGCGAAAACTTCAGAGCCATACTCACGCTTGGTAGCATTTTTGTTATCGCAGGTGAAATGACGCTAGCTTGGGGGCTGCGCTGCGTTCCCCTAGGGCGATCCATGGGCATTACCCCTCTCTGGCCTGTTTATATCACCTCCGGCATGGGCATCCTACTCTGCTATCCCAACCTTCCCGCAGTCATCCTTTCCTTATGCTGGATTATTATCAGCGTTGCCTCGCTTCTGGTGCTGAAACGGATTCATATGGACAACCTGCCTCCCGTGGAAAACCACCTAGTTCATGTACACCGTATTGCCCTATGGATAAGCCTAGGCATAGGCGCCATTGGCTGGGCACGCATGTCCATCCTATTTACGGTATGTACAGACTGCATACTTATCAGCACGCAGTTCATTATCGGCCTCATGCAAATCCTCAATCGGTGCTCGGAAATCCGCGGGGCAGGCGGCAAAGAATCGGACCGCAATGTCCTTGCAAGCCTGCTCGCCGCCTTCATCGCCCCAGCTGTTATACTACTGGTCCTTGGCGGTATGGCCGTATGGATTATCGCGCTGCCCGGAGGACTGCCTCTGCTGCGCTACTATCTCAGCACAGGCGTAAAAATTGGCTCAGCCTCCTTTAACTTCGCCAACGTCTTCTTCATCCTCAGCGCGTTTTATATCACAAGGGCAGCCATCAGCGCTTCAAAAACGCTGCTGAACAACATGTCAAAGCACACCTATCCCCTAGATCAAACGCTTATTCCCCCGCTCCAAACAAGCATCACATATGGGCTTTGGGCCTTGTTTGGACTTTTTGCACTCAAGGCTCTTGGCTTTGGACTGGAAAATCTCGCAGTTATTGCAGGCGGTCTCTCCGTTGGCATTGGCTTTGGCATGCAGAATATCATCAACAATTTTCTTTCCGGACTGATCGTCATCTTCAGCCGCACCCTGCATGAGGGAGACATTATCGACGTGGGCACGCTTCAGGGTATTGTTAAAAAAATTAGCATCCGTGCCACGATGATTGAAACATTGGACAACGCCGTGATTTTTGTTCCTAACTCAGAATTCATAGCCAATCGCCTTGTAAACTGGACAAGAAACGGCCGCCTCGTCCGTAGAGAGGTTGCCGTAGGCGTTGCCTATGGCACGGACTCACGGCTTGTTGAAAAGCTACTCATTGAAGCTGCCCAGTCAGTAAACCTAGTTATTCGCCGCCCCCAGCCCTTTGTACTATTTATGGATTTCGCCGACAGCACGCTAAATTTCGTACTCAGGTACTGGGCAGACATTACCAACGCTCCGCTGGCAGCCTCGGCCATCCGGCATAAAATCATTGAAATCTTCAATGCCAACAATGTGGAGATTGCCTTTCCCCAGCTGGATATACATTTGTTCCATCCGCGCCAAAACGTTCCAACACCTTCAGATCTTAACAACACTGCGGCCACTTCCGAAGTAGACAAGGCAACCGGAAAGACGCCTCCCACAGCATAAACTCTATGCGTACTCGTTCAACAAACGGAGGGCGGGAAAGACTGATGTCTTCTCCCGCCCTGCGTTTTCCTGACGCCGCATTCTTCAGCGTTCATTTGACCCGCGTTTAGAATATCGCTTTATTCTTCCCGCCAAAGGACAGGACGCCCTACCCGCAATGACGCCTGAACATCCAGAATACGCTGGTTTTTAGAGCCGACAAACGGCTTTTCTAGCGTTTTCTCCGCTTCAACAAAAGGTCCGTCAACAAGAAGATCCATCCGTTCCAGCAAAGCTTTTTTGCATGGATCCTCCAAAAGTTCTTCATACGTATAGCCGGAATAAGCCATAAGATGATAGCCGAGACCAGCCAGCTCTTCTGCAAGAGGAAGAAGCTCTTTCGCCTGCATAAATGGTTCTCCCCCGCTAAACGTTACGCGATGGATCAAGGGATTTTGCAAAATATGCTTCAAAATGACATCTAAACTGACGGAGGTTCCGCCGTTTGGATCCAGCGTTTCCGGATTATGGCATCCGGGACATCGGTGCGGACAGCCCTGCGTGAAAAGCACGTAGCGAAGCCCTGGACCATCCACAATGGACTCTTCCTCGCGCCCTGCGACGCGAAGCCAACAATCTCTCAGCGTCGCCATAATGATACGCCTCCCTATTCTCGTGTAGCATCCGTTTTTCCACAACTATTATAAAAAAAAGGAAAAGAGAAACATAACGGTTTCCTTTTCCCTGATAGGAAGTCTTTTAAAGCGTTTTATAAAGGACTAGTCCCACTTTTCGAGGCTACAGTGCTTCACGCGGTCGCGTTCTTCGGCGCGTTTCGCGTTATTGAAACGATCTAGCGTACCAACAAGGTAACCGGTAATCCGGCGGATCCTTTCAAAGCGAACGCCTTCGCCAACCAAAGCGGCATTGGCGGCCTGCGTCATGACATCAGTTTTGCAGTAAATCATGTTGTGACTCCTTACAAAATGCAGTTGGGAATTTTATGTTTGGCCTCGCTGACCTCATCTGGAGAACGGGATTCTTTGCGATAGCCTTTGATCCGCCTGAGCGTTTCCAAAGGAATCCCTTCTCCGTCATGGCGTCCGCACCTAGGGCAGACATCGTTGATAATTCCCGTATAGCCGCATACGGGATCGCGGTCGACGGGGTGGTTTATGGAACCGTAGCCAATTCCAATATCATGCATGGCCCGAACAATGTCTTCAAACGCTTCCAAGTTGCTGCAGGGATCGCCGTCTACCTCTACGTACGTGATGTGCCCGCCGTTTGTCAGAGCATGATAGGGAGCTTCAAGGCGAATTTTATTATAGGCGCTGATAGGAAAATGCACCGGAATATGGAAGGAATTGGTGTAATAATCTCTATCAGTCACATTGGGAATAGAACCAAAAATCTTTCGGTCCAAGCGGACAAATCGCCCTGAGAGACCTTCCGCCGGAGTTGCGATCAAGGTGAAATTCAAAGACATTTCAGCGCCCTTGCGATCCGCCCGTTCGCGCATATGCCGGATAATCTTCAAGCCCAATTTCTGAGCCTCTTCAGACTGCCCGTGGTGCTTTCCTATCAGCGCGACAAGACATTCGGCAAGACCAATGAAGCCGGTTGTCAGCGTGCCATGCTTCAGGACTTCACGAACTTCATCTTCCGGACCCAAGTTATCTGAATCTAACCAGATTCCCTGTCCCATCAGAAACGGAAAATTTTTTACCTTCTTGGCGCTCTGTATTTCCAGGCGTTCAAGGAGCTGCTCGAATACCAAGGATATTTTTTCATCCAGTTCGCCAAAGAAACCGTGGATGTCCCCACGGTGCTTCAAGCCAAGACGCGGCAGATTGATGGAGGTAAAACTTAAATTACCCCGACCGGTTGTGATTTCACGGGATGGGTCGTAACGGTTGGCAATAACACGGGTACGGCACCCCATGTAGGCTATTTCCGTCTCCGGACGGCCAGGCTTATAATACGCAAGATTGAAGGGAGCATCAAGAAACGAAAAGTTCGGGAACAGTCGCTTCGCCGATACGCGGCACGCCAGCTTAAACATGTCGTAGTTTGGATCGCCACTGTTAAAACTGACACCTTCTTTGACCTTAAAAATATGAATGGGGAAAATTGGCGTCTCGCCGTTACCAAGCCCTGCTTCCGTTGCCAGCAGCACGTTGCGAATGACCATGCGGCCTTCAGGGCTGGTATCTGTGCCGTAATTGATGGAGCTGAACGGAATCTGAGCCCCCGCACGGCTATGCATGGTATTAAGATTATGCACAAGGCCTTCCATGGCCTGATAGGTATCGCGTTCTGTCCTGGACAGCGCCTTATCCATAACATGCCGCGATTCTTCAGGGGAGAGCCCACGGCAAAGCGAGGACAAAACAATGTCTTGCCCAGAGGGGCTGAGTATAGAAAAGCTTTCCCCAGACCGTTCTTTTTGCACCAGAAGCGACTTCAGCCCGCTGGAAACGGCTTTCCGGAAATCTGGATCCGCGTCACGTATATCCAGAACAAGATCTATATTCTTGATATAGCTACGGGCCACGCCTGGCGCAAGACCGTAGTCAAAATTCGGAATGCTCTGCCCGCCGTGCTGGTCATTCTGGTTGGACTGGATGGCAATGCATGCCAAGGCCGCAGCACTCTGAATGCTGTTGGGTTCTCGCAGAAATCCATGGCCGGTATTAAAGCCGCCAGCAAAAAGTTTCTTAATGTCAATTTGGGTACAGGTTGTCGTCAGAGAAAAGAAATCCAGATCGTGGATATGAATATCACCTTCGTTATGGGCCTGGCTGTGGCGGGGATTCAGCAGGAAGCATTCGTAAAATTGCTTTGCCGCCTCACTGCCGTACTTCAGCATCGTGCCCATGGCCGTATCGCCGTCAATATTAGCGTTTTCGCGCTTCAGGTCATTGTCTCGGGCCTCTTTAAAGGAAATATCCTTCAATGTGGTCATCAAACGGGTTTTCATTACCCTGATGCGGGTACGCTCGTTGCGGTACAAGATATAAGCTTTGGCTGTTCTGGCGTGTCCCGCTTCAATAAGCACTTTTTCCACAAGGTCCTGAACCTGCTCCACATCTGGTATGCCATCGCCATAAATAGCATTCAGCTTCGCTTCAACTATCTTGGCCAGCTCCATCGCCATAGAACGGTCGCTTCCACCCTGCGATCTCGCGGCTTTAAAAATAGCTTCCGCAATTTTGGAAAGCTCGAAGGGAACTACCCTTAAGTCCCGTTTGCGGATTGAAGCTATCATGACACGGCCTCCATAAAAAATTTTTCGAAAAGGATCCTTTCTGTTGGACGAAGGAGACGCATGGTAACCCGCTTGTCAACTTTGCGTCAAGAGAGTAAAATATTTTATATTCTAGTCTGTTATCATTATCTTCAAAGGACTTCTCAAATATCTTGGAGAGTTACCGACATCATTTTTTTTTGCTTTCAAAAACCGTTAGCTATAGAAAACGACTTTCTTTTTCTAAAAAATGCTACACAAATACAACACAGCAGAGACCGCCGCGCGACCGCACAGGAGAATTGTAATGAACAGGAAGGCATAAAAAGGAATACAAATTTTTGATCAATTTTCGTTGAGTCGCTCGCCTCATTGTTGTACTTTCTTGCATCTGGTTTGGGAATTCATCATTATATAAGCTACTACTAAAAAAAAAGCTTCTCCTTTAAAAAAAGGAAAAGCGTTCTAAATGAAGGCAGTGAAAAGAAAAGCTATAAATTATGCAGAGAAAGACGCTTTGCCACGGCATCGGCCACAGCCTGAGTAAACTTTTCCGAGGTCATGGAGACCTTCTCCGATTCCGAGAGAATCGCCACGGGGCGGTTTGCAAGCGCATGATCCGCCTTAATCTCATAGGCTTCAGGGAAGGCATCGCGAAAATACAAATCCTGAAAGCTGTTAAACTTGAGGCTATGCGCCGTAGAATCAAGGATAACCAGATCGTCGCGCGCCACAAGCCCTTTTTCGCGGGCGGCAAGAAGACCAGCAAGGCATTCTCCGCCTTGGGTGCAGGCAATATGCCCGTGGCGATTAGCCTGAATGGTCGCATCCATAATCGCCTGTTCTTCCGCCTGCACCACCCGGAAAGCACCAGGGCGCACGCTTTCGTAACGATCAGCCAGCGCCTTGACGCGGGGGAAAGAAACAGGATTACCGATCATCGCGGCCTGGGCAACACTGGGACGTACGGTTACCGGCTCGTAAACGCGTTTTTTTGGCGGAGCGCTGTAGTAGCGCCACACAGGGTCGGCGTGCGATGACTGCACACCGAAAAGGCGGGGCAAGCCCTTGATAACGCCAAGATCATGCAATTTTAAGAAGCCGGACATGATGGCAGAAATATTTCCAGCATTCCCAACGGGAACAAAAAGGCATAGCTGCTCA
This sequence comes from uncultured Desulfovibrionaceae bacterium, assembly GCA_964460575.1. GTDB lineage: Bacteria > Desulfobacterota > Desulfovibrionia > Desulfovibrionales > Desulfovibrionaceae > Avidesulfovibrio. The sequence continues at coordinate 19,033 of CAYWQK010000003.1, read as the reverse complement.
ACATCCCATCCAAACCACTGGGCAACTTCACATGCGTAGGATTCTTGCCCAAGAATACGCCAGCTGTTCTTGGAATTGAGCAGTGCTACACGGTAATGCTCAGCTAAGTATTCAACAACCTTCATACAGTCGTCAAAAACACCGGGAATTTCCATTACCACCGCGCCATTGCCCAATGGCTGGGAAAGCTGCTGGGGAGTAACTTTTCCCTGAGGCAAAAGAACTGCTGTCTTGATGGGATCCCCTACATAGGCGCCGTACATGGCTGCGGCCGCAGACGTATCTCCGGTGGAGGCACAGATACCAAGGATTTCCTTCCAGCCCTGAGAACGGACAAGATAGCGTAGATAGCTGAACGCGCAGGCCATACCCCTATCCTTAAAAGATGCGCTAGGGTTCTGCCCGTCGTTCTTATACATAAAGCGAACCCCAAGCTTCTTCTGCAACGCTTTGGCACCTTCCACAACAGGCGTATGTCCTTCTCCGAGATAAACAATATCCTGCGGTTCCATAACTGGAGCCAACAGCTCGTAATAACGGAAAATGCCACGCAATGCCGTTTCCCTTGAGGATACGCGCCGGTCGAACACTCCCCGCCAATAATCCCCGTTGCCTAACGCCTTCAGCCGCCAGCGGTTTACGTCCTCAAGTAGGAGGACTTTTCCGCATGAGGGACAGGTGTACAAAAGCTTGTCGATACCGTAGCGTTTTCCACAGCCAAGGCACACATATTCCAGTTTTCCACGGTAGGTTGGAAACATCACTGATCCTTTTCAAAAACAGTTGCCATTCGTAAAGCAGGCGGGACTAAAAATTCGCCTGCTTTTCATCTCTAGCCGGATTCTCAATCGTCTTTTTCTATGCCGCTTTCAGGATGGACTTCTTCAGTCTTCACGCCTTCAAGGCGTTCCGCGTTCACAGTGTCAAAGCCAATGACATGACCGCCGTCATCCAAGCGCACGAGGCGGACGCCACTTGCCACACGACCCAGGCGGCTTATTTCATCCACGCTGGTCCTAATAATTTTGTTATTCGAGGAAATCATCACCAAAGCCTGCCCAGGCTCAACGCATGTGGCGCCTAATACTGGCCCCGTCTTAGCGGTTACTCGGAAATTGATAATTCCCTTGCCGCCACGGCTTTGAAGACGATAGCGATCCATAAATGTACGCTTGCCGTAACCAAAGGACGAGACAGTTAAAATTTCAGGCACGGGTCCGTTTTTAGGATCCGGCATAACAAGACAAGACACCACGTTATCCCCCTGTCTCAGGCCAATGCCTTTAACACCGGCGGCAGCCCTACCCATATCGCGGATCTCGCGACACATAAAGCGGATGGCAAGGCCATCAGCCGTAACAAGGACCACGAAATTACTGTTCGTGACTTCCTGAACCATGATTAGTTCATCATCCTCACGCAAATTGACGGCCAGTATTCCTGTTTTTCTTGATCGTGCGTACAAGCTCGCACGTGAACGCTTGACCATGCCTTTTTTGGTTGCAAAGAGGAAAAAGCGATCGTCGGCGAACTCGCGCACGGTCAGCACCGCACTGACAGATTCCCCTTCAAGCAGTGGAACGAGGTTGGCAATGTGAATGCCCTTAGCCGTTCTACTACCCTCCGGCACCTGATGCACCTTGAGCTGATGCATCCTGCCCTGATTGGTAAAGAGTAGGATAAACTGATGGTTCGTGGTGGTAATGAAGTGCTGGATATAGTCATCTTCGCTGGTATGCGCTCCGGCAATGCCTTTGCCTCCGCGTTTCTGCTGCTGGTAATTGGCTAGGCTAGCCCGCTTGATGTACCCGCGGCGGCTGATAGTAATCACCACGTCGTCATCCGGAATAAGGTCTTCAGGAACAATGTCTACCAACGCATCGTAAACTACTTCCGTCAGACGAGGAGTAGAATAAGTTTCTTTAATCTGCAGGATTTCATCGCGGATGACGCCCCAAAGCACGTTCTGATCGCCAAGAATGGACTTATACCATTCTATTTGCTTTTCAAGTTCCGCAAGCTCCGCCTCGATCTTCTCCTTCTCAAGGCCAGTCAGCCGCTGCAGGCGCATGTCAAGAATAGCCTGCGCCTGCACATCGCTAAAGGTAAATTCTGCCATCAACCGCTCTTTCGCTTCAGCAGGCGTCTTGGAATTGCGGATGGTTTGCACCACAGCGTCAATCATGTCCAAGGCTTTTAGTAGCCCCCGCAAAATATGAGCTCTAGCTTCCGCTTTTTCCAGTTCAAAGCGGGTGCGGCGCACAACGATTTCCCGCCTGTGCTCAAGAAAAATGGTTAAAGCTGTCTTGAGGTTGAGCATTACGGGGCGGTTGTCCACCACAGATAGCATGTTGAACCCAAAACTCGTTTCCAGCGGCGTGTACTTATAGAGCGAATTAATAACAATTTCAGGTATGGTTCCGCGCTTCAGCTCAATAACAATTCTGATGTTCTTCCGGGATTCATCGCGCAGGTCGGAAACGCCGTCAATTTTGCGATCATTGATTAGTCCCGCGATTTTTTTTACAAGCACAGCTTTGTTCAATCCAAAAGGAATTTCCGTGATAACAATGTCTTGCATACCTTTCCGGCGTTCCTCAACACTCACCTTGCCCCTAATTTTTACAGTTCCGCGGCCTGTCATATACGCATCGCGCAGTCCCTGCCCTGCGTATACAGAGCCTCCGGTAGGAAAATCCGGCCCATGGACGACCTTCATCAGTTCTTCAACCCGAGCTTCGGGACTGTCAACAAGCATGATTAGCGCATCGCACAATTCACCAAGGTTGTGAGGCGGAATATTGGTAGCCATGCCGACAGCGATGCCGGAGCTGCCGTTTAAAAGCAGATTGGGCACACGGGTTGGCAAAACCACAGGTTCCTGAAGGGAGCTGTCATAATTGGGAATAAAATCAACAGTATTTTTATCGATATCGTTCAAAAATTCACTAGCCAAGCGGGACATGCGGACTTCCGTGTAACGCATAGCCGCCGCTTTATCGCCATCAATGGAGCCGAAGTTGCCTTGTCCCTGCTCCAAAGGGTCGCGCATGGAAAAATCCTGGGCGAGGCGAACCAGAGCATCGTATACAGCGGTATCTCCATGGGGATGATACTTACCGATAACATCGCCGACAACGCGTGCGCATTTGACAGTAGGAGAATTCCAGTTATTTCCGAGCATCTTCTGCGCATATAAAATCCTGCGGTGCACAGGTTTAAGCCCGTCACGCGCATCAGGTATGGCGCGTCCTATAATGACGCTAAGAGAATATTCAAGATACGACTTGCGCATCTCATCATTAATGCCGATACGTTCAGACATGTGATCCCCAAACCTTTAACCTTTACCTGGGCATATTCCCAAAAACTGTATAAAACCGCCACGACGCTGTTCCCAAAAAGAACAGAAAAGCATGCGACTACAGCATAACAACGTCAGAAAAACGTAAAATCTGCTTGCTTCGGGCAGTCGTCAGATATCAAGGTCGCGGACCTTCAAAGCGTTTTCCTCGATAAACTGCCTTCTTGCCTCCACGCGGTCTCCCATCAGCTCCTCAAAGGTATCATCGGCATCTTCCGCGTTTTCGATATGCACCTGAAGAAAAGTTCGGTTTTCAGGACTCATCGTAGTGACCTGAAGCTGGTCAGGGTTCATTTCCCCAAGACCTTTATAGCGCTGGATATGCAGGCCCTTACGGGCTTCCTCAAGCGTTTTGCCGTACAGAGCAAACATATCAGGAGCTGAAACGCTTTCTCCATTCGAACTTATTAGCTTGAATGACAGCCCTCCGCATTGGTTACGAATGGATGTCATTCCCTCCCAGGCATGAAGGTACATGCGAGAAAGAAAAAGTTCTGCTGCTACGCGCGTTCTATGGCCATTAATGTTTTCAAAAACAGCAAACACACGATCCCCGTCATCGAGGCGTTGAATTTCCAAACGGAGGTCATAGCCGCGTTTTTTCAGATACTCACGCACAGCTTCAGAACCCAATACTTCTGGCGTAACGCGATCTTCCGCTTCGATACAGGCAAGGAAGAGCTCCCTCGAAATGCCGGCCTGCTCGGCATGGGAAATATTCGCTTCCAAGGCATTGATGCGTTGCATAAGGTCTAACATGGACTCGCCGCTGAACACAGCGCCGTTTTCACCCTCAACGCTCATTCCGTCGCGGACACGGTGGAACAGAAAGTCATTCAGCGCTTCATCATTTTTTATAAAACGCTCCATTTTGCTGTTAAACACGCGGTAAAGAGGAGGCTGTGCAATAAACAGGTGCCCGCGCTCTATCAACTCTGGATAGTTGCGGAAGAAGAACGTCAAGAGAAGCGTACGGATATGGGCGCCGTCAACATCCGCATCGGTCATGATGACGATTTTATGGTAGCGGAGCTTGCCGTAATCCACATCGCCTTCGCCTATTCCAACGCCCATGGCGGTAATTAGAGAACGCACTTCCTCATTGGCAAGCATTTTATCAAAACGTGTTTTTTCAATATTTAAAATTTTACCACGCAGCGGCAGAATAGCCTGTGTTTTTGGATCGCGTCCCTGCTTGGCGGATCCACCTGCCGAATCGCCCTCAACAATGAACAGCTCGCATTCCGTAGGGTCCTTGCTTTGGCAGTCAGCAAGCTTTCCTGGCAGACCAAAGCCGGAAAGAGGACCTTTTCTCCGTGCTATCTCACGGGCATGTCGAGCTGCTTCACGGGCATGAGCGGCGTTTAGCGCCTTTTCAACAATAAGGCGGGATTCCTTAGGATGCTCCTGAAAATATCTGTCTAGCCCAGCGTAAATGACGCCGCTTACAATGCCGGCAATTTCACTGTTGCCGAGCTTCGTTTTTGTTTGTCCTTCAAATTGCGGCTGGGGAAGTTTGACTGATAAGACGGCTGTCAAACCTTCCCGCACATCGTCTCCCGTAAGGGAGCCATCCTTAATTTTTTTTGCAAGTTCAGGCTGATTTTTAATATAGGTATTGATGGCCTTTGTCAGGGCTGTCTTGAAACCGGCAAGATGAGTACCGCCTTCCTTGGTCCGAATGTTGTTGGCAAAGGTCAACACATTTTCCTTATACCCGGAATTATACTGAATAGCATAATCAACCGTTACGCCGTCGTTCGTGCCTTCGCCGCTGATAATTGGGTGCAAGCCTTCGCCTTCTGTTAGGTCCTTAACAAATTGAGGCAGGCCGCCTTCGGCGTAAAACAAATGTTTTTCACCAGTGCGTTCGTCGCTGCATTCAATACTTAGCCCGCGGTTTAAGTAAGCTAATTCCTCAAAACGCCGCTTTAGAATTTCATAGGAATATTCGCAGACTTCAAAAATGTTTTCGTCCGCCTTGAAGCGCACGGTTGTGCCATGCCCGTCTGCATTGCCGAGGCACTCTAGCTTTGCCTGTGGTACGCCCCTGCTGTATCTTTGCCGCCAGGTTTTGCCATCCCTCCGGACAGTAACCTCCAGCCATTCTGATAAGGCGTTGACACAGGAAACGCCCACGCCGTGTAGCCCTCCTGAAACCTTGTAGGCTGTGTTGTCAAATTTACCGCCGGCATGCAGCTTGGTCATAACAACCTGTACGGCAGGCACATGCTCTTTAGGATGGATATCAACAGGAATGCCACGGCCGTTGTCACGGATGGTGACGGAGTTATCTAGGTGTAAAATGATTTCTATTTTGTCGCAGTACCCGGCCATAGCTTCGTCAATAGAATTATCGACGACTTCATAAACGAGATGGTGCAGGCCGCGGATGTCCGTACTTCCAATATACATGGCAGGACGTTTTCGAACGGCCTGAAGACCTTCCAATATTGTGATGGATTCTGCGGTATATTCGCTGTTTGGCATAGATAGTGTTCTCACACAAAAAGTTATGTTTTTTTTTACGGGATCTCTTAGCGAAAGCGCTCATAACCGGAGAGGACGCCTAGCAATCAGGCATTCTCACCGTCTTCGCTGTAATATTCTTCCTGGGTCATTTTCATAGGCATAATTAAAACCGTATATCCGGGGTCATCCTCCCCTGTAATGCCACAGGGGCCTTCTTCTCCCGTCAATGTCAGCGTCACTTGGGGCGAATCGTAGTGGCTGAAGATTTCCAAAAGGTTTTTAGTAGGGAATGCAATACGGCTGATAGTTCCATTATAGGCAACATCAAGGAATTCGCTGGCACATCCTGTATTCTGCCCCTGGCTTGAAAGCACAAGCGACGTGGGGTTGAGGCTAAACGTTGTGCAGCGGTCTGACTCTGTATTAAAGACAAGCAGGCGGTCCAGCGCTTCGCAGCAATCCTGCCGGCTTAATTCCAGCCTGGATGATTCGGGGATTTCCAATCGGGAAAGGAAGGCTGAATAATCGGGATACAAGTAGGCCGACCGCGGAAGACTCAGGCATTCCTGTCCATTAGTAGAACGGACAAAAAGCCGTTTGCTTGAAAAATTCAACTCAATCTCATCTTCGTTAAGCCATTTCCTTAGTGCGACAACGTATTTCCTGGGAAGAAGAATGCCTTCTTCAGGTAGTTTTGACGCAAGTTCATCATGCATGCACTGCAGTAAAGCGAACTGATGTCCGTTTAATCCGCTTATATCGATTTTGCCGTCCTTTCCGCAGGGACGGATATAGAGGCAGCCGAGCGCCTCAGCGCCATCAGTATCGCCAACGCAGAACAACGTTTTGTCTATGGCATCCTGCAGATAGTCTCCGCTCCAAACAACAGGCGTTGTATCAGGAAACGGTGCTAGAGGCTGGAACCAAGTAGGTTCACTGATCGGAAGCCGGTAATTTCTTCTATTTTGCTCAACAACAAGGGAATCAGACTGCTCGTCAAGACGGAGTGTTATCTCTCCTGCAGGCAGTTTGCGCAGTAGGTCAACAAAATGCCTGCCGTTAATGCCTACGCTTCCTTCTTTGGAAATGTTCGCATCATAGATTCCGGTAAATTCCAAGTTGGCATCCGTTGACATGATGATCATTGTCTGGGCGTCCGCTTTGATCCAAAGAGAGCGAAGATAAGCCGCGCCTGTGCTGGAAGGAATGATATTGGCAGCTTTTTGTAGTCCGTTGATGATTTGTTCTTTCTTGACTTGTAAAAACATATTGTTTCCTTGTTGTTGTTATTAGGATTGAAGAAATGTTCCTATCGCATAAAACAGATTATTTTTATTGGTTATTTTAAGAACATTTCAGGTGAAAGATCGCGCACCTTTGTTACAAAGCAAGGGAAGATGCGTATAGTTTGTGTTTCTTGTTGGTATGCTTTGTTCTTTTGTTGGATTCATTTGTTCGTAATTGTGTTATTGTTCTAAAATAAAAGGATTTTTCCGTAAAAAATCGGGTTCGTTGGTTTGTTTTTGGCTGCTCATAAGCGCCTGCTTGTTAGGAGATGTTTTTTTTGAGAAAAAGCTGCTTTTTGAGAGATAGGAAAGCAGAAGAAGTTTGCCGGAACGGGTGCAAGCCTATTGTTTTTCATGGTAGAGATTTGATTTGTTTAACATTGAAAAATTAGCAAAAAAAGCTTGTTTTGACAAGCTTTTTTTGTTTTTTCCGCGTTAAGATGGCTTTGCTGGACTGGATGAAAAGCCAGCTATCAAAAAATTTTTACGTTTACAATTGTAGACAAAAAAAAGCGGAATCTATAGAAAATCGAACACGGTATTCAAGAAAACGAGGCGGAAATTCTGTGCGTTATCTTTCCTTATCTTTAGTCGGGCTGCTTATAGCTGTGTTGTGTCTGGGATCCGGAATTCCTTTTTTTTATGCGGGTTCCCCTGCGTATGCGAAAAAGACTTCAAGAGTTAAGCATGTGTCTGCCCCTTCCCGGAAGTTTTCATCATCGACCCGCACAGAGTACAGCAAGCGTGACGCACAGGAGAAGATGGATGAGTTTTGGGCGCATGCTGATGACATTCGTTTGTATGCGGATGATATTCGTCTGTCTGTTGTCAGTGGGGTTATTAAATCGTCTTTCGTACGATCGCTGACGGATCAGGGGGAAACGGAGGGTCTTGGCATACGCCTTGCGCGGATTTGGTCTTCAAGCAAGCATAATCATCGCAAGCTAAAAAGAGGGGATCGCTATGCCGTCGTTGTGGAAAAGCGTTACCGCAATGGGGAATTTTTGGGATACGGACGTATCCTTGGCGGGCGTTTTATCAATGGTGGTAGAGTGTACCCTTTTTATTTTTTTCAGCAGAAACATGGTTCTGCTCTCTATGTCGATGAATGTGGTGAAAGTTTGACCCAGACTGGAGCAGTTCCGGTATCCAATGCGAGGATAAGCTCAGGATATACTATGAGGCGCAGACATCCTATTTTCAGAAGGGTCATGCCGCACCAAGGGGTTGACTATGCGGCTCCTGTAGGTACGCCTGTAAGGTCTATTGCCGATGGGAAGGTCGTATCCGTTGGATGGTCGGGAGGTTTGGGGCGCTCTGTGCGTGTCAAGCACGCCAATGGCATTGAAACTATGTATTCCCATCTTTCGCGTTATGCAAAGGGGATAAAGCCTGGTGTGCGTGTCCGTCGGGGGCAGTATTTGGGCAATGTTGGCAGTTCAGGCATTGCAACAGGGCCCCATTTGGATTTCCGTGCCCTAGAAAATGGGCGGTATATTAATCCAATCAGGGTATGCAACCCGCGCAAAAATGTGATTCGCAGGGAAGACAGAAAGGCGTTTGATGCAAGAAAGCGCCTTGTCGATAACATGATCGGACACCGCTGAAAATTTTTGGCAGTGCAGAAATCAAAAAAAAGGCCGCTTCTTCATAGAAGGAGCGGCCTTTACAGTGTCGGGAGAAGCTACATCTGGCTGCCTACAAGACGCACAAGGCGGAGAAGCTGGTTGGTAAAGCCGGCCTCGTTGTCGTACCAGACAATCAGTTTAAGCATGGTTTTGTCCATGACAGATGTGTTAAGAGCGTCTACAACGCCGCCATGCGTGTCGTCGTTGTAGTCGATAGAGACCAGGGGTTCTTCCGAGTAGCCCATGGCATCCTTGAGGTAGGTTTCTGAAGCCTGGCGCAGGGCCGCATTGACTTCTTCCACGGTGACTTCGCGTTTCATCTCGCAAGTCAGGTCGACTAGGGAAACGTTGGGGGTAGGCACCCGGACGGCAATGCCGTCGAGACGCCCCTTAAGTTCTGGGATAACCAAGCCCACGGCCTGAGCTGCGCCGGTTGACGTGGGAATAAGGGACATGCATGCCGCACGGGCCCGGCGGATGTCCTTTAGAGAGCCGTCAAGAATCCGTTGGCTCATGGTGTAGGAATGGATGGTTGTCATTAAGCCGTGGTTGATGCCAAAAGCGTCGTTGATGACTTTTGCCGCAGGAGCAAGGCAGTTTGTGGTGCAGGAGGCAGCAGAGATGACGTCATGCTTCTTGGGGTCGTACGCTTCGGTATTAACACCCATGACAATGGTGACATCGCCGTCTTTGAGGGGAGCGCTCATAATGACTTTTTTGGCTCCACGCTCCATGTGCAAGGCAAGATCGTCGCGTTTCTTGAGAGAGCCTGTTGTATCTACCACAAGGTCGGCGCCCAGTTCTCCCCAAGTCCATTCGCCCTTCTGGAAACGGGTTACAGGAATGTCGATGCCATTGACCACAATGCCGGTTTCTGAGTAGCCCACCGTCCCGGGGAAGCGGCCATGCACGGAATCGTATTTGAGGAGGTGCGCCAAATCTTTGTTGCTGGCTCTCGCGTTGATCGCGGCGATTTCAAATTCTCCGGAAGTTTGGGAGATAAGGCGGGTCAGGTAGCGGCCGATGCGGCCAAAGCCATTAATACCCAAACGGATGCTCATGTGTCAGGCTCCTTGATATGGTTGATGAGAAAAAGAAAGGCCTTTTGGGACCGTTAACAGCGGGTTAACTTACGCTTTGCCGGAGCAGCCCAAAACATTGGCGATCTTGCGGCGGACCATATCGGATACCGCCTGACGCGCAGGCTTTAGATAACTGCGGGGATCGAACTCTTCTGGGTGCTCGATGAAAAATTTGCGGATAGATGCGGTCATGGCAAGGCGGATGTCGGTATCGATGTTGATTTTGCATACGCCGGAGGCAGCGGCTTTGCGCAATAGGTCCTCAGGAACGCCTCTTGCGCCTGCTACCTTGCCGCCATACGCATTGGCCATGGCAACAAATTCCTGCGGGACGCTTGACGCTCCGTGAAGGACAAGCGGATACCCGGGCAGGCGTTTGCTGATGGTGTCTAGGCGGTCAAGATCAAGGTTGGGCTCGCCCTTGAACTTATAGGCGCCGTGGCTTGTGCCGATGGCAACCGCCAAGGAATCGCACCCCGAGCGCTCTACAAATTCCACAGCCTGGTCAGGATCTGTGTAAATGGATTTTTCTGACTTAACGTCTTCTTCTACGCCGGCGAGCCTGCCTAGCTCCGCTTCTACCCATATGCCACGGTCGTGAGCGTACTCAACGACCTTTTTGGTAACGGCGATATTTTCTTCAAATGGAAGATGGGAGCCGTCGATCATAACGGATGTAAAGCCGCCATCGATGCAGTCCTTGCAGATTTGGAAATCAGCGCCGTGGTCCAGATGCAGAACGACGGGAAGATCTGTTAAGGACAGACCTGCCTCAATCAGTTTGACGATGTAAGCCTGCCCTGCATATTTCCGCGCGCCGGCGGATACTTGCAGGATTAGTGGCGCGTTTTCTTCAGCGCCGGCCTGCATGATGCCCTGAATGATTTCCATATTGTTCACATTGAACGCACCGACTGCGTAACCTTCTTTATACGCACGTTCAAACATGTTTTTAGGGCCTACCAGAGGCATAGCGTTACTCCTTGGGATGACAGAAACCTGCCGGATAGTTAAATTGCATGTGCCGTTTCGATTTTGGGCGGCACCAATGTGTTAACCTTTACTTAAAGATAACCTATAGAAACCTTTTTCGCAAGAGCAAGAGGATATTTTTAGGGCCTCATTTACATTTTTATTTGCCTTAATTGTTGATTATGCAGAGAGCTGTGTTACGGAAAAAGCGGCGTTTGATGTCTATGGCTGCTGCGTACGCAGCAGGGTATGGCAGAGGTCTTTCAGACTGCCGTAGTCTGTTAGATCTGTGATAATTGGCGTCAGTGTTGCGTATCCCTGGCGAATCAGAGACCAGTCTGAAGGAAAATCGTCAATAGGCGTATCGTCGGTATAGCTGATTTTATCAACATATAGGCGCTTGCAGCCGTTTTCTGGTTTTTCGCTATGGTATGTGACTGGCCAGGAAACAGTGGAAAGAGGGCAGACACGCAGTCCCTTTAGCTGGCAAAGGGGAAATTCAGGGTAGTTGAGGTTAAGCAGTTTACCCTTATAGGACCTCCAGTCTATGGCGCTTATAAGGTGGGCAGCGTGTTCAGCCACAGCTTCGATATCCGTTTCTTTGGTATACCGTCTGGAGACAGCCAGCGATGGGATGCCGCAGAGCGCCCCGTTAAGGGCGGCGCTGACGGTTCCGGAATAAAAGACATCGATTCCTATATTGTGTCCGTCGTTGATCCCGGATACAACGAGGTCTGGGGGGGATTTAGGGCTGGCATAGCATTCTGCAAGCGCCACCCGCACGCAGTCGCCCGGCGTGCCGTCCACAGCAAGGCCGAGGAATTGTCCGTCCCGTATAGCATGAAGTGTCAAGGGTTCACGCACTGTAAGATGGTTGCTGACATTGGACTGTTGGTGTAGCGGCGCTACTGGAAGCAAGGAATGTCCGCAGGCGGACAGCGCTTTAAATAAAGCCCTGTAGCCGGCAGAGTTGACGCCGTCATCATTGGTAAGAAGAATACGCATGGGATTCCTTTTCGTAGGAAATGTTGGATGAGGGTAGCTTTCAGGCGGTGCAGTCACCGGTTCTGCTGTGGCTGAGAGCGTAAGATTTCTTATGGAAAAAAACAATTCTATTGGAGACAGCCTGCCATGACGCAGCCTTTACCTTTTATTCGGGATATTGAGCAAGGAACTGTTGTAAGCACGCTGCTTAGGATTTCGGAAGCAACTCTCAAGCAGGCTCAGAGCGGTCCTTTTTGGTTTCTTAAACTCGAGGATGTTACAGGAAGCTTGGAAGCTATTATCTGGGATCCCCTTAGCCGTGAATTTGCTAATCTTTCAGTATCGAGTCTAGTTGAAGTCGAAGGGAGCGTAGGGCAGTTTAGAGGGAAAAAGCAGCTTACCATCGCCAAGATGCGCGTGCTTGGTGAGGATGAAGTCAGCTCTATGGACATATCGCGTTTCGTCGAGTCAAGCAAAATCCCACCGCTTGAAATGCTAGAGGAACTGAAAGAACTCTGCCAGTCTGAACTGCATTATGAGCCTTGGATAGCTGTAGCGAAGATACTATTTGAAGACAATGAAATAAAAGGACGCATGCTTAAAGCTCCTGCCGCCCGGTTTATCCACCACGCCTATCCGGGGGGGCTTCTTGAGCATACGTTGAGTGTTGCCAAGCTTTGCATGAGCCTTGCCGACAGATATCCTTTTCTTGATCGCCAGATTCTTCTTGTTGCGGCGGTCTTTCATGATTTTGGCAAGTTATGGGAGTTTACCGCTGGAATTTCTTCGGACTATTCAGATGAGGGCCGGCTGGTAGGCCATATTGCCCTTGGCGTTGAGCATCTTAGCGAGTCGCTAGTTCAAGCAGCTGTGCCTGAGCCTTTGCGCGTACACCTCAAGCATATGATACTTAGCCATCATGGACAGCTTGAATACGGCTCTCCTATCCTGCCTCAGACAGCGGAGGCCCTGGTCCTGCATTATGCCGATAACATTGATGCGAGACTGGCGCAGTACCGTACTCTTATAGAGAAGCTTCCAGAGGAAAGCTCGTGGACAAGCTATCAGAACAAGCTGAACAGGCAGTTTTTCTGTCCTCAAAAAACGGCTTTTTTTGCATCTGAGGGATTAGCTGAGGAGGACTCTTTGGAGCCGTTTGAATCGTCATCGTATAATAGCCAATGCGCTCAGTCTGGAGGGAAAAAACAGGAAGAATACACGGCGTCTGAGGAAGCGTCTCTTTTGGAGGAAAGTGATGAGTCGCCTGTCGACACCGCGGATGCCTCTTTTGACGAGGAGAGAAAATTAGCGGTGCAGGATCAGAAAAACAGCCCCGCAAAAGCAGAGCGGATGCAGATGGCTGTGAAGGATTATCAGGGGTCATTACTGAAGTAATACCCCGGAAATATTGGAGAGAGCATGTTTGTAACATTAGAAGGCATGGAGGGATCAGGGAAAAGCACATTGCTTTTGGGACTTGCGGAACGTTTTCGTTCTTCAGGACGCACTGTGCTTTGTACACGTGAGCCGGGGGGTAGCGACCTTGGTCGGGTTCTCCGTTCGTTTCTTCTGGACAGCCGAACAAAGCTGACAGACGAGGCGGAACTTTTTCTTTTTCTTGCAGACAGGGCTCAGCATGCAGCCGAAGTCCTGCGTCCTGCCTTGGAGCAGGGACAGGTTGTTCTCTGCGACCGTTATGTGGATTCCACGATTGTTTACCAAGGTTATGGCCGCGGATTTGACATTGACAAGCTAATGCAGCTGAATGAAATAGCCGTACGCGGACTTTGGCCTGACCGCACGCTGGTTTTGGATTTGCCCCCGGAGGTCGGTCTTGCGCGGGCGCGCAGGCGGAATGCGCTGAATGAAGACGATGCTAAAGAGGGGCGTTTTGAGTCTGAGCTGTTTTGCTTTCACACCGCCGTGCGTGAGGGCTTTCTTTCCTGGGCGAAAAAGAATATCTGGCGCTGCGCGGTGCTTGACGCACAGCTTTCTCCCGAAGAGCTGCTTGACGCCGCTTGGAAAGAGCTTTGTTGAGGCATAAAAAGCCGTGTTTTAATGCGCCGCTGCTTTGCAAAAGCAGTCTGGGAACGTGCATCCGTTTAGCTGGATACTTGGACCGATCCGTATGTCAACACACTGTAATGCAGCAAAAAGTTCTTCGCCGGAAGAACAGCCTTTGGCGCAGGGAAGGCGTTTTTTCATGCTTCAGGTGTGGATCTCCCAACACATTCGGGCCGTATGCAGAGGAGGAGTTCTCCTTGTTTGCTCGGCGTTTTTTCTTGCGGGCAGTTCTTCTGTATTTAGCCGTCCCTTTATTCCGTCTTGGAAAGTCATCGATCCAGGCTTTGAAATAGGAAGCTTTGTCCTTGGCAGACAGAACGGTATTGTAAAGCGTGTGATTATTGCCAGGTTCGATCCGAATTTCTTTGATTTCGTTGCGTACAGCGCTGTTTTTCCAGGTAAAAAGATGCAGACATTGCGGGACTGGATGCAGTCAGAAAACCTGATAGCTGCCATCAACGCAGGGATGTACAAGGAGAATGGATTAACGCATACGGGACTGTTTCGTTTTGGCGATCTTGTGAACAACAGCCATATAGCCGAACGTTTTGGAGCTTTTTTTGTGTCGCTTCCCCATGGAGAGGGCGCGTTGCCCCGCGCAGCCGTGCTTGACCGTACAGCGGACGTCTGGCAGGACATTTTGCCTCGCTATGCTGTTGTCGTACAAAATTTTCGGCTTATCGGAGCCGATGGAGGGACTCCCTGGAAAGGAAAAAGCGAGGAGCACCCCGTTTCCGCGGTGGGCATGGATCGGAAGGGCCGCATTCTTTTTATCCATTGCCGGGAGGCGGTGAGCGTTTCTTTTTTGGTTGAAAGTCTTATAACGCTGCCTCTTAATCTGCGGCAGACGATGTACGCCGAAGGCGGGAGCGAGGCTTCCCTGGCCGTGCGCGAGGGGGAATTGCTGCATGTATGGACAGGGCGTGGCAAGGGAGATTTGCTGCCGAACGGTCTTCTCTTACCAAATATTATCGGTGTGCGCAGGCGAACGACGAGCGATAAGCCGCCGCAAGCGATCTCAGAGCCGGTATTGGAGAAAAAATAAGGGCTGCCCCTTGCAGAAAGGGACAGCCTTGTTTTTATGAAATATCGTTCAGCGTAGTGCGCATGTCGTGTAATCTTACTTCCGCGCTTTTTCGCTTGCCGCGGAAGGCACCGTGGCTTTAGGCGTTTCTTTTTTGGCAGGTGCTGAAGGCATGCGGGCAGGATCGGTTTTGGCAGGCTGCTTTGTAGGTTCTGCAGCAGCTGCGGGTTTGGAGGCAGCGTCAGGAGCGGCCTTTGGCTGGGAGGTGGCCGAGTTTTCCTGCTGCGTCTTGGGAGCTCTTGCCGCATCTTCAAGCTGAACGTCCAGAATAGTCGAGTCTTGCTTGTTGCTGCTTTTGGTTAGCAGATTGTACGAAAGGCAGGTACCGACAAAAAGAACGGCCATAAAAGCCGTAAGCTTAGCAAGAATGCCTCCTGCTCCGGCGCTTCCGAAGACGGAGCTGCTGCCTCCGCCAAAAATGACGCCCATGCCTTCCTTGCCTGCCTGGAGCAGCACAAGGATCACTAGCAGAACGCACACGACGACATGCAAAGAAAGAATAAGAGTGTTCACGGAAGCTCCCGTTTTTACCGTCTGCAGCGATACAGCAGGCACAAGGTGTTCAGGATGTTTTCGCAGATTGGTATGATGTATAGCCGGTTCAGGCCGTCACAATTTGGCTGAAGCTTTCAGCCCTTAAAGAAGCTCCACCTACCAGAAGACCATTTACATTGTCAAGTTTAAGAATGGGCTGGGCATTAGCCGGCTTGACGCTGCCGCCGTACACAATGGGAATGTCGTCGGCTATGGATCCGAGAAATCGGTTCAGAATGTTGCGGATCATTCCATGGGCTTCCGCGATGTTGCGCTCAGAGGCGACTTTTCCCGTGCCAATCGCCCAGACTGGCTCATAGGCAATAGACAAATGCTCAGGAAGGATTTCTTTGGGCAGGTCGCGAATAGCTGGTTCAAGCTGGCTGATCAGGACCTTTTCCAGCTGCCTGGCCTCCCGTTCCGCCAAAGTTTCGCCAATGCAGAGCATGACGGACAGTCCTTCCCTAAGGGCAAAGGCCGTTTTTTGGCCTACGAAATCGGAAGATTCATGCAGGATGTGGCGGCGTTCCGAATGGCCTGTAAGCACCCATGAGGCCCCGCAATCTTTAATCATTGCCGGCGAGATTTCACCTGTAAAGGCGCCTTCCAAGGCGGGATAAACATCCTGTGCGCCAACGGAGGCAAAGGGACGCAGCTCGTCCGCGGCCGTGGCAAGGGCCGTGAAGGGCGCGAACACCAACACAAGCCTGTCGGTTTTCAGACTTTCTAGGCGGTGAGCTAAGTCGCGGCATGTCTCCGTGGCTTCAGAGCGGGTTTTATACATTTTCCAGTTTGCGGCGATGATTGTTTTCATAGCTATGATCCTTCCAGAAAGATTGTGAAAATTATTAGAAAGCTCGCGGCAACGTAAGCACATAAAGCAACGCGTCCTCGCCTGTATCGGCGTAATAGCCCCGCCTACGGCAGGTGCAGGCAAAGCCAAGCCTTTCATAGAGGCGTATTGCCGGCGTATTGCTGACTCTGACTTCAAGGAATGCGCGCAGTATGCCTGTTTTGGCTTCCTCATGCAAGATGTGTTCAAGCAGTGCCCCCGCCAGACCCTGATGGCGCCGTTCAGGGAGCACGCCGACATTAAGGATTTCAATGGAATCTTCGATGTGAAAGAGCGAGGTATATGCCAGAAGGCCACTGTCTTCGAGAAGTCCGTACACTCTAAAGGCTTTTTGGTTGAACATGCCCCGCATATCCTTAGCGCTCCATCCGTGGAGTGGAAAGCACATGGCTTCAAGTTCAGCAAGTTCGTCGGCGTATCCGGCGTCGAGTACTTGGAAATGCGGCGAGTCTGGCAGGGAATTCATCCGTGTATCCTTTTCATGAGGAAAAAGTTTATTTTTTACGTCAGTCTTTGGCGAGAACTGCCACAGAAACAGAGGCCGCGCCGGCCGTCAGGAGTGTTTCTGTCGCTGTTTTCAACGTGCTGCCGGTTGTTACCACGTCGTCGGTCAGGAGGATGTGTTTGCCTTGGACCGGGGAATGGCTACAGAAGGCGCCTAGCAAGTTGGTTATTCTGCCGGCCTTGTTGAAATTTCGCTGCGAGGGTGTGTCGCGGACACGTTGTAGCAATGCGGGAGAAGTGTGCAGGCCAAGTATTTTGGCCACCCCCTTGGCTATTTCCATGGACTGGTTGAAGCCCCGTTCCCGCAGACGGGTGGCGTGAAGGGGAACAGGCACGATGATTTCCGGAGCCCGCGGAAAGGGCTTGGCTTGAATAAGTTTTCCTAGAAGCATTCCCAGTGCCGTAAGCAGCGCAATGTCTCCACGAAACTTGCCACGCACAACCGCTTCCCGCAAGACTTTGCTGTAGGGGCCGATGCGTCGGAGGGAAAGCCAAGGCGGGGGAGACTGCAGACATTCTCCGCAGTATGTTGAAGGGACGTTCAGCAGGCGTCCGCATCGTTCACAACACGGATTGCGTCCCTCGGTAAGCTCTTTTAGGCAGTCGGGGCAGAAGTCTAGACCGGATTTGCCCGCGGCAGAAAAAGGTTCAAGGCACAATGGACAGCGACATTCTGTAAGAAGAAGGAAATTCTGCAGAAAGCCAGGCAAGTTTATTCCCATTTTAGCTCTGTGCTCCAGGTCTTTACCTGGTCTTGCGCTTCTATGGAAGCAGAGAAATCTTCGCGATCTAGCCCGCACAGGGCAAGTCCCGCCTGAGGGGTAAAGCCCATTTGGCGTTCAAAGCAGCGCAGGATGAGGCTGCTAGCTTCGAACAGACGCGCCCCTTGTCCGCGTCCGGCTGTCAAGACATTCCAAGCGGGGCGGACAGGAGTGCTCTGCGAGCATCCGCTGCTTTTTTGTTCCCAGAAAACCTGGCTGCGGTCTATAAGCGCTTTGAGGTGGGCTGGAGGTCCGTAAAACCATACCGGAGCGACAATAATCATGGCTGGCGCGGCCGCGAGGGTATTCAGCACTTGACGTGCCATATCGCCCTGGATGGATTCATGGATGCAGCGTCCTGGGATTTTCGCGCAGCTTCCGCAGGCTGAGCAGGGGTGGATGTGTTCCGCTTCCAGGTGCAAAATTTTGGTGTCACATCCCCTTTTGGCAAGATGGGCGGCAATGGCTGCGGAAATGGCGGCGCCGTTGCCGTTTTTGCGCGGGCTGACATGGAGCAGACATAGCTTGCTTGGCATGGGAGGAACGTAAGGAGCGTTTCATGCAAGGAAGCGTTCTCCCCTGCATGAACAACGGGGCGCGGCTAGTCTTGGAATACCCATTCCAGAATGGCTGTTTGGATGTGCATCCGGTTTTCGGCTTCATCCCAAACGATGGAAGCCGGTCCTTCCAGCACCTCATTTGTCACTTCCTCGCCCCTGTGGGCGGGCAGGCAGTGCAGGAACTTGGCGTCAGGGCTGGCAAGGGCCATCAGCTCGTTGCTGACGCAGAAATTTTTAAATGCGCGGGCGCGGGCCTGCTGTTCGCTTTCCTGCCCCATGGAGGCCCAGACGTCCGTATTGACGTAATGAGCGCCTTGGATGGCTTCTTCCGGGTTGTAGCTGAAAGTAATGCGGGCTCCGGAGCGGATGGCTTCGTCGAGAAGAAGCTTATCGGGTTCGTAGCCTTGTGGGGAGGCGATGGTCAGTTCAAAGGGGAGCAGAGAGGCGGCCTCTATCCACGAGGCGGCCATATTGTTGCCATCGCCTATCCAAGCGATGCGCAGTTTGGAAAAATCCGGCGTTCTTTCATAAATTGTCATCAGATCAGCAAGAATCTGGCAGGGATGCCCCTGGTCCGTGAGAGCGTTGACAACGGGGATGCTGCCGAATTCTGCCAGTTCATCCAAGCGTTCCTGTCCGAATGTGCGCACGATGAGGCAATCCACATAGCGGGAAAGAACTCTGGCCGTATCGCGGAGCGGTTCAGAGCGGCCGAGCTGGCTTTCGTTTGGAGTCATGAATACGGTGGTGCCGCCTAGGTGACGTACTGCCAGTTCGAAGGACACGCGGGTTCGGGTAGAGGCCTTTTCAAAAATGAGGGCGGCAACTTTGCCGTCCATGCAGTATCCGCGGAAACGAGTTTCTTTTAATTCTTTTGCGCGGCGG
>CAYWQK010000002.1:25508-61424 GCA_964460575.1 uncultured Desulfovibrionaceae bacterium | reverse complement strand
GTAGATTGATCTTAATGTTCCCTAGAGCCATATCCTAAAAGACCCCTAAGTGCCAGTCTCGGGGGAAGGCCCTGTTTCCTTAAAGCCGCGGCGCCAGATTCCCATTGCGGGGCGCCGGCTCTTAGCGTATAGATCTCAAGCAGGATTGCGCCGGACCACGCCCCGGCCGAAAGCATACGGGGCTTTTCATCCCGCGTTCCGCCATATTTTCCCAAGGAGTCCCCATGTCATCATACTATATTACCACGCCCATTTACTACGTAAACGCCAAACCCCATCTGGGCCACGCCTATACAACGGTTATTGCCGACAGCCTAAGCCGCTTCCACAAAATTATCGGAGACCAAACCTGGTTCTTGACGGGGACAGACGAACACGGAGATAAAATTGTTAAAGCCGCGGCGGCCTCGGGGGAAACCCCCAAGCAGTTTACTGACCGCGTAAGCGACATGTTTAAGGCGCTCTGGCCTGAACTCAATATTCAGAACGACCAGTTTATTCGCACAACGGATGCCGACCACATGGCGCGTGTCCAGCAGATCCTCCAGAAAGTTTACGACAATGGCGACATTTACTTTGGGGAATTCGGCGGGCACTACTGCACCGGTTGCGAGCGCTTCTACACGGAAAAGGAACTGGAAAACGGACTCTGCCCCCAGCACCTGACCAAGCCGGATTTTATCCAGGAAAAAAACTACTTCTTCCGCATGTCCAAGTACCTGCCCTGGATTGCGGACTACATCCGCGCCAATCCAGATTTCATCCGGCCGGAACGGTACCGCAACGAAGTTTTGGCCATGCTGGAAGGCGGCGTGCTGGAAGACCTCTGCATTTCCCGCCCGAAAAGCCGCCTCACCTGGGGTATTGAACTGCCTTTTGACAAGGATTACGTATGCTATGTGTGGTTTGACGCGCTCATCAACTACATCTCCGCATTAGGCTGGCCAGACGGCGAAAAATTCAAGACATTCTGGCCCGGCGAGCATCTTGTGGCTAAGGATATTTTAAAGCCCCACGGCATTTTCTGGCCCGCCATACTCAAAGCCGCGGGCCTGCCCATGTACAAGCACCTTAATGTACACGGCTACTGGCTTTCCAAAGATACCAAGATGTCCAAATCCCTGGGCAATGTGGTTTCGCCGCTGGACATGATGCGCGTTTACGGGCTCGACGCCTTCCGCTATTTTCTGCTGCGCGAAATGAATTTCGGCTCGGACGCCAATTTTTCCGAAGAGGCTCTGGTTTCCCGCCTTAATTCCGACCTAGCCAATGACCTTGGCAACCTGTTCAGCCGCGTGCTTTCCATGGACGCCAAGTACTTTGCCTCCAAGGTGCCCGCCTCCGGCCCGGCAGACCCCGACGATGAAGCTCTCATGGAGCTTGCCGACAACGCCCTTGCCAACTACATCCAGCTTTTCCGCGACGTGCGCTTCTCCCAAGCACTGGAAATCCTCTGGGAACTCGTCAGGGGACTCAATAAATACGTGGATACCCAGGCACCATGGACCCTTGCCAAAGAAGGCAACGCGGCCCGCCTTGCCGCGGTGCTGCGCCTTATTTTGGAATGCATGCGCAAAGTCGCCTGCTGCCTGTGGCCCGTAATGCCGGGCACGGCAGAAGCCATGCTTGCCCAGCTTGGCCTGCCCGTCGCCAAGGGATCCCACCCCGAAGGCAGCCTGAAAAACGAAATCGGACGCTGGAACGTACTGGCGGAAGGCGCGAAACTGGCTCCGGCTTCCAACCTCTTCCCCCGCGTAGAGCTGCCAAAACCCGAAACCAAGGAAGCGCCAAAGACAAAGGCGCCAAAAAAGAGAGCAAAGGCGCAGGAAACACCCGCAGGCATCGCGGAATTTAGCGATTTTCAGAAACTTGAGCTTAAAATCGGCACCGTGCTTTCCTGCGAACGGCATCCCAACGCCGACAAGCTCCTTAAGCTAACGGTTGACCTTGGCGAAGCCGAGCCGCGCCAGATCATCTCCGGACTCGCCGCGCATTTTACGCCGGAAGAGCTTTTGGGCAAGCAGGTCTGCGTGGTTGCCAACCTAGCGCCCCGCACCATTCGCGGGCTGGAATCCCGCGGGATGATCCTCACCGCTGAAGACGGCGAAAACCTACGTCTGATTGCTCCGGCGGGAGAGGTTAAGGCCGGAAGCAGCATAGCCTAACCCATCTGAAAAAACAAAGGCGCGGCGGACTGGCAAACACTCCGCCGCGCTTTCCATTTTTTACGCTAACGAAAAAAAGCGCTCCAAAAAGCTCAGCTTATGCTGGAAACCTGAAAGCCCGCGCCCTCAACGGCCTTTTTCAGCGCCTCGTCGCTCACAGAAGGCTCCGCTTTCAGGGTGGCCTGTTTTTCTTCCAAGCTTACAGAAACCCCGCTCACACCGGGCACAGCCTCCAGCGCCGCTGTGGCAAAGCGCACGCAGTGCCCGCAGCTCATTCCCTCGATACCGACGCGCTTCCGCACCGGGGCCGGAGCCGCCTTGCCTTTATCCGCCGCCGGG
This sequence comes from uncultured Desulfovibrionaceae bacterium, assembly GCA_964460575.1. Classification (GTDB taxonomy): domain Bacteria; phylum Desulfobacterota; class Desulfovibrionia; order Desulfovibrionales; family Desulfovibrionaceae; genus Avidesulfovibrio. The sequence continues at coordinate 58,920 of CAYWQK010000002.1, read as the reverse complement.
TCCCCGGGAAAAGCAGGATCCTTATGTTCTTGCGGAATATCCCCGAATCCAGACGAGGATTCCGCCTCTGTTTCTGAAGAAATCCGGCAGCCCGCCTGCGCTGCCTCCGAACGCCGCGCCGCGCAAGAGGGCTTGAACAGCCTAAGCCGCAGGGCGTTGCTCACCACGCTCACAGAGCTGAAGCTCATAGCCGCGGCGGCAATCATGGGGTTTAAGGTCAGTCCAAAAAGCTTGTACAGCGCGCCCGCGGCCACGGGGATTCCCACGCTGTTGTAAAAAAACGCCCAAAACAAATTCTGCCGGATATTGCGCATGACGGCGCGACTGAGCTGCACCGCGGCAACGGCGTCCATAAGATCACTCTTCATGAGCACAAGGTCGGCGGATTCCACGGCGATATCCGCGCCCGCGCCAATGGCTACGCCGACATCAGCGCAGGCAAGGGCCGGCGCGTCATTGATGCCGTCGCCAACCATGGCGACCTTGCGCCCTTCTTTCTGAAGGCGGCGCACTTCGCGCACCTTATCCTGCGGCAAAACCTCGGCGACAACCCGACTAATGCCGACCTTAAGCCGAATGGATTCCGCTGTGCGCGCGTTATCGCCGGTGAGCATCACCACGTTCAGCCCCAAGTTCTCCAACTCGGCAACAGCCTGCCGGCTGGTCGGCTTAATCACGTCGGCCACGGCGATAAAACCCATAAGCTCCCCGTTTCGCACACAGTACAGCGGCGTGCTGCCCAGCGCGGAAAGCGTGTTCCCTTCTTTAGCCAACGTATTTTCAACGCTGAGCGCACGGAGCATCCGAGCATTGCCGGCGGCTATATTCACCCCATTGACCGTACCGGAAATGCCCTGACCCGGTGTCTGAGCAAAATCGCTAACAGTGAAGAAAGACACGCTGCGCTCTTCCGCATAGCGGACAACGGCCTTTCCCAAAGGATGCTCGGAAAGCTTTTCCAACGACGCCATCAGAGCAAGCATTTCGCCGGCATCCTGGCCGGATACAGCCGCGATATCTGTTACAGCCGGCCGCCCCTCCGTAATGGTTCCCGTCTTATCCAGCACAACAGTATCCACGCGTCCCATGATTTCAATAGCCTCTGCGGACTTGAATAGGATGCCGTTGGCGGCGCCCCGGCCTGTTCCAACCATGATGGCCGTCGGCGTGGCCAGCCCCAAAGCGCACGGGCAGGAAATAACCAGCACGGAAATGGCGATGGACAGGGAGAAATCCGCGCCGTATCCCAGAAAAAGCCAAATCAGGGCAGACAGAACAGCAATGGCAATGACCACAGGAACAAATACGCCACTGATGGTATCCGCTAGTCTGGCAATGGGCGCCTTTGAGGAGGTTGCATCGTCTACAAGGCGGATGATCTGCGCAAGCGTGGTGTCTTCGCCCACACGGCGCACCTGCATAAGAAAATGCCCTGCGGTGTTGACGGTCGCGCCGGTCACGGACTCTCCGGGCCCTTTTTCAAGCGGCAGACTCTCGCCTGTCAGCATGGATTCATCAAGCAGACCGTTTCCCCTTGTGATCACGCCGTCAACAGGCACATGTCCGCCCGCCCGCACAACGAGAGTATCGCCCACCATAACGTCGGCAATCGGCACAACTACTTCCTTGTCACCGCGCAGCACCGTCGCCGTTTTGGGGGCGAGATCCATTAGCTTGGCGATGGCTTCAGAGGTTCTGCGCTTGGCCCTGGCCTCAAAAAACTTGCCAAGCGTGATTAGCGTAAGAATCGTAGCCGCCGATTCAAAATAAAGATTCATGGACAGCGTGTGCGCGGCATCCAGATTGCCGGCGCCTAGGGCATAGGCAATTTTGTACATGGAATAAACGCCAGAAACAGCGGCTGAGCCGGATCCCAGTGCAATCAGGGAATCCATATTGGGCGATCCGGCAAAAAGCGTCTTAAAACCGTTACGGTAAAACCCGCCGTTAACAACCATTACCGGCAAAGCCAAAAGGAACTGGGTCAACGCAAATACAAGCCCGTTGGCTTTCGGGGAAAGCCAGGCCGGAAGCGGCATGCCGCACATATGGCCCATGGAGATGTAGAACAAGGGGAGCGTGAAAACCACGGAAATCAGCAGGCGGCGCTTCATTTCCAAAAGCTCCTCCGAATCGCCGGGGGACGAAGGACTGCCCGCGGAAGGCGCTCCTGCAAGAGCGCGAGGCGCAGCTCCGTAGCCAGCCTTTTTTACGGCCCGAATGATGCCGTCTTCCGTAACTTGGCTTTCCTCATATTCAACAACCATGCTGTTTTTCAGCAGGTTCACGCTGGCTTCTTTTACACCGGCGAGCGCCGAGACGGCTTTCTGCACCCTGCCGGAACAGGCGGCGCAGCTCATGCCGGTAACATCAAACACCTCTTTGCGCATGGCTCAATCCTCCGCGTTCGGAACATAAAAAGACTATGCTCTTTTATTTCCATTGCTGTAGCTTGCCGTTGTTAGAAAATCCGCGCAAAACACGCCCGCTTTTATGAGAAAAGCGCAGGGACTTTTCTTGTACCCTATGAGCCTCTCCAGCACAAATCCCGCAACGCGCGGACGCGCAATCCCTAAGAGCCCGCCCCGCCCGCGCAATCGGAATCGCGCTATAGGACAACGTACACCGTATAAAAAGACGTTCCATGCCTCAGCCGGCGCAGAACGCCTTCTTTTGTTTATTTTTTTAATATTCTCAAGGCGTTGAAAACAACAATAAGCGTAGTGCCCACATCGGCGAACACCGCCATCCACATATTTGCCCGCCCCGCAATCGTCAGCGCAAGGAAGGCGGACTTAACGCCAAGGGCAAAAACGATATTCTGAATCATGATGCTCCACATAGAACGAGAAAGCCGGATAAAGCGGGGCACCTTGCGCAAATCATCGTCCATTAGGGCCACGTTCGCCGTTTCTATGGCCGTATCCGTTCCGCCGCGGGCCATGGCAAAGCCAATCTGCGCCCTAGCGAGCGCGGGCGCGTCGTTGATGCCGTCGCCCACCATGCCGACAAGCCCCCTAGATTCCGCCACAAGCCGGGTGATTTTTTCCAGCTTGTCTTCCGGCATAAGCTCTCCGAACACGCCATCCACACCGATTTCACCGGCGACGCGCCGCGCAACCAGCTTGTTGTCGCCCGTCAGCATAACGGTTTTTACACCAAGCCCATGAAGTTCGTGGATGGCTTCCCTGCTGCTCTCCCGCACGGTGTCCGCAACGCAGAAAAGCCCAACGGCCCGCTCACCGTCAAATAAAGCGACAACCGTGTATCCCTGAGACTCAATCTCTTCGCGCTGGCTGCTTAACGCCGATGTGTCCACGCCAACGCGCTCGGCAAGAATCCTGTTGCCAAGATACCAGCGTTTCCCATCGATCACACCGCAGACCCCCTGGCCGGGAATGGCTTCAAAAGCCTGAACTTCCGGCATAGTAAGCCCTGCTTCCGCCGCGTACCGGGCAATAGCCGCGGATACGGGATGATCGGAGCAAGACGCCAGAGCCCCCGCAAGCCTCTCTAACGGCGCGGACGCATCCAGAGGAATAACATTGATCAGACGGGGAACACCGCTGGTTACCGTGCCGGTTTTATCCAGCGCGATCAGGCTCAGGCTGCGCCCCTGCTCCAGGAAAAGTCCGCCTTTAACCAGTATGCCGCTGCGCGCCGCGGCCGCAAGCCCGCTAACGACGGAAACCGCCGTGGAAACAACAAGAGCGCACGGGCAACCCGTAACGAGAATAACCAGCGCCGTGTATATGGATTTTCTCCACTCGTACGCGAAACACAGCGGAGGAATAAACGCCGCCAGCACGGCAAAAAGAAAAATGGACGGAGTATACCATCGCGAAAAGGTATCCACAAAACGCTCAATAGGCGCCTTTGCTCCCCGCGTTTCCTCAACGAAACGGATAATGCGCGCTAAGACGGTATCAGAAGCGTTAGCCGTAACCCGGATTTCCAGCGATCCAACCCCATTCAGCGTTCCCGCGAAAACCGCGTCGCCCGGGACCTTCTCCACAGGCATGCTCTCCCCTGTAATTGCTGCCTGATTGACGTTTGAATGCCCTTCGTTAATCACTCCGTCACAGGCAATCCGCTCCCCAGGCCTTACACGGATCCTGCTGCCCGGCTTTACAAGTTTAACAGCCATTTCCCGCCAGCGGCCATCTTTATCAAGCACCAGCGCCGTATCCGGAGCAAGCGACAAAAGCTTCTTCACAGCGGAACGCGTGTTATTCATGGCCCGGATTTCCAGCGCCTCGGAAATGCTGAACAACACCATGACCGCAGCGGCTTCCGGATAATCGCTAACGGCCGCCGCGCCAGTAACCGCCACCGACATTAGGACATTCATATCCATCTTGCCGTGAAAAAGCGCCTCGACGCCCTTCCGGTACGTTTCCAATCCGCCAAGCAGAACAGCCAACAAGGCAAAGGCTGCCGGGAGCCATTCAAACACAAAGAAGCCATTCACGGTGAAACTGCGGAGCCAATCCCAGTACGGCTCCCCCCGGGTTAGGTGAATCCCCTCAGCCACCAGGACGAAAGCCAGCGCAAGCCCAAGCCTGCCCCACGGGATTGTTTTCACAGGCTCTTCTTCTCTTTTTTCTTGCGGTACGTTGCCTTTCATATCCAATGAAGTCTCCGTCAAATTTCCGCCTTTCACAGCGCAGTGGGCGCAGCTACAACAGGATACGCCTGCCATATATCGAACCTCCTCATAGGCCGCCGCAGCAGTGACTATTTACCTTTTCTCTTGACGTAATACCTATAGCTGCTATAGAGTCAACATTATTTTGAAAAATTTTTTCAATTCCGTATCCATCAAAAAAAAACAGCTGCGCTCTGTTCGAAAGGAGCTTTCAATGGGAATCAGGATAGGAGAACTTGCTGAAATAAGCGGGTGTCAGGTTGTTACCATCCGCTACTACGAAAAAGAGGGACTGCTACCTTTACCGGACCGCACCAAAAGCAACTACCGGCTTTACAATGAAAACGATGTGGAGCGCCTCCATTTTATCCGGCGCTGCAGAATGCACGGCATGACACTTTCTGAAATCCGCCAGCTTTTGGCGTTTAAAGACAATCCAACCGTCAGCTGCGATTGGATCAATACCTTGGTGGAAAAACACATTGCCAAAGTAGAGCAGCAAATCGCCTCGCTCAAGCATTTGAAAAAGCATCTTCAGGCGCTCCTTCACCAGTGCCAAGGCGGGCGGCACGAGGAATGCGGCATTATCGCGACGCTGACAAAATGCGGCGACTGCCCATGCTGCGGTTCCAGCTGCAGCCTGCATAAAGCAACGGAAGCGCCGGCGTCCCGCCGATCCAAATCTCAAAAGACAAAGGAAACACCAGCTCCGAACCCGCATTTCTACGCTTAACCATCATTCGCCGAAATTTTTCCTGTTCACAAGGAAGACGATATGCTATACACTGCGAGCCACGCACTATATGCGCAGCGCTTTCTTTTGGAGCATTCATGCACGCATTAATTCTTGATGTGGGAAACACCTCAGTAAAAGTTGGCATCGCAGACAAACAATCTCTTAAAGCTTCATACGCTCTGCCAACCGATTCCGTGCAGGGAGGAGACCTGCTTGGGCTGCGCCTTGACGGCCTGATAAAGCAGGCTGTCAGGGAAATCGGTCCCCTCGATATCCGCTGCTGCCTTGCCTCTTCCGTAGTGCCGGGCATGGACCCGCTGCTAAAATACGCCTGCCAACGATTCCTTAACATTACTGTTTACTTTGCCCACAAGGATCTTTCCATTCCCATGGAAAACCGCTATGAACGCCCTGCAGAAGTGGGGGCCGACCGTTTGGTCGCCGCCTACGCCGCCCGGAACATCTTTCCCGATTCTCCGGGCATTATCTCCATAGACTTCGGCACGGCGACCACATTTGACTGTGTGGCGCACAACGCCTACATAGGCGGACTGATCTGCCCGGGAGTGCTTTCTTCGCTTAACGCACTAGCGCAAAAAACAGCCCAGCTTCCCCGCATTCCCCTGACTGTGGAAAGCACAACGCTTTCCCCAGGAAGAAGCACGATTACCAGCATGAACCAAGGCTTCCTCTTTGGCTTTGCCGCTATGAGCGAAGGCTTATGCGCCAGACTTTTCGGCGTATTGCCAAAGCCATGCAAAGCAGTTGCCACAGGCGGCTTCGCCCGCGCTGTCGCCCAGGTCTGCCATTGCATCGACGCCGTTTGTCCCGACCTCATCTTGGAAGGACTGCGCACGCTGTGGCTGCGGGAACTTCCCCCGGATACTAAAGCATGATCGCCCGAAACACCCGCCATCTCTTCTGGACGGCGTTACTCATCCCCGCCATTCTGTTTTCCGGCTGCTCCACCGCGGCCAAGCCCGACCCAAGCGAAGAAGCCGCCGACAGCATCGCCGCGGAAGCCGCGCAAGACCTTGAAAACATGAAAGGGGAACCCGTTCCCTATACGCTGGATGTGGAGGTTAAGGGGCTTGACGATAAAAACGCCGCCAAGGAACTTCGCGACGCGATGAAAGGAGGAAGCCAGCTTGAATCCATGCGCGACGATCCACCTGACAGCAGGGTCGGCCTCGAACGAAGGGCAGTTTCAGACCGGGATGAAGCAAAAAAACTCCTGCAGTCCCGCGGCTACTACGATGGAACGTCCGAATACGGCATTGATTGGAAAGCCTCCCCTGTCAAGGTTCTGCTTACACTCATTCCTGGAACGCTGTACCACGTAGGCAAATCCGCCATTGAATACACAGACAGCGACACATTGTCGCAAAACGGCAAACTAGCCATGAAAGAAGCTCCGAACGACCTGCGCCCGTTCGGATTGAAAGACGGCATGCCTGCCCAAGCTTCGGATATTACGGCCGCCGTATCCCCCGTGCCGGAATGGTTTTGGAGAAGAGGCTTTCCTTCCGCCACTATCCAGAGGGTACGCTACCGGCTCTACCCCTCAAAAAAAATTCTGAATCCCCTGATTGAAGTCAAAACCGGCCCCTACGCCCAGTTCGGTCCGCTGAAAGTGCAGGGCACGGAAAAGGTCAAGCAAGCTTATTTGGAAAAACTCCAGCCCTGGAATCACGGAGATGTGTGGAACAAGAATAGAGTCTTGGCCTACCAAAACACGCTGATTCAAACAGGTCTCTTCCGTGAGGCCCGCGTTGAGCCCGGCCTAGATGAAAAAGACGGAAAAAGTTCAGATATCGTGCCTGTCCACCTTTTTGTCAAAGAGGGGCCGGATAAGCGCACGGGCACGGGGTTAAGCTACGCCTCCGATGTTGGTTTCGGCGCCAAGGGCTTCTGGGAGCACCGCAACCTCTTTGGAGAGGGCGAACGGCTGAGGCTAACGGGCATCCTTTCTCAGGAAAGGCAAGAAATCGCCTCCAGCTTTACAAAACCGGCCTTCTACGCCAAAAGACAAAACTTTATTTCTAACGCCTTCCTCCGCAAGGAAGAAACAGACGCCTATGACCTGCGCATGTGGTATGCGGACGCGGGCATAGCGAGAAAGCTCTCCGAGCGTTGGTGGGGCAGCCTGCGCTTCTCCTCGCAGGGCGGACGCGTCCGCGAAGACCGCGACCAATGGGAAAGCTTCCTGATTTTGGGCGTTCCCGTCACCTTGCGCAGGGAAGGTACGGACAATCTGCTGAACCCGACCCGCGGCACGCGACTCCAGCTTAACGCCACTCCCTATTGGGGGCATTACCGCGGCTCGTTCAGCGCTATCCGATCACAGGCTGATTTCAGCGCCTATTACGCACTGCTGCATGATGAAGAGGGCAATCCCACCGACAAGATCGTTTTAGCCGCGAAAGCCTCGGTCGGCGGAATGTTTGGCTCCACAGGCAGCAAGGTGGAGCGCATCCCGGCGGCGCTGCGCTTTTACACAGGCGGCGGCGGAAGTGTGCGCGGTTATAAATACCAGTCCATCGGCGCTCTCAACTGGAAAGGAGACCCCCAGGGCGGACTTTCATTTAACTCTCTAAATTTTGAGGCCCGCTACAAGGTGACGGAAGCCTTCGGCATTGTGCCGTTTATCGACGCGGGCATGGTCTATGATTCCCCCATGCCGAGCATCGGCGAGGATCTGTGCTGGTCCGCCGGTCTTGGGTTCCGCTACTACACATCCATAGGCCCTGTGCGCTTTGACGTAGCTGTGCCGCTGGATAACCGTAACGGCGATCAGAAGTCCTTCCAAATATACATCAGCATCGGGCAGGCATTCTAAATGGCAGACGAACCACAAAAAACGATTAAAGACCCCCCTAAGGACCGCGTCCCCGCCAGCCGCAGGTTTTGGAAATGGCTTGTCCGCGGGCTTGGAGTGCTGCTTCTCCTGCTGCTTGCCATTACGGCTGGCGCGTGGATATGGCTGCGTACGGACACGGGCGCGCGTTTTATTGCGGACAAAATCTGCGAGGCCATGGACGGAAGCGGGCTGAATCTGCGCATTGGCGGCATACAGGGGCCGCTCCCGCTGCAAGCGCGCCTCGCCAACGTTGAACTACGCGACAAGCAGGGTCTTTGGCTTACGCTGAAAGAAGCGCAGCTGAAGCTGAGCTTTCTACCTCTGCTAAGCAAGCGCATTGTCATCGATACGTTGACGCTTAATGAACTGAGCATCCCCCGCCTTCCCGTGTTACCGCCTTCTGAGCCAAAGCCCGAACAGGAGCCTTCTGAGCCCCTGGCATTCACAAAAGTACTCTCCAAAATGCCGGGCGGTGAAATCAAAAAACTCGCGTTGACAAATGTCACCCTGGGGGCCGCTCTCCTTGGAATGCCGGCATCGGATCCGCCGGCTGTTCTTTCTCTTCAGGGACATATCGGCACTTCTTCAGCTAAAGGGCTGCACACGATCCTTACCCTTTTGACCGGCGGCAAAGAGCCGTACGGCGATACTCTGCGGCTGGAAGCGCTGCTTTCACCTGGGGCCAGGCCAAACCTCAAGGTCAATGCAGCGTTTGACGCTCTGCCTGGAGGGCTTGTTTCTCGCCTCTCCGGACTTGGCGGAACAAAACCCCTAAGCTTCAGCCTGGATGGTTCCGCCCCCCTTAACGACTGGCAGGGCAAGCTAGGCCTTTTGGCAGGAAACCTTCTTGCCGTAGATGGCACCGCCTCTTTTTCCTTGCCGGATAGCGGCGGGCAGGAACTGGGACTCGCGCTGCGCCTCACACCGGAGAAAAATGCTCCCGTTGCCCTGCATGACAACCTGGGCAAGGAAACAAACCTTACTGTAACATTTGCCGTAAGACCGGACGAAGCCGGCGTGCCTCTCCTTGTAGTGGAAGGACCTTTCTGGTCCGTACGGGGCGAACGCCTCGCCCTGCGGGGACCGGGGACGGATCCAAAGGTGACGGGTTCTCTGGCCATAAAGGCGCAAAAGCCTTCCCAGCCCGCGTCGCTGCCCTTTGACGAAGCCGGAGCAAACGCTGTTCTCAGCGGCACAATAAACGCTCCCGCAATCAGCCTTGAGGCTAAGCTGCGCGACATTGAGCTGGCAAAAGATTTTTCCAAGCCCAATGCGACGCTGGCCATAAAGGCCGGCATGGACGGCAAAGGCGGCATATACGCGGAGGGCAAAGCAGATTGCACAAACATGCCTGTCCTGCCAGACGGAAAAGACACGCTGAGCTTTAAAGCCAACGCCGCCAAAGACGGCAATGGCTTTGTTCTGCGTGAATTCGCGCTCAACTCCTCCCTAGCTTCGGCTGCTCTCTCCGGATCTTGGTCGCCCAATACGCCCTACCCGGGCGTTCAAGGTAGTGTAAAAGGCAGCGTGCCCAGCCTGCACGACCTGTGCGCCCTCTTGGGCGTGCAAGGGGTCCGCTCGGGAGCTTTAAACATTCAGGGCGATTTCGCTCCGAAAACGGCCGAAGGAAAAAACGCCGCTTCCCTTGAAGGCCGCCTTTCCGTCGCGCTTGCAAATGCCGGATGGGAAGGCCCCCTGCGGTCCCTTGAGGCGCTGCTTGGTACAAGCCCTGCCCTGACTGTTGCGCTACATGGAGAAACGCCCCCGAAAGAAAAAAACGAAGCTTCATCGCTGGAAATACAATCCCTCCGCCTTCAGGCCGCGGGGTTTTCCGTAGAAGGCCACGGCCGCTTTACCGCCAGTGAAACGCCCTCTTTTGACGGCGGACTCTCAGCCTCTCTCCGCGACCTAGCCAACCTGGTTCCCAATGCCGCAGGGCCCCTGAGCATACGGGTGGATGCTAAGGGAAACGCCAATAAACCTTCTATTACCTGCCAAGCAGAAAGCCCAGCCCTGACGCTTGGCAACGCGAAGCTGCTCACGCCCGCCGTGCAGGCCGCGGCCGACCTTGACCTGACAAACGGCTTTAGCGGAAACGGCGCCTTGCGCATCTCTGCCAAGGAAACACATGCCCCGCTCTCCCTATCGCTTAATTGGAAGGCCGGCGGCAGCCGCATCGACCTTTCCGAGCTCAACGGACTGCTTTTCGGCGTTGCGCTGAACGGCAGTATGTCAGCCAGCCTCCCCCAAAACGCGCAGCCTGTACTGGAAGGATCGCTAGATGCCCATGTAAAAAACTGGGAAGCCCTTTCCGCCCTCGCGGGCCCTATCAAAGCCAAAAAAGCCGCACTTGCCCTACGCCTTTTCCCCGGCGCGGCCGGGCAGTCGGTCAGCGCCGGAATTGAATTGGACAGCCTCCTTTACGGCGGCACCAGTTTCAAAGCTCTAAACGCTAACGCAGACGCACAAAATATCTTCGGCAAGCCACGCGCCACGGCAAAGGTTACGCTGGACAAAGCGCAGCTGGGAGGCCTTTCGATCAACAAGACCGCTTGTGCCGCGAACTGGGCTGATGACAAGGGAACCGTCACGCTTGACGCGCAGGGCGATGCCGTGCTTGACGCAGCAATGAGCCTGGCCGGAGGCACGCTGGATATACAGCGCTTCAGACTTACCGACAAAAACGGCACGCAGGGGATAGTTCTCGCCTCGCCAGCCCAAATTAGGGGTCTTAACGACGCCGCAATTTCCACCCGGAATCTTACGCTGCAGATCCTGCCCAAAGGCAGCCTTACCGCCTCTGCCGAAATCAAAGACAGCATCAACGCCCTCTTTGACCTAAAGGACGTGCCGCTTTCCCTTGCCAGGCCCTTTGCCGGACATATTGTGCCGGACGGCATTCTTTCCGCGTCGGCAGCCATCCAAGGCAAGGCAAACCGGCCTGACGTACGGCTCAGCGCGGCGCTCGACAATGTTGGCCATAAGGACGACGGTTTTGAACCTCTCAACGCCGTGTTCACAGGACATCTCCCCGCGGGAGGCAGCGCTCTTGCCTTCAGCGCGAAACTCGACGGCATCGGCAGCAAGGGGCTTACGGCTGAGGGGAGCCTTCCCATTAGCTACGGGAAAGGGGGACCCTCCCTTTCCATGACCTCGCCTATGAATATCGAGGCCCATTGGGATGGGCTAATCGAGCCACTGTGGCGCTTTGTGCCCTTGGCCGATACGCGACTGACAGGATCCGGCCGCTTGGACGCTTCGCTCCTCGGCACGCTTGCATCCCCTATTCCGACGCTGGATCTCCATCTCAACGACATGCGCTTCATGGACATCCGCAATGGTGTTGAGCTTTCGGGACTCCTTGTCGACGTCAATCTTTCAAAGAACCGGTTCACGTTCAGCACGTCGGGCGGAGACGGGAACAAGGGCACAATGTCCGTGAATGGGCAAGTGAACCTTACGGAAAAGGACCTGCCGCTTCATGCTTCGGGCACGATCAGCAATTTTTCGCCGCTGCACCGCAACGATCTGCGTATAAAGCTGGATGGAAACCTTCATGTTTCCGGCACGGCAACGGCTCCCAACATCCATGCCGATATCACTATCCCAAACGGGGAAATCTTACTGGACAGACTTTCCGGAGGCTCCTTCAGCACTCTTGACGTTGAAAACATGGAAGAGGCAAAAAATGGGAGACAGGAAGAAAAAGGCCATGACGTAGGACATCTTGCCGTCCACGTTGTCATTCCCAACCGCTTTTTCGTGCGCGGCCACGGGCTGGAATCAGAATGGAAGGGCGACATACGCGTTAAGGGAGCGCTAAACAATCCCGCCATTACAGGCTCGCTTGAGAGCGTCCGCGGCGCAATGTCGCTGCTTGGCAAATCTTTTATCCTAGCCAAAGGAAAAGTTCTTTTCAACGGCTCCACGCCGCCGATACCCGTTCTAGATGTCAGTGTGCAGCGCCGTACTTCCGACATCATCACCGAGGCCGCTATTACCGGAACGGCCACGTCTCCCCACTTAGGCCTGCGCAGCCAGCCGCCGCTGCCAAAGGACGAAGTAGTTTCGCGCATGCTTTTTGGCCGCCCGCCTAGCGAACTTTCGCGGGCAGAGAGCATTCAGCTCGCCGCAAGCGTTGCCGCGCTCACTACGCTTGGCACAACAGGATCCGGCATCTTTGACCTGACGCGCAACACGCTAGGCATGGACGTTGTGCGGGTTGGAAGCTCCCGTTCACGCAATACGCCCGACAAAGCCGACGGCAATCCCCTTGCCGGACCAAGTTCCGCCTCCGGAGAGGATACCGAACATTCCGTTCTGGAAATGGGCAAATACGTCCGCGACGATGTGTATGTCGGCGTGCAGCAGGGCATAGGCAGCACTTCCACGGAAGTCTTTGTCGACATCGAGGTTTCGCCGCAGATCAGCATGGAAACTAGGACATCCGGCGAAGCGTCGGAAGTCGGCGTCAACTGGAAAAAAGAATACTGAGTTAGGCAAAAATGCAAGGGCTGTTTCCAAGCCGGCATCCGCGCGGCCGATAAACAAGACTGCTGCCGACAGCTGCCCTCGTCGGGGATGAGCTCCAGCAGCAGCGTTATTTCGGTCTCAAATTTTCGCGACCCGCGGATAAAAAAGGCTAAAAGCGTCTTTTCTTTTTTGCCTAAGTCGTATAGGCTAAGCTATTCAATCACGTTTTACGGAGGATACCCTCATGGGCAAAGCTATCGAATACACCCCGGAAAAGGGGTACACGGTCCCTGACGAACCCATTATCCCCGTCTTCCCTGGAGACGGCATTGGCCCCGACCTCTGGAACGCTACTCAACCTGTATTGGATACGGCTGTTGCCAAAGCCTACGGAGGCAAGAAGCGCATCGAATGGCTGGAAATTCCGGTTGGCGAAGTGGCCTTCAAGGCCACCGGCAAGTACCTGCCGGATGAGAGCCTGGAGACCATCAAGAAGTACCGCGTCGCCCTGAAAGGACCTCTGACCACACCGGTGGGCAAAGGCTTCCGCAGCCTGAACGTGCAGCTGCGCCAGAGCCTTGAGCTTTACGCGTGCATCCGTCCAGTGAACCACCTTCCCGGCGTGCCGAGTCCCGTGAAGGATCCCGACAAGGTTGACATGATCATCTTCCGTGAAAACATGGAAGACCTGTACGCCGGTATTGAATGGGAATCCGGAACGCCTGAAGCCGCCCAGATGATCAAAGTGGTGAAAGAGATGTACGGCAAGGATCTTCCTGCCGACACCGCCATTGGCATCAAGCCCATCAGCCGCTCCGGAACCCGCCGCCTGGTTCGTATGGCCATCCAGTATGCCATTGACCACAATCTGCCCACGGTGACGCTGATGCACAAGGGCAATATCATGAAGTTCACGGAAGGCGGCTTCCGCAAATGGGGCTACGAAGTGGCCGCCGACGAATTTGCCGACAAAGTCGTGACTGAAGAATGGGTGACCGCCAACGGCGGCGAAGTGCCCGCCGGCAAAGTTCTGCTGAAGGATCGCATTGCCGACGCCATGTTCCAGCAGATTCTGCTCCGCCCCGCGGAATACGACGTTATCGCCACCCCGAACCTAAACGGCGACTACATTTCCGACGCTCTCGCCGCGCAGGTGGGCGGCCTTGGCATGGCTCCCGGCTCCAACGTGGGCGACGGCTTCGCCATCTTTGAAGCGACCCACGGCACGGCGCCCAAGTATGCCGGCCAGGATAAAGTCAATCCCGGCTCCCTGATTCTTTCCGGCGCCATGATGCTGGACTTCCTCGGCTGGCGCGAAGCGGCCGAACTGGTTCGCAAGGCCATTTCCAAGACCGTTGAAAAGAAAATCGTGACCTATGACCTCGCCCGCCAGATGCCCGGCGCCACTAAGGTTTCCTGCTCCGGCTTCGGCAAGGCCATCTGCGAAAACATGTAAGCGGTCCCGACAAACTGAAAAACAAACGTCCCTAGGGGAGTCCCCCCCGGGGACGTTTTTTGTTTACAGCAGCGACATGAGCAAAAACAGCTTTCCGGCAAAACGGTTTAACGCTTCCCTTATGTAGGCTTGCAACGAGCAAGCAGCGTTCTTTTGCTCCATAGACGGCCAAGCGTCTTATCGAAACGAGCGCCCACATTAACTAACGCGTAACATGCGTGTACCTAACGCCCCGCTTCACGCCGGAACAACGACTAGCGATCCTTTCTCAACGCCGATAGCCCGCATACGCAGAAGCTCCCGACCCCCAGAGGAGGGAGTCCCTTCAATGCGGCAGGGCGCGTACCATTCATTATGCCCTTTGCCGTGTGTTTCGAGCGCTACGTGGCAAGGAATACCCACAAGGCTTTCCAAAAAAATCCCGCGCTTTTCTCCTACTATAGCGCGCAGCTTTGCCGCCCTCTTCTTCCTCTCAGGAACAGGCACGGTCCCAGGCATCTTTGCCGCGGCGGTTCCAGGTCTCTCGGAATACGGAAAAACATGCGCGTAGGTTAAGGGGAGGTCCCGAACAAGACAGACTGTTTCTTCCGCTTCCTCACGGCTTTCGCTAGGAAAACCCGTTAAAATATCAGCCCCTAGGCCAAAACGCGGCCAAATACGGCTAAGCGCGTCCACTGCACGCCGCACATCTTCCGCTTTGTAATGGCCCCTGCCCATACGGGCAAGTACCGTATTACTGCCGCTTTGCAGCGAAAGATGCAGATGGGGACATACCAGACGGCAGGCGGCAAGCGCCGCAAGCCCGCGCTCGTCAAGCTGGCTGGGATCTACGGAACTGATGCGGAAACGCGCGCGCCCAGCCCATTCTGGCGCAAGCTCGCGCTCCAAAAGCCCCAGAAGATCCCAGAAATCCGCGCAGCCTTCCGCATGGCAGGCATACTGGCGCAAGTTGATGCCGGAAATCATAATTTCGGCATAGCCCGCTTCCATAAGCCTTCTCGCTTCGCTGACAACCTCCGCCGCTGAGCGGCTGCATGAAGGGCCACGCGTCAGCGGCACAATGCAGTAGGCGCAGCGGTGCGAACAGCCGTCCTGCACCTTGAGCACAGCCCGCGAACGGACAAAGGAATTTATCTGAAACGGAGGGTACTGGGCCCGCAGCGGAGCTTCAACCTTTTTCTCAAGGCTGGATCCATCGGAAGAAAACAAAGTCAGCAGGGCATCTTTGCGACGGGGATCAATGAGGGAACAGATCCCTGGAAATTCTTCGAGATGCAGAAATTCCCTGCCCAGTGCCACCCGCGAAGCCGCGCAGCCGGTTAAAAAAATTTTAGCCTTAGGCGCGGACTCACGCAGGCGGCGCAAAGCCTGCCGCAGATCGCTGACAGCCGACGACGTAACCGCGCAGGAATTAATAAGGATTACATCCGCCGCAGCGGGATCGTCCGTTTCATAACCGCCGCTTCGTATCCAGGCCTCGCGCAGCGCTTCTGTTTCGTACTGGTTCACCTTGCAGCCAAAGGTCTGCATGTAAAAACTGCGGCCTGTAGCGTTATTCATCACATATCCCTAGTGTTTCAGCCAGAAAAAAGCCCTTTCCATACGGGAAAGGGCCTCGTAACACGCATAGCGAAAGCCCGAGAAAGCTATTTTTTACCAAAGAAAACATCGATGATTTCGTAGGTGATTTTGCCGCGAGGCGCGTCTACCACAACTTCATCCCCGACTTCCTTGCCAAGCAGGGCTTTACCCATGGGAGAAAGGGTGGAAATGCTGCCTTTGGAGTAATCCGCCTCATCTGGTCCAAGAAGCGTATACACTTTGGTTTCGCCGGTGTCTTCGTCTTCCACCACGACAGTCGCGCCAAACATAACCCTCTCGCCGTCAAGGTTTTCCAGATCTATCACGTTGAACAGCTGCATCCTAGATTCAATATAATTGATGCGGGCCTCTAGAAGCCCTTGACGCTCGCGTGCCGCATCGTAGCCGGCGTTTTCACGCAGATCACCTTCTTCGCGGGCTTCCTTAATGGCCTGAATAACCGCAGGGCGTTCCTTCTTCAGCTGTTCCAGCTCGGCTTCCAAGGCTTGAAGACCCTGCCGGGAAATAGGAATGGACATACTATTCTCCTCACGGCACTGATGAACCGTTCGTGCCTAAAACAAACACAGACAAAAAATGATCCCGTTATCCCTCACTGGATCAGGACAACGGGTAAAAAAATCTTGCTGTTTGTTTTATTACCTGCTTTTTCCGATTCGGTCAAGCCCACGGACTGGACAACTTTTGGGAAAACGGCGCGCGGGCATAGGCAACTCCACGACTAAATCCGGCACATTGACAAAAATAGCAAATAACGTAGCGTTGTCAGCGCAAAACAAAAGGCAATGCGCAGAGTCGCCTCCCCCGCACATTGTCCATACCGGCACCTTTATCAAGGAGTTTCGCATGGTTCGCATTCCCTCGCTTAAGGCCTCCATTGCCGCCTGCTGCCTATTCCTTCTTGGATGCTCCTCCTTGGTCCGCGGCTTTTCAGAAAATGGTTTCGTTTCCAACGGCTACCCGCCCGTCACCATTTCCTGTACGCTGCCATTAATTACCTACGGACAAAACTCTCCTCTAATCATGACGGATGTGGGCTACCGCTCGCCGCAGGCCTGGCTTGCTGTGTACGGCAACGCCAAAGACCCCTCTGCGCCCATGGCCATTATCGCCTACGGCGAAACACCTTCCGGGTTCCAATGGGACCCCGCGGGCAGCTCCTACCCGGATATGCCCGTCACCAGCCAGGCACTATTTGGCGGGCAGGAGTTCAGCGGCACGGTAAGGATTGTTTCCGCGCAAAAAGACCCTTTCGCCCCGCTCTTCTATCCGCCTGAAGTTCTCAAAGAAAAAGGGCGGAGCATTCTGTGGCTCGCTCAGCGCTACTGTTGCGAATCACTGAACTTCTGGGAGACAAAAATTGTTCTGGAATATCGCGAGCCTTTGCCTGACTGGGTCACGCCAGGCATCGACCCCAGCCTGATGATAGGCACGCCAAAAATGACCGCCTTTATCAAGCGGGCGCAGGAAGCCTTTATCCTAGCCTTCGCCGAACCGCAGTTCTCTTCCGCCAGAGCGCCTTACCTGCACGGAGGACTCCAAGGCCGCTACATCGGCCCCTTCCTGGGCAGCATGAGCCCCAGGGACCTCCTTTTACGAGATGACGATTAATCCTGAAAACTTCTTTCGGTAAAAATGAGGCCGCCGCGCAGCACAGCTTGCGCGGCGGCCTCAAAATTTTCGTTCCATCTCGCGTATGGAAAGACCTTCATCAATCCGTGTTTTCAGGGAATTGATTGGCCTCAAACCGCAAACGAAGACACCTCGTCCCTTTTTCCGGCGGCAGCACTTCGACACAGCCCCCGCCGCAGAGGCTGCCAAAAAGAACTTCCGCGGCCAGAGGATCTTCCAAAGCTTCTCTCAGGAGCCGCTGGAGGGGACGCGCGCCAAGCGCTGGGGAATAGCCCTCCTTGGCCAGCCAGTCCCGCGCTTCCGGCGAAAGGAAAAGCCGGATATGTTTTTCTGCAAGTCCTTCGTTCAACACCGCAATTTCCCGATCAACGATGCTGCCCATTAATTCTGGTCCAAGCCCGCTAAAGGGCACAATAGCATCCAAGCGGTTCCGAAATTCAGGGCTGAACGTATTTTCCACGGCCTTCATGCCGCGCCATGCCGCGCTGCGCGCCGTATTTCCCGCGAAACCAAGACCACCTGCCGCCATCTCGCGGGCACCTACGTTGGTCGTCATGATGACAATGACATTTCTAAAATCAGCCTTGCGCCCGGTATTATCCGTCAGCGTTGCGTAATCCATCACCTGAAGCAAAATATTAAACACATCCGGATGCCCTTTCTCTATTTCGTCTAGCAGCACCAGCGCGTGGGGCGAACGGCGCACAGCTTCCGTCAACAAACCGCCCTGCTCAAAGCCCACATAGCCTGGAGGCGCGCCAATAAGCCTGGCCACTGCGTGCTTTTCCATATATTCGCTCATATCGTAGCGCAGAAAGGTGATGCCCAAAAGCCCGGCAAGCTGGCGGGCCAGCTCGGTTTTACCCACTCCCGTAGGACCGCAGAATAAGAACGCGCCCGCCGGCCTTGTACTGTGCCTAAGCCCCGCTCTAGAGCGGAGCACCGCCCGGCAGACATAATCCACCGCCTTATCCTGTCCAAAAATACGGGTCTTTAACTTCTGTTCCAGTGTACGCAGGCGCTCGCGCTCCTCGCCGGACACGCTCGCTTCCGGGATGCCGGCCATTCTGGCTACCACGCGCTCAATATCCTGCGCCGTTACCGCATCGCCGTTTTTGCCCCCCTGCCGCAAGCTCGCCTGGGCCCCGGCCTCATCCATCACGTCTATGGCCTTATCCGGAAGAAGCCTGTCCTGCACATAGCGAGCGGAAAGCTCAGCGGCCTGACGCAAGGCCTCCTGATCGTAGCGCACGTTATGGTACGCTTCGTAACGGGCTTGAAGCCCCTTTAAAATAGCCTCGCATTCCTCAACCGTAGGTTCGCCTATTTCGATACACTGAAAACGCCTGGCCAGAGCACGGTCCTTTTCCAGACGATTTCTATATTCGTCATGCGTGGTGGAACCCACGCAGCGCAGCCTGCCCTGCGACAGCGCGGGCTTGAGCAGGTTTGACGCATCCATTGAATCATTGGAAGTGCTTCCCGCGCCAACCAAAGAATGAATTTCATCAATAAAAAGAATGGATCCCTGTTTTTTTTCCAGCGCTTTCAAAACAGCCTTGAAACGGGACTCAAACTCGCCGCGGTACTTTGTGCCCGCAAGCATAGCTCCTAAGTCCAGCGAATAGACTGAAATATTCCGAAATCTCTCAGGTACATTGCCGGAAACAATGCTTAGAGCTAATCCTTCGGCCATGGCTGTCTTGCCTGTGCCCGGTTCTCCAACATACAGAGGATTGTTCTTGCGGCGGCGGGCCAGCACTTCAAACGTCCGCGCAAGTTCCCGTTCCCGCCCCACAATGGGGTCAATCTGACCAGCCCTAGCCAGCTCTGTTAAATCCGAGGCGAAGCGCTCCAGAGGATCTTCTTGTTTTTTCTGTCCCGCGTCTTCTTCCCGCATAAATGGAACCGAATCATCCGCCAGGCTATTGAGCACGGAATCACGAGAAATCCCCTGCTTCCGCAGACAGTAGGCGGCCCAGCTGTCTTCATCTTCTTCCAATATGCCGGCCAGCACATCGCTTATGCCCACATTCTCCCTGCCTAAAGCCTGCAACCCGGCAATGACTTTTTCCATCACCCGCTGCACCGCGACTGTCTGATCAACGTTGCGCCCTTCTTCCCAAATCTTGTCTGTCTCAAGCTGCGTGGAAAAAAAACGCTCCAAAATACGGATAATCTCCGCAACGTTGCCGCCGCAATCCTCCAAAAGCTTCCTACCCGGCGGAATTTTCGCTATACCGTATAGAATATGCTCAAGCGTCAGAAACTCATGGTGCCGGCTACGCACTTCGTCAATAGCGAGGCCTAGCGCAGCCTGAAGAGTAAGGCTAAGGTTCATGCGCCCTCCTCCCTAAGCGAACAACGCAGCGGAAAACCAGCCCTTGCCGCCCGTTCGCGGACCAGCACGATTTTTGTTTCCGCAACCTCGCGGGGATACACACCGGCAACCCCTATACCCTTTTTATGCACGGAAAGCATAATGGCAGTTGCCTGCTCTTCGTTCTTATGGAAAATATCCACCAGCACCGCAACGACAAATTCCATTGTCGTGTAATCGTCGTTATGCAGCAGGACCTGATACCTGCGGGGCTCCTTAAGGCATGTGTGCTCTAGGATCTCAGCATTCGGCGCGGAAAATTCTTCTGAAGACATGTATATGCTCCTGGCGGCGCGCGCCAGCTATATCCCGGTACGCTCTTCTTAGGAAAAAAACGAGAATCATCAAGACGCTGTGCTCCTGGCGCTATGGGAAAAAAGCTTTGACTGCAGTTCCGACACGGCGGAAAGTCCGCCGTCTCCAGGTTTGACGGAAGGGAACAGCAACGGCGAATAACCCAGTCGGCGCGCTTGGGAAAAGCGCGTATCATGGCCGCTTACGGGGCGGACCTGCCCGTTAAGATCCACCTCGCCCCAAAAAACGGCGCGTTCTGGAAGAGGGATATCATACAGAGAGGAAAGCACGGCCGCCACCAGCGCCAAGTCCATGCCTGGCTCCTGGAGGCGCATTCCACCGCCGACCTTCGCATAAATATCGGCCTGCCCAAAATTCAGGCGGAGGCGCTTTTCCAATACGGCTAAAAGCAAGTGCAGGCGGTTTACATCAAAGCCAAGGCCGGCCCGCCGAGGAATGGCCAAGAAACTCCGCGTAACAAGGGCCTGGACTTCTACGGCCAGCGGACGCTGCCCATCCACCGCCATAACAACCGCAGCGCCACTTAATGACGGATCGCGCGCACCAAGAAAATAGGTGGACGGATCTTCCACAACCTCTAGCCCTTTCCGGGCCATCTGGAAAACAACAAGCTCCTGATTGGGTCCAAAGCGGTTCTTCAGCACGCGGAAAAGACGAAACATCTGGCGACGGTCGCCCTCAAGGGAAATCACAGTGTCAACCATATGTTCCAAAAGCCTTGGTCCAGCCAACGCGCCGTCCTTGGTGACATGCCCGACAAGGATAGCCGTGGTGCCGCAGTGTTTGCAGCGCTCCACAATATCCTGGGCAACGGCGCGGACCTGACTTACATTGCCGGGCAGTCCCTCAGCTCTGTCTGAAGTCATGGTCTGCACAGAATCGAGAATCAAAAGATCAGGCGCATCCCCTTCCTTGATGATATCAAGAATATCTTCAACGCGGGAGGTTGCCATGGCAAGCAAACTGTCATGGAGCACGCCAAGCCGCTCGCCGCGTATCCGTATCTGCGAGAGAGCCTCTTCGCCGCTTGCATACACAACGTAGCGCCCGGCGGCCGCCACAGCGCCGGCCAGCTGAAGGAGCAACGTCGATTTGCCGATGCCGGGCTCGCCACCTATCAGCACTGCGCTGCCAGGCATCAGTCCCGAGCCCAGCACGCGATCCAAGGCCGCAAGACCCGTTCCAAACGGCTTATGCCCTTCATCGGAAACGTCTGCCAAACGCACAGGACGCGAAAGCGCCGTGCCGGAAGCAAGGGGGCGGCGCGAAGAAACCGCATCCGCCACAGCCTCCAGCGTATTCCAGGCAAGGCATTTGGGACACTGACCCCGCCATTGGGGAGACTTTGCTCCGCACGCCCTACAGACATAACTTTCCCTCGCCTTCATAGACGGGGTCCCTCCCAAATTCAGCGGTCTGCCGGACGGCGGGCATCAACCACTTTCGCGCTGTATTCTTTGGCATCGCTGGGAGGATTGCTGAAAATCACCATGAACGGCACTGTGCCGCCAGGGGCTACATTGGTATTATTGCTCAGCAAGCCAAGATTGTTATTCAGCGCCTGGTCCAGTTCCGTCTCGGAATTAACCTGGAGCTGGAACAGAGATACGGTATTTCCCGCTATCTGCCGCTTGGAAGCCAAAACCTTCTTGCCTGTATCCTGCAGAGTGACCTCAACCTGAATCCTCTCGATGGGTTCCCTAGCTTTATTAACCAACTTGCCTTCAATGACTGTAAGCGGACCGACTTTTTCATTGGTAACGGGGAAATTACGGATATCCACTATGGCAACATTTTTACTGAAGTCGGGCTGAATGCCAACTAGAGCAAGCAGTTCTTCTTTCCAATACCAACACCCCGCGCCACAAAGCAAAAGAAGCAGGAACAAAAAAAGATTGCGCAGCCAATGCGAAGGTTCTTTAGGAATGGTAAGATGTTCTTCCAACGAAACCCGGGACCGCGAATCCGATCCGCCCAATGGTTCCTCAACCAAAGGCTGCAGGGCCTGGGGGGCGGAATTTTTCGGCAGCGGGAAAATATGCTTGCACACAGAACACCGCAGGCGGATGCCCGGCCGAGCCTGAGCATCAGAAAGGCTAAACCGAGTTGAACAATTAGGGCAAACAATAATCATGAACATGCTCCAAGTGTCAGTTAACGACCGGATGCGGGCTATCCCTGAAAGGAAACAAGCCGCGTTCCTCCGAAAGATAACAACCCAAAATCAGACGGAGTCGCTTACGCGATCCCCGTGGCTTCATAAACAGCCGGAAGCTCCCTGTACTGCTCGGCATAATCAAGCCCGTAGCCGACAAGAAAGCCCTTCGACAATGAAAAAGCCACATAATCAGGGTGGACAAAGACCTCGCGGCGTTCCGATTTATCAATAAACACGGCAAGCTTTAAACTCAGCGCACCGCGAGATCCCAGCTGCTTCAGCAAGAAATCCATGCTACGTCCGGTATCCACCATGTCCTCAATAACAAGCACATGCTTGCCCTGCAAAGGAATTTCTACATCTTTTGAAAAAACAATTTCCTTGTGTACAGTGCCGGCGCCGTAGCTTGAAAGCCGGACAAAATCGATTTCAGGGCAACACGTCAAACGCTTCACCAAATCGGTGAAGAACATAAAGGCGCCCTTAAGCACACAGACCACAACCAAGGGCTTTCCCATGTATGCGGCGCTGATTTCGGAAGCCAGCTCATCCAGCCTGCGCTGAATAATTTCTGCTTTGAGCACGGGCTTTAACGCGGCATTGCGAACGTCCATTCAGGCTCCTTTTCTGTCACGCTATTCCCGCCTGAATTTAAACGCTGAAACCCGCAATGTAAAGCGCAAGGCTAAAGCTCCATGGCCACGGCGATTTCATTGCAATTAGGAAAGCGCGGGCAATTGAGGCAGTCAGACCACACTTTCTGCGGAAGGGTATCCTTGGCGACTTCAGAAAAACCTATGCGCTCAAAAAAAACCACCTGGTAGGTTAGCGCAAAAAGTCGTTTGAGACCAAACTGCCTAGCTTCCGCGATAACGGCGTTCATTAAGAGCCGTCCGTAGCCAAGCCTACAAAATTCCGGATGGACAACCAAAGAGCGAATTTCCGCGAGATCCTCCCAAAAAATGGACAGAGCGCAGCAGCCGAGTACCTGCTCTGCCTCGCCGGAGCTTTCGCGGCAGAGTACGAAAAACTCCCGAATATGGGTATAAATCTGTGTCAGCGATCGCGGAAGAAGAACTTCTTTCGCCGACCAGGGTATCAGCAGCGCATGGATCGCTTTTGCGTCCGAAAGCAGCGCCTTACGCACTATCACGTGTGTTTTATCCATAAAGGTACCTTCGTTCCTGCACACCAAAAATATGTTCCAGACACGTCCTGCCCTTACTTGATCCAGGACTTGGCAAGCCGCACAGCCTCCACAGCGTCTTCTGAAAATCCATCCGCTCCAATTTTTTCCGCGAAGGGAGCTGTAACAACAGCGCCACCTACCATCACGCGGATATCCAAATTCCTTTCGCGGACAAGGCGCACGGTCTCTTCCATGCGCACCATGGTTGTTGTCATCAACGCGGAAAGTCCTATAATTGTCGCGTGATGACGAACGGCAGCGTCCACAATATCCGCTGCTTTCACGTCCTTTCCAAGATCCACCACAGAAAAGCCATGGTTTCCAAGAAGGAGCCCCACAATATTTTTCCCAATGTCGTGGATATCGCCTTCAACGGTTGCCAAAACAACAACCGGCCTCTCCCCTTCCCCGCCTTTGGCTTCCAGAAGCGGCTTAACAACAGCAAAGGCCGCCTGCATGGTTTCTGCCGAGCGAAGAAGCTGAGGAAGAAAAATTTCCCGCCGCGCGTAACGATCGCCAACTTCGGTGATGGCCGGGATCATCCGCTCATTCACCATGCGGAAGGGATCGGTGTCTCCCAGCTCCGCCCGCACAAGCATCTCGATATGCTCTTTGTCGCCACGCAGAATCGCCTCGCGCACGTCCGCAGCGGCCGCTTTCGCCTCTTGGCCGGAAGACACGCGGAGCGCCTGCGCTGTTCCACCTGTCCAATTAGAATAGCCGGCGACAAATGACGAAGCACCCACATCTCTGCCTGTCAGAACATTACCGGCAGCCCTAGCTTCATTCATTCTAGCGCTCAAAGGATTGGCGATGCAGGCGCTCAAACCTGCGCCCTGAGCCATAGCAAGAAAAGTTGCGTTTACAAGCTCGCGGGCCGGCAGCCCAAACGAAATGTTGGAAAGGCCTATAACCGTGCTTAATCCGTTAGCCGCGCACCAACGGATTGTTTCGAGCCCCTCAATTGCAGCTTCCGGCTTGGAAGCGACAGCAAGGGCCAAAACATCCACAAGCGCCATCCGGGGATGCAGCCCGTTATTCTCTGCTTCGCGCAGAAGATCCTCGATAATAGCAATCCTCTCGGCCGCGCGCACGGGGAGCTTTCCCCCCTGCAGCGGCAGCAGAATGTAGGGCGAACCCCATTGCCGGCAAAGCGGAGCAAGCTCCTCCATCCGTCCTTCTTCACCGCTGATGGAATTAACCAGCGCGGAGCCAGGATGCCAGGGAAGAGCCGCTCTTATAGCCGCAACCCGCGAGGAATCTAGGGAAAACGGCGTGCCGTGACGACCAACGAGTTCTTGAACAAGCGCCGGCAGCAACGCCGTTTCATCCACCATGGGCGCACCCACGTTGATATCTAGCACAGGCGCCCCGGCGGCAACCTGCTCCGCCGCCAAATCAAGGGCACGGCTGAAGGAACCAGACTGCAACTCCGCCTGAAAAGCCTTCCGGCCAGTAGGGTTAATCCGCTCCCCAATAAACTGTAACGGTTCTCCGCCTCCAATACGGACCAAGGAGGAACGCGAAGTTAGAGAAACGCCCGTAAAAGCGCTACGCTGTGCATTAACAACCTCCATGCCATCTAAGCGACGGCGCAGCGCTGCGATGTGCCTAGGCGTGGTTCCGCAGCAGCCCCCAACCACGCGCACACCGCGCTGGACAAAGGCGGCAACCTGTTCCGCAAATGGGTCCGGCTGCAGCGGATAAACTGTGACGCCGTTTTTAAGTTCCGGCAAGCCAGCGTTTGGCTCTGCCAAAACAGGAATCCCCGCGCAGGAGAGAAAACGGTCTATCAGCGGAGCCATTTGCTCAGGCCCTGTGCCGCAGTTCAGGCCAACGGCATCTACTCCCATATTACGCATAGTGGCGGCGAAAATCTCTGGCGTGCTTCCCGTCAAACTCACGCCCTGCTCAAAAGTCATTGAGGCAAAAACCGGCAAGTCTGAAACGTCCCGTATAGCAGCCACGGCAATGCGCGCCTCGGCTAGGTCAAACTGCGTTTCTACGATGAAGAAATCCACACCGCCCTCGGCCAAGCCTCGCGCTTGGTCACGAAACGCTTCAAACATTTCCATGGGGTCAACATCGCCCAAGGGCTTCACAAAATGCCCGCAGGGTCCTATATCGCCCCCTACAAAAGCGCGACGTCCACTTTCGCGGACAGCCTGCCTGGCAATACCCGCCATGCGGCGGTTAAAGCGAACAACTCCCGTATCCGCGACGATATCCTTGGGCAGCTTAAAAACGTTACCACCGAAAGTACCGGTCAAAACAGCATCCGCCCCAACCTTGAGGTAATCAGCATGTATGGATTTAAGCAGTTCCGGATGGGCAAGACAAAAACGTTCGGGTTCCACCCCAGGAGGAAGCCCCCGTTCCTGAAGCTGTGTGCCCAAGCCACCGTCCAACAAAAGGGTAGGCTTATCCTTAGCGAGCCATGCACGAAAATCGGACATATCTCCATCCTTCCCGCTGAAGCAGCGCGAGACTATCGCATTTTTAGTATTAAAAAGGGAATGTTATCCTAAAGAGAATACATTTTACAGAGTTTGCCCTAGCAATGGGCGAGCGCCGGAGCCAAACGCCAGAACGACGCGAAAGCATACATCGACAGGTTTTCCCCTCTATGCTACAAGAATATCTGAACCTCAAAGGCACAAAAACGCCCCCCAGCGCCTCTGCCGTTCATCTGTACTGAAAATCGTTGAAAAAAACAAATCAAAACTGTAGAAGGAACTCTTCAGTCCCATCGCACACCTTTCTAAACAGCGAGCTTTATCATGACCCGCGACATCATTGCAGCATCGCGCCAGACCGATCTCCAAACCCATCCCAAAATAGTGGAAGCCGAAGTTCTTGGTCCAGATGCCGAAGAGGGCCGCGAAAGGCCAGAAGAACACGCTGAGTTGGAAGAGATCCCAGAAGACCTGGACCACATTGAAGCCATCGAATCTTTGCCTTACGGCAACGCAGAAGAATTTT
This sequence comes from uncultured Desulfovibrionaceae bacterium, assembly GCA_964460575.1. GTDB lineage: Bacteria > Desulfobacterota > Desulfovibrionia > Desulfovibrionales > Desulfovibrionaceae > Avidesulfovibrio. The sequence continues at coordinate 32,489 of CAYWQK010000002.1, read as the reverse complement.
TGCCGGCTCTTGCCGAACAGCACCTCCCCTCCGCTTCCAGCGGCAAAGATGCACTTCAGATTTACCTCCAGGAAATGAGCAAATTCCCGATGCTCAAGCCAGATGAGGAATTTGAACTGGCCCGCCGCGTGCGCGACCACGGCGACAGCGATGCCGCTTTCCGCCTCATTTCATCACATCTGCGTCTAGTTGTCCGCATCGCCATGGATTTTCAGCGCCGATGGATGCAAAATGTGCTGGACCTCATTCAGGAAGGAAACGTAGGTTTAATGCGCGCCGTCAACAAATTTGATCCCGACAAGGGCATCAAGTTCTCTTACTACGCAGCCTTCTGGATCCGCGCCTATATCCTTAAATTCATCATGGATAATTGGAGAATGGTAAAAATCGGCACTACGCAGGCGCAACGCAAGCTTTTCTACAATCTAAACAGGGAACGGCAGAAACTCATTGCCGAAGGCTTTGATCCCGATACCTCTATTCTTGCGGAACGGCTGAGAGTGGATGAACGCCAAATTGTAGAAATGCAACAGCGGCTGGATGCCTCCGATATGTCCCTCAACGCGGCTGTGGGCGACGACGCTGGCGGAGCCACCCGCATGGATTTCTTGCCGGCCGTTGGTCCCAACATCGACGATGCGTATGCTGGAAATGAAATTGCCGTTCTTCTCCAGCGTAAGCTACAGGAGATTTTACCCTCGCTTTCGGATAAGGAAACGTATATCCTAGAACATCGCCTCCTGACAGATGCCCCGGTTACGCTCCGTGAAATCGGAGAAAAATACAACATCACGCGTGAGCGTGTCCGCCAGCTTGAAGCACGGCTCCTGCAAAAAATAAAAAACCACCTCGGCAAGACTTTTGCCGATTTTTCCGAAGACTGGATCGGGGATGAATAAATACACAACGGCGTAACGCTCTTACAGAGTCATCCATGCACTGCAAGCAAAAAACTTCCCTCCATACTACAGCCGGACGCGCATTCAGAGCCGGCATCCTCATGGCAGCGATGTGTCTGCCTGGAGGCTGCGCCGCGCCAAAGGCAGTGCCCATTAACTGGAATCTCACCCCTGATGCTGAATTGAATTATTCTGTACTCGCCCTGGACCAATCTATGCGCGGAAACGATGTGGAGTCCGCGTGCGGCGCCGCAGAACAGCTCATCACACTCGACCCCAAAAATCAGCTGCTGCCGGAAGTCGCCGCGTGGCTTATGCTCATCCATGAAAACCAGGCCGCAGCGAACCTCTTGAAAAAAGCCACGGCAAAGGCGCCGGATTCCATTCCCCTACACCTGCTGCTGACCGAAAATCTTTACTATCAAGGTCAGACAAACGCAGCGCTTGCTCTGCTCAACGATTTCATAAAGAAACACCCTGACGCCGGGCAGGCCAAACAGGAACTTGGCATTCTTCTGCTTAAGGCACAGCGCTGGCAGGATGCGGACACTGTTCTTGCAAACCTCCCCGCGAAACTGAAAACGCCTGAAATACTCCTCACCCACGCAAAAGTCCTAATCAAGCTTAAGCGCCCCCATGAAGCCATCAACCAAATGCGCACGGCCGTGCAGCTTGCTCCGCACTCCACTGATATTCAAACAGGATACATCGAAACGCTTACAGCCACGGGCGACATTGCCGGAGCACACGCCGCAGGCAGACGTTTTCTTCAGCAAGCTCCGGATAACGCCGCGCTGCGGCTTCGCCTAATGCACATTGAACTGCAGCAAGGACGAATCGCCATTGCAAAAAACATGGCGCTGAACGCTCCAAAAGACAACACCTTCACCATCGCAGCAGCATACCTCTTCTTGGACTATCAGCACTTTGAAGAAGCTGACGCCCTGCTTGCCCCGCTGTCCGGCAAAAACACCCCGGAGGACGCGCTTATTCCGCTAGCGATTCTTGACGCCGAGCTTAGGCGCGACCCCGATATGGCACTCCGCCGCCTGGACGCCCTATCTCCAGGCAATGGGAACGCGGCCAAAGCAACGCTATTACGCGTGCACATTCTCTCCTCCGCCGAACGCTGGGAAGAAACTCGAGAAACGCTGGAAAAAGCCTGTGTCCTTTTCCCGAACGACCGCCAGTTTCCTACCATACTCAGCCACTACTACATTCTGCGCAACGATACAGACAAGGCACTGGACATTGCCAATGCCTACCTGGATCAGCACCCGGACGACGAGGAATTTCTTTTTCTTAAAGGCTCCATTTTAGACAAGGCAGGAGAACGAGGCAAGGCCCTGGAAATTATGGAGCGCGTTATCTCCCTGTTTCCAAATAACTACCGAGCACTGAACTATGTTGGTTTTTTCCTTACCGACCAGCAGGTGCCGTTCCTCTCTCCTGAAAAGCGAAGGGAGGTTCTTTCGCGGGCACTGTCCCTCCTGCAGCAGGCAGTCAGCCTCGCCCCTGACCAGGCCTACATCCTGGACTCGCTGGCATGGGCGCAGTATCAGGCGGGAGATATTCAAACCGCATGGCAAACCATCCAGCGCACGGTTTCCATGCCCGGAGGCGCGGATGAAGCGGAAATATGGGAACACTACGGCGACATCGCAAAATCCTCCGGAATGATTGAGCAGGCTGTCAGCGGATGGAAAAAAGCTATTGATCTGGCGCCTGAGGCCCAGGAACGCCTGACTCACAAAATTGATTTTGTTCTCAAAAGTCAGCAGTAAGATTCCCTGTACCCAGCGTCAAAAAGCCAGAGAGCGCGGTATGTTCCCCGCCATACCTGAAACATAGTAACATGCGAGTCATAAAGGAGCCTCTTTTTATGAAAGAAATTTTCCGCCGCCCTTCCGCGGCGTTTGCCCTGTGCAGCCTTCTTCTTTTACTTCTTGCCGCCTGTGCGCGGCTAAAACCTTCCCAGCAGGATCTCGCCGCAGCGAACGCTGTTCTCTTCCGCTATAACCAAATCTCCCAGGCGGCTGAAAAAAATACGGCCCAGGCTGCAACCCACATGAGCATCAGAGCCGGCAAAAATACGACTGAAGGCGCGGAAAGCCGGCGAGTTACGGCCATTCTCTGGGGCAACGCAGAAAAAGGCAGTCCCGTCCGGCTTGATGTCATGGCCGGCGTTGGAGCCGCAGTGGCCCATGTGAGGGAAAGCTCCGAAGGCTTAGTGCTGTATCTGCCCCGCGACAAACACGCCTATTTCTGCCCCAGCGAACAAAGCAGACAGGCTCTTGACAAACTCAACGTACCCATCCCCCTCAATTTAGCCGGGCTTTTCGCCCTACTCCAGGGACGTTTTTACGACGTATTCCGACCCGATCCCCAACAGCATATCTCTCTTTTGACTGACGGAAGCATCTCCACCCCGCTTGTTCCAGGCGAAGGAAGGCTTGGGGGAACGCTGTTCCTTACCCCCAACGGCATCCCCTTCCGATGGGAAGATCCGGTCAGCGGCTGGATCATGGAATTTAGCTACGACGGCGAAACAAAAGTTCCCCAGCCTCGCAAAATCGCGGCAAACGGCAACGACAACCGTTTTGCCATCGTCTTCGTCAAACTCCGTGAAACGCCCGCCGCGCCTTTCAGCAAAAAGCAAACAGACTTGACGCTACCGGCCAATACAGTTCGGGAATCGCTTATTGACACCCAGCACGGTTCTTCACTCTGAGAAAAAAGGAGGCTTCCTGCGATGTTGCAAATCCTCACAGCGCCACTTGAAATGGTCGGCAACGTATGGAGAGGGCTTCGCGTTCTTGCTTGCGAGCTTTCCTGGCTTTTTGGAGAAGACAGAGCTTTCAGACGCCATATAACCCCCTTGCGGCGCAGAATCCTCGAGCTGCAAAGCCAGATGGAGGCAATGACGCTCACAGCTCATAGCGACAGCCAAAAAACAGAAAAATCCCTTGCCTTGATTGAAAAGGATCTCCGCGCTATCCTTGCCTCCAGAGAAAAAAGACATCGAGATTACCTCACGGTACTCATACGCAGCTTCCCTAAAGAATTCGCCGATACTCCCAATGTACGATAGCGGACTTTCCTCTATAAAAGCCAGGGACTGTGGCCCCGCGGCTGAACCCGCCTGAAAACCTAAAAAGGAGAATCCCCAATGTCTGTTATCTTTATCGGTTCGGATCACGCGGGAGTCCACATTCGGACGCTCCTTGCGGACACGCTGAAAGAGGAAGGCCACGAAATACATATTTTCGGACCGGCAGAAAACGAAAAAAGCGACTATCCCGAGGCAGCTCGCAGCGTCTGCAGCCGGGTACTCGCAGCGCCAGACAGTATCGGCATCCTTGTCTGCGGAACAGGCATCGGAATGAGCATGGCGGCAAACCGTCTCCAAGGCATCCGTGCGGCGCTCTGCTCTTCCGAATTTCATGCCAAATTCTGCCGCGAGCACAACAACGCCAACGTCCTCTGTCTGGGCGAACGCGTCACAGGACCTGGTTTGGCTCTCGCGATAACAAAAATCTTTCTCTCCACGAAATTTGAAGGCGGCCGGCACCTGCGCCGCGTCCAAATGTTCGATAACGGACTGAACTAAAACGCAGCCGCGATCTTCCAGGAAGACTATCATGCAACTTTACAATACGCTGACACGAAAAAAAGAAGCCCTTATTCCCCACAGGCCCGGAAAAATCGGCATGTATGCCTGCGGCATTACCGCGTACGATTACAGCCATATCGGCCACGCCCGTTCTGCCGTGGCTTTTGACGTTCTTGTACGCTACATGCGCTACACGGGACTGGATGTTACCTTTGTCCGCAATTTCACCGATGTTGATGACAAAATCATCAAGCGCGCCAACACTGAAGGTCGCTCCAGCGAAGAAATAGCCCGAACCTATATTGACGCGTTTCATGAAGATATGGACCGTCTCGGCGTATTGCGCCCAAATATTGAACCTCTTGCCACGGAACACATTCCCGAGATGATCAACCTTACCGAAAGACTCATCTCCAAGGGACATGCCTATGCCACGCCCTGCGGCGACGTCTATTTCCGTGTGCGCTCCTTTCCTAGCTACGGTAAACTCTCCGGCCGCGATCCAGACGAGCTGCGCGCCGGTGCCCGCATTGCTCCCGGAGAAGAAAAAGAAGACCCCATGGACTTTGCCCTATGGAAAGCCGCCAAACCCGGAGAGCCTCACTGGAAAAGCCCCTGGGGCGAAGGACGTCCAGGGTGGCACCTTGAATGCTCTGCCATGAGCGAAAAGCACCTTGAGCTCCCCCTAGATATCCACGGCGGCGGGCTTGACCTGATCTTCCCCCACCACGAAAACGAAATCGCTCAAACTGAAGCCGCCACGGGAAAAGAGCTGGCAACAACCTGGGTGCACAACGGATTTGTACAGGTCAATTCGGAAAAAATGTCCAAGTCCCTTGGCAACTTCAAGACGATCCGGGAGATTCTTAAGAACTACCTGCCGGAGACGCTGCGTTTTTTCCTTCTTGGCAAGCACTATCGCTCACCCATAGATTTTTCCTTTGAAAGCATGGAGGAAACCGAACGGGCGCAGAAACGCATCTATGAATCGCTGAAGGACATTGACCAAGCGCTTGCGCGCACCCAGTGGAAGGCAGGCCAGGATGCCGCACAGATCATGAAGGAGCTGGAGGAAATCCGCCAGGCGTTCCTCGCAGCGCTTGATGACGACTGCAACACCGCCGCTGCCATCGGGCATATTTTCACCACTGTCCATCTTGCCGGACGCGTGCTGGAAAACAAAAAACTGCGTGCCTCGGAAGCCGGCCGATCTATTCTTACGGGCATTAGGGAAATGACAAAACTGTGGGACCAGATCCTTGGGGTGTTTGGTAGCAATCCCGCAACGTTCCTTACCGAACTCCGCTCCATACGCGTACGCCGCAAAGGGATAGACATAGCCAAAGCCGAAGCGATCCTTGAAGCCAGAGCCGAAGCACGCAAAAACAAGGACTTTGCCCAAGCAGACACATTTCGGGCAGATCTGGCGTCCCTTGGCGTGGAAGTCCGCGATACGCCAGAAGGACAGCAATGGGATCTCGGCTAAGCGCATCAATTATGCTTGGTGCGGTCGCATGCTCTGTCTTGCTCCCAACAGCGGCAAAGCTGATTTATAGTCCGCCGCCCGCCAATGCTGGTTTTTTTGATGAATTCGGCATCAAAGACGAAGAGATACTGGGCAAAAAATTTAACATCATGGTCCGCTCCCAGATGCCTCTCATAGAAGATCCCGTAATCAAAGACTACGTTTGTTCCATTGTGGACCGCCTCTCCAAGGCCGTCCCCCCGCAGCCCTTCGATTTCAAAACCAGTGTACTCCTGCACAAAAGCATGAATGCCTTTGCCGTGCCCGGCGGCTATGTTTTTGTTCATACGGGATTGATTATGCAGCTTGATCACGAATCCGAGCTTGCCGGCGTTATCGCCCACGAACTCGCGCATGTGACGCAGCGGCATGTTGCAAGCCGTATCAACCGCGCCAAGCTTACTACCGTTGCCAGTGTACTCGGCGCGCTAGCCGGAGCTTTCCTAGGAGGAAACGCCGGTGGCGCCGTGGCGACCGGAAGTTTCGCCGCGAACCAGAGCGCTATGCTCAACTACAGCCGTCTTGACGAGACAGAAGCGGATGAAATTGGCCTGCAGTACCTTGTTACCGCCGGCTTCCGGCCACAGGGGATGGTAGGCTCCTTTGAAAAGATACGGCGCCTGCAGTGGATGTCCGGATTTTCCCTGCCAGAATACCTCTCCACGCACCCGGATGTCGGCAGCCGCGTCAATGACATCAACGCACGGGTGCAGGCTCTGCCGCCGGACAAACGCAGCAGACCTGAAAACGATACAAATTTTCTTCGAGCCCGCACACTGCTCTGGGCCTTGTACGGCGACCCTGAATCAGCTCTTCGGCACTTCGAGGAGAAACAAATAGGCCGCGGACTCGCACTTATGGGCCAGGCCATGCTAGCGGAACGCCGGCGCAACGTTACTGAAGCGGATCGTCTTTTTAACGAAGCCATGCGCACCTCACCGAAC
>CAYWQK010000002.1:15068-25498 GCA_964460575.1 uncultured Desulfovibrionaceae bacterium | reverse complement strand
CGAACGATGCTCTCATCCTGCGCCAGGCTGGAATTTTCCACTACTCCACGGGAAGCCCCCGCGCAGAACCTCTGCTTGCAGCAGCCCTCCGGCTCAACTCTCGCGACGGCATAGCTCAATTTTACGAAGCCCGCCTAATGGATGACGCCGGTCGGCACGTGGAAGCGCAGAAACGCCTCAAAACCCTGCTGAAGCGCTACCCTGAAGACGCTGAGCTTCACCAATGCCTAGGCGTTTCCCTAGGGAAAAGCGGCAATCCGTTTGAAGGCTGGCTTCACCTTGCCTACAGTGCACTGTATCAAAATAACGAAGAAAAAATGAGAATCTGGATGAAAAAAGCTCAGGAGCAGGCTAGGACGCCAGAGCAGAAGGCCGCCCTGGAAAAATTTGGGAACATCCGGAAAGAACGAAATAATTTTAGCAAAAAGGGTAGCTAACCGTGCCCCATCCATTCTCGATTATTCCTTGGCACACTGCCTTTCTGCCAGCTCTCCGGGATCTTGTGCTCGACGCTACAAAAGGCAACCCCGGCAAAGCAGTAGTTATTTTCCCCCATGACCGCCCAAAACGCTACCTCCGGCGTCTGTTCAGTCCCGCTGAGGTCCCAGCGCTCTCCGGTCATGCCGTCATTCTGCCCAAAATGCTGACAGAAGGCGAGCTTTTCTCCCTGCTTGGCGCGCGCCTTGCAGCGCCCATGCGGGAAGCCGGAAAGCTTGATCAAATAGCTATTCTATGGAACGCAGTGAATGAAGCCGGCTCTAGGGATTCCAAACTTGAACGCGCCCTCAAAACAATGACGGAAGAAACCTTTTTCCCTTGGGGAGCAAAGCTGGCCTCTCTGCTTGAAGAATGCCTTTCGGCAGGTCTTACGCCAAAGAATATACAGTATCCGGAACCAGAAGTGGAGCCTTTCGCCGCAGAACTTTTAAAATCCCTGTATGCTCTTTTCTCTATTTACCGCTCTGAACTGGAAAAACACCAGCTCTCCACACCAGGGCTTACGGCCTTCCGTGTGCTCCAAAGCCTGCCAACCTGGGAAGGCATGCCGGAGCCGCTCAGCGGGCGCATAGTTTTCCTTGCCGGCTTTAATGTTCTAAACGCGGCAGAGGAAACTCTCTTCAAACACCTCTGGGAGAACGGAGCCCATGTGTGCCTGTACACAGATCCGTCATTCGCTAAGAACGGAACTCCCCATTACGCCTGCAAACACATCCAGCGCTGGATAACCCGTTGGAAAGCCAACCTTCGCTGTTATAACGCGCCACCGCCGCCAAAACAGTCTGTTACTTTTTTTGCTGGCAGCGATCTGCATTCCCAGCTTAAGGCACTGCGGGAAGATCTTTCCAGCTTTTCCCAAACGGAAGAAAGCTTAGCTGTAATCCTCACCCATACCCATGCCCTGCTCCCAGTCCTACATCATCTGCCATCAAAGGACTGCAACGTATCGCTGGGCTATCCTCTTGCGCAAACACCGCTTGTCCGGCTGATAACAGACATCCTCACCGAGCTTGCGGCTAGTGCTAAAGACGGACTTGTTTACTGGCGGCCAATGATAAACCTCGTACGCCACCCATGCCTGCGTATGCTCGCCTCTTCAGAGGGTTCCTTGGGTCCCGTACTAACGAAAATGGAACATCTGCTACGAAGAGGGAAAAAATTTGTAAGCCCAGCAGCTATTGCCGAAAAGGCGCTGCTGGAAAGCTCAAGCGGCCCGAAAACTCGCGATCTTTTACGCCGCCTGATGAATGCCTGCATTGATGCCTGGAACAGGATTCACACTACAGCAGACGTAGCGGACTGCCTCTGGACACTCTGCAACATCCTCCTGGACAACGGCAAAGAAGCCTGGGACCGCTTCCCGATAGATGAAGAAGCACTGTTCCGCTTCATGCAGAAAGTAATCCCAGCCTTACGTATAAATCTCATGGCTGAACGCGAGCTGCCACGGACGCTGCTTTCCTCCGTGCTGCGCGAACAAATCGAGACTGAACGCATCCCCTTTGAGGCTGACCCACTGACAGGCCTCCAAGTCCTAGGCATGCTTGAAACACGGCTTCTGCATCTTGAGCATCTTTTTTTCATTGATATGACGGAAGACCGCTTCCCAGGCACACCCACACCCAATCCGCTCATGCCGGAAACCCTGCGCGAGGCGCTGGGACTCACAACGTCCCTTCTGCGCGAAGAAATTACCGCTTACACCTTCTATAGCTTATGCGCCGGCGCGCACACAATCCACTGCTACTGGCAGGAAGGCGCAGAAAATTCTGGACTTTTTATCGGCAAAAAGCAAAGCAGCCGTTTTGTAGAACAACTGATCTGGCAAGAAGAACAGCGGAGGCAAGACTTCCTGAAAAAAGGAATCCCCCCCCTTAGAATGCCCCAGATCAAATTTAGTCAACCAAAATATACAAGCAGGATTTTGCCGCTGACCTCCTCGGCGGAAAAAGCACTCCGCGCGTTCCTAGAACGCCCCGTTTCCCATAGCGCCCTCGCCACATATTTTATGTGCCCAGTGAAATTCTACTATGAACGGCTATGCAAACTTGAGTCTCTTCCCACCGTTCAGGAAGAAAACGACAATCCCGGCGTTGGAAATCTTTTCCACGAGGTGCTGCAGGGATTTTACAGAAAATGGATTGGAAAGACCGTCACGCAAGACGACCTCTTGGCAAAGGAGGAAGAACTCAAAAAACTCTTCAAGCACCATCTCGAAAAAAGCGGAATGATGCAGTCCCTGCCAGCGGCTAGCGCCGTTCTACTCGAGGTCGCCGGGCCGGAGCGTCTGAGGCGCTTCATAACGAGACAACCAGAGGAAACGGAAATCCTCTATCTAGAAAAAACCTTTAACGCCAAGATAAACCTTCACGGAAGAAGCATTACACTAACAGGCAAGCTCGACAGGGTCGACCGGCGCGCGGGGCAGACAATCATCCTAGATTATAAAACTGGATGGATTCCAAGTACGCCTTCTACAAATTTCTGGGAAAATAGCAACCTGCACGAGCGCATTCAAAAGGCATTGGAGACACCGGGAAGCCTCGCGGCAGGGGAGCCCAATCTTCTCAGCGAGATCGCGGATCAGCTGAGCTCCATCCAGCTTCCAACCTATCTGTACCTGCTCCGAGAAAATTCCGAGGACGATAACGCCGGCGCCTATAACGCCGCTTATGTGGAATTGGCCCTGGACGGCGACGAAAAGCCACTTTTTACCGAAGAGTTTTTACAGAACAGCGACAAGGCAGTAGTGGAAGAGCGTATACAAAATCTTGTGCTTGTAATTGTTAAAGCACTTCTGGAACGACAGGCCTTTATCCCCCGCGAAGGCAAACACTGCAGGTTCTGCGTAGCGGCTGGCTTCTGTCAACATCTGCAAAAAGCAGAATAGTCATAAAACATCCCAAAAACACTATCCTAACGGAGGACATACCATGAGCATTCAAATCAATATGGATCTCTGCCAGCGTTGCGGACATTGCGTACCTGTCTGCGTGCCACGGATTTTCCGCTCCAGCGAAGACGGTTCTCCCAGCATAAAGGAAGAACGCGTTAAATCCTGCTTTCACTGCGGGCAGTGCGCGGCTGTCTGTCCAGCGGGCGCCATTACAGCGGACGGCATAGACCCCGCTACACTTACGCCAGTCACTCCCGCTCCCATCGACGACATACAGCGCAAAATGCTGTTTTGCAGCCGCCGTTCTGTGCGGGCCTATGAATCGAGGCCCGTTGCACGGGAGCTGATTGAAAAGGCCATGGATCTCGCAGCCAACGCGCCCACAGCCCGCCATGTGCGGGAAGTTTGCTGGACTGTAATTAACGGACGCGAAAAGCTCCTACCCTTAATCAAACAAACGGCGCAGATCCTTGAAGCAAGCCACAAACCCGATTACGCCAACATCGTAAAATCTGTGGAAAGGGGCAACGACCCCATTTTCCGCGGAGCTCCCTGCCTTGTTCTGGCGCACTGCGAGCCATGGCGCTGGGCCGAAACGGACTGCGCCATTGCTGTTACCTACATGGAGCTGGCGCTCCACAGCCTTGGCATTGGCACCTGCTGGTGCGGCATGCTGATTAACGCCGCACTGATAAACCACCAGACGCAACTGCCCTTAAACAAAATCGGCGGCGGACGCAGCTGGCGAAGCAACGTGATTGATGCAGCACTGCAAAGAACAAAGGAAAAGCCGCTGGACCTTTACCTTCCGGAAGGGCATGAACTGTACGCGGGTCTGATGATTGGCTACCCCGCCTTTGGCTACGCACGCCTGCCGCAGCGCAAACCAACGGAAGTAACTTGGCGCTGAGCTTCATGCGCCCGCGTGATAAGTCCGCCGTGCTGAAAGGACTCGCAAAAAACCGTCATAGCCATGCGATCTATCGTCAACTCCCTGCTCAGCTCCTTTGGCCTTGCCTGCTTAATTACAGGCATTTTATTGTTTTTCAACATCAAAAACTTCACCATCAAGACCATTCACGAATAGAACAGTATTGTTTTTTGCGCGGCATGTCTCGCGCACTGCGTCCTAAACGGCAGACAGCTTACCGCTTATCTCAAGAAGCCCAGCTTCGGCTTTGCCCTTGTGCTTCTCTTGGCATTCTCCGTTGTTGTCTGGATGACGGTTCCGCGCAGACCACATCAAAGACCGATCATGCCGCCGCACACGCAGCAGCAAGAGAATACGGTTCCAGCCGCTCCCGCGTTTCAGCAAATGAACGTCCCCTAAGCGAAAACATATACGCGAGTATGGACAGCTTCGGGTACTTTGCATTTTACATGCAAAAAAAAACATAACCGATAGGCAGATAGCATATTCTGACAGAGAAAAAGTGAAGCACATGTATAGGGTAACTCGATGGCTGTAATAAAAAAGACCATGTAGTATCCCGTGTGATGACAGGCACAAGGTATATCTAAGAAATACAGAGTGATGGATTGCAAGGCAATGTAAGATTTGAGAGGCTGCTTTATCTGGAGAATTCGCTAATATGTTTCCCAGGGGTATACCATCAAGGAAACGCCTGAGACGATAGTATAGTTCTAAAAAACGTGCCTAGTATAAAAGGGAAAAAAATGTATTACGTGTGCTTCTCTATTTTACGGCCTCGTATAGTCTGGTGCAGAAAGACTCAAATAAAAAACAAACGGTCTATCACAGGAGGTATTTTCCTAAAAAACCAGTCTCGCAGCTGTCACGCAACAGGTATTGCGCAGGCAGGGTGTATAGCGTATAATCATTATCGATCAAGGAAAATTCCCGACTAAAAAAGACCGAGGGAATGCTTCAACGAAGAGCTTGCTTGCCTCATCTTAAGCTCTTGCACTTGGTTTGAAAATTTACCAACAAAATACAGATGCAGGAGCTCTTCCTGAGTCAAATATGCCTAAGAAGAAAAAAATAACGTTGAGACGGAGAAATATTTTTCGCCTGCACGATATCCCCTATTCCGTTTCCTCTCCCCCTCTTCTTGGAAGAGGCAGCAGTGAACGGATAAATATTATGGAATGAGGTGCTGTATGACGGTCAATGCAGGAAAGGCTGAACTGATGGGCGCGGCGCTGATAGGCATCGCGTTGCTGGCAGGGTGCTCCATGGCGCCCAAATACACGCGGCCGGCCGCGCCGGTGGAGGCGGAATTCCCCCAGGGAGAGGCTTACCGTAAGGATATTTTCGGTGCGCCACGGGTGGAGGAGCTGACCTGGCGGCAGTTCTTCGACGATGAAAAATTGATAAAAGTTATCGCGTTAGCGCTGGAAAACAATCGTGATTTGCGAGAAGCTGTGCTGACGGTGGAACAGACACGGGCACTATACGGTATCCAGCGCAGCGAAATGCTGCCCTCAGTGAGTGCCAATGCCGATGTCTCCCGACAGCGCGTACCCGCGGATATCAGCCCTTCCGGCCGGCGCCAAATCAACGAAAGCTACAGTATTAATTTAGGACTGCTTTCCTGGGAACTTGATTTCTTCGGACGTCTTGCCAGCCTAAAAGACGAGGCATTAGAAGAATATCTGGCCAGTGAGGAAGGACGGCGTTCCACACAAATTTCTCTTATTTCCAGCGTAGCCAACACGTGGCTGACCTTGGCGGCGGACCGAGAAAATCTCAAGCTGGCCCGCTCTACCCTGATGACCCAAAAGGCCACCTACGACATGATCCGCCAGCGCTACGAGGTCGGTTTGGCTTCGGAGCTGGACCTGCGGCAAGTGCAGACCCAAGTTGACACCGCGCGGGCGAATGAGGTCCTCTACCTACGCCTAGCCGCCCAGGATAAAAATGCCCTCGACTTGCTAACGGGCGTTACGGTCCGGGAAGAAATGCTTCCACCCGATCTAAGCGCGGTTAAACCATTACAGGAAATTGCGGCAGGTCTTTCCTCGGAAGTGCTGTTAAATCGCCCCGATATTTTGCGCGCGGAACATCAGCTTAAGGCCGCCAATGCCTACATCGGCACAGCACGGGCGGCTTTTTTCCCGAGAATATCGCTGACCGCTACCATTGGGCGGGCAAGCGCGGAACTTTCCGATCTCTTCAAAGATGGCCGCGGTACGTGGAATTTTGCGCCGCAGGCAAGTCTGCCTGTTTTGGATCCACGCACATGGTACACGCTGAAAGCCAGCAAGGCTCAGCAAAAAATAGCGGCGAATCAATATGAAAAAACCATTCAAGCCGCATTCAGGGAAGTGGCAGACACGCTGGCAGCCCGGGGCACGCTGGACACGCAGCTGAAGGCGCAGACATCCTTGGTAGCGGCCTCAGAGCGTACCTACAAGCTTTCAGATCTCCGCTACCGGCTGGGAGCAGACAGCTATCTGGGCGTGCTGGATGCGCAACGCTCCCTTTACGCGGCTCAGCAGAACCTGGTGGCGATGCGGCTGGCTAAGCTGACCAGCCAAGTCCAGCTCTATTCCGCACTGGGCGGAGGCTGTGACCTTTAGTTTGTTTGTCTGACCTGAACAGTTTGTTTTTTCAAAAAAAGGGAAACTGAAAATTATGACCATGAAAAAAAGCACTATCGCGCTGTTAGCGCTGGTTGTGGCAGTGGCTGTAGCGGGCTGGAAATTTTATCAGCATAAATTCAGCGATAACGATAATATCGTTTCAGGTAATGGCCGGATCGAAGGCACGGAAATAGACGTGGCAGCCAAACGAGCCGGACGCATCAAAAGACTTCTAGTAAATGAAGGCGACTTTATTCAGGCCGGGCAGGTAGTAGCCTACATGGATACGGACGAACAAGAGGCTCATTTGCGTGAACTGCAAGCCCAGCTGGAACAGGCACGCAACAACGTGGTTATCGCCCGCAGTCGTCTGGCTCAACGCGAGAGCGAAAGAATGGCCAACGTCGCCACGGTCAGCCAGAGGCAAGCAGAACTGGGCGCTTACCGCAAGCGTTCGCAGCGCACCATGATCCTTGCCCAAAATGGCGCAGCGCCCCAGCAGGAAGCGGATGACGACAGAGCGCGGGTTTTAACATACGAGGCGGCAGTTCGCGCTGCCGAATCGCAGGTTAAGGCTTCAGACGCCGCCATTGCCACCGCCCGCTCCGAAGTGATCGGAGCGGAATCGAATGTGGCCGCGGCACAGGCTGCGGTGGAACGGGTTCGGGCCGAACTGAAAGACGAAGAGCTCAAGTCTCCTAGGGATGGTCGGGTACAGTATCTGGTCGCTCATGAAGGCGAAGTAGTAAGCGCAGGAGGACGAGTACTGAATATAGTCGACCTAAGCGATGTGTACATGACTTTCTTCCTGCCGACGCTGGCTGTCGGCCGGCTGTCCATCGGAGACGAAGCCCGGATTGTGCTAGATACAGCCAAACAATATGTGGTCCCTGCCAACATCTCTTTTGTGGCGGATGTCGCGCAGTTCACGCCAAAGACTGTGGAAACCACCGAAGAGCGCGAAAAACTTATGTTCCGCGTCAAGGCAAGGATTCCTGCGGAGCTGCTTAAGGTTAACCTGCTACGAGTCAAAACCGGTCTGCCTGGCGTTACCTATACCCGGCTGGATAACAAAATTCCCTGGCCAACGAAACTGAAGGTGAATATCAACCCGCAACGCCCGTAATCTACAAATGGTATTTTAAAAGCGGCTTGTTTTCTTCGCGGCCGCTTTGTTCCTATTTCTTCAATGCTTTTTTTTGATCTGGGAGTTCGTCCCATGAGCGACGATTCGGACAAAATTCCGTTTGCTGTTTCTCTTAGGCATGTTACTCAACGCTACGGTCGGGTGCGAGCGCTAAACGACGTCACGCTGGACATCCCCTCGGGAAAGATGGTGGGAATAATCGGACCGGACGGCGTAGGCAAATCCACAATGCTATCGCTGGCTTCCGGAGCCCGAATTCTCCAAAAAGGCTCTATGACAGTGCTTGACGGCGACATTTCCTCCTCTGCCCACAGGGAAGCCATTTGCCCCAAAATCGCCTACATGCCGCAAGGTCTGGGTAAAAACCTCTATACAACGCTTTCCGTATTTGAAAATGTTGATTTTTTTGGACGGCTTTTCGGACACGACCGCGCAGAACGCGAACGGCGTATCGCAACCCTACTGAAGGCTACCGGACTTTCCCCTTTTGCCGGGCGGCCGGCTGGAAAACTTTCCGGCGGCATGAAACAAAAGCTGGGGCTGTGCTGCGCGCTGATTCATGATCCGGACCTGCTCATCCTAGATGAGCCGACTACCGGCGTCGATCCGCTTTCCCGCCGCCAATTCTGGGAACTGGTAGAGGGCATCCATAAAGAACGCCCTGCCATGAGCGTACTGGTGGCAACGGCTTACATGGAAGAAGCTTTGCGTTTTGACTGGCTCGTGGTGATGAACGCAGGAAATGTGCTTGCCGAGGGGACACCGCAGGAACTTTTGGAGCGCACGGCTTGCTCTTCTCTTGAGGAGGCATTTATCGCGCTTCTGCCGGAAGAACAGCGCGCGGGGCATACAGCTGTGGTGATTCCGCCGCGCAGCGGCGAGGCGTCCGGCGAAGTTGCCATTGAAGCTTGCGGACTGACGCGCCGCTTTGGAAACTTTACGGCTGTAGACCACGTCAGCTTCCGCATAGAACGCGGCGAGATTTTTGGTTTTCTAGGTTCCAATGGCTGCGGCAAAACGACAACTATGAAGATGCTTACCGGCCTCTTAAACGTGACAGAAGGGAATGCCAGACTCTTTGGCCGGGAAGTAGACCCTGACGATCTTGAGACCCGGCGTAGGGTGGGCTACATGTCGCAGGCCTTCTCGCTCTATACCGAACTGACAGTACGCCAAAACTTGGAGCTGCATGCCCGGCTCTTCCGTATAGAGAAAGACAAAATTCCCGCGCGCGTAACCGAAATGACAGAATCCTTCGACCTTGCGGAGTATCTGGATGCGCTGCCAGAATCATTGCCAATGGGGGTCCGGCAGCGTCTGTCCCTGGCTGTTGCAATGATTCATAGGCCGGAAATACTCATCCTGGACGAACCGACTTCTGGTGTCGATCCGGTGGCACGAGATGCTTTCTGGCATATTCTGGTGCGTCTTTCGCGCGAAGAGAAAGTTACCATTTTCATTTCTACCCACTTCATGAATGAAGCGGAACGCTGTGACCGTATCTCGCTGATGCATGCCGGAAGGGTACTGATCAGCGACACACCGGACCGGATCCGGGAACTGGGAGGAGCGAAAACTCTGGATGAAGCCTTCATCACCTACCTCGAAAAAGCGACAGCGGAGGAAGAACAAAGACGCGCTTTAGAGGCACCTGCTGCCCCCTCAGCTGCGGAAATTTACGCTGAAAAAAATCCTTCCGCTGCTCCTCAGGCAACGGCTGGAGGCGGCATCTTCAGCTTTCGGAGGCTGTTTAGCTATACTTTACGCGAAGCGTTGGAACTGCGCCGTGATCCACTAAGACTGACGACGGCCATTTTAGGATGCGTCATCCTCATGTTTACCATGGGCTATGGCATCAATATGGATGTTGAAAACCTTAGATTTGCCGCTCTGGATCACGACGAATCCGTGCTGAGCCGCGACTATATTCTCAATTTGGCCGGTTCGCGCTACTTTGAACAGCGGAATCCTCTTACAAATTACAGCGATATCGACAGGCGAATGCGATCGGGAGAAATCAGCATGGCGCTAGAGATTCCGCAGGGATTTGGCCACAATTTGGCAGCAGGGCGTCAGGTCTCAGTAGGCGTTTGGATCGACGGCGCTTTGCCGCAGCGAGGTGAGACAGTGCGCGGTTATGTCCAGGGTATGCATGCCGCTTGGCTTTCCCAGCAGATATCTCGCAGTTCCAATGCTTCACCCTCTACAGCTAACTTTGAAGTACGCTACCGCTATAATCCCGAAAACCGATCCTTGGTCTCGATAGTTCCTGGGGTGATACCCGTACTATTGATGCTGATCCCTGCAATACTTTCGGCTCTTTCTGTAGTGCGGGAAAAAGAA
>CAYWQK010000002.1:0-15058 GCA_964460575.1 uncultured Desulfovibrionaceae bacterium | reverse complement strand
CTCCTGGCGCTAATGGTCGTGCTGCTGTTTAACGTACCAATAAAAGGGAACTTCTTCACTTTGCTGGCGGGCGCGCTGCTTTATGTCATCGTTGCAACCTCGTTGGGAATGGTGACCTCCTCATTCATGAAAAGCCAGGTGGCGGCGCTGTTTGGCACTACCTTGCTGACTATTCTGCCGGCTAAAGAGTTTTCAGGGCTCATTAATCCGGTATCATCGCTGGAAGGCGCAGGGGCCTTCATCGGCCACATCTATCCCACCACCCACTTCTTAGACATCTCCCGTGGCGTGTTCTGCAAGGCACTGACATTTCCCGAACTGTACAGCTCCTTTCTCGCCCTAGGTATAACCGTGCCAATTTTGATCACAGTGTGCGTGCTGCTGGTCAAAAAACAGGATAGCTGAAAAAATATTCCTCCCAAGGAATGGTTCATATGAAACACTTTTTCAATAATGTCTGGAACCTGGGCTACAAGGAACTCTACAGCTTGGTACGCGATCCTGTATTGCTCATCATGGTGATCTATATTTTCACGATGGGGGTTTACAGCGCCGCGACCGCCACACCTGAAACCCTGCACCGAGCCCCCATCGCCATCGTGGATGAGGACCGCTCGCAGCTTTCCGCCCGTCTTGTGGATGCCTTCTATCCGCCGTATTTCACTCGGCCAGAAGTCGTTTCCCGCGCGGAAATGGATAAGGGACTGGATTCAGGGCGCTATACTTTCGCGCTCTACATTCCTTCTAGCTTTCAACGTGATATACTGGCCCAGCACAACCCTTCGATACAACTCAATGTAGACGCTACTCGCATCAGCCAAGCCTACTCTGGCAGTGGCTACATCCAGAACATTGTCTCCAGCGAAATCACCGCCTTTATAACCGGCCACCGCGAACAGGAAAAATCGCCGGTGTCTCTGGATCTGCGGGTGCGCTTCAATCCGCAATTGGATCGGGCCTGGTTTGGCTCCATTATGGAACTCATCAACAATATTACCTTGCTGGCACTGGTATTAACTGGAGCGGCGTTGATCCGCGAACGCGAACACGGCACTATCGAACATCTGCTGGTTATGCCGGTAACGCCGCTGGAAATTATGGTCAGCAAAGTATGGACCATGGGGCTTGTAGTGCTCCTTGCCTCCGGAATGTCGCTCAAGGTCGTCGTTCAAGGGCTGCTGCATGTGCCAATCACCGGTTCTCTGGGACTATTCGTAGCTGGAACGGCGCTTTATCTGTTCGCTTCGACTGCCATGGGAATATTCTTGGGAACGATGTCGCGCTCGATGCCGCAGTTTGGCTTGCTGCTGATTTTGATTCTTTTGCCCCTGGAAATGCTCTCTGGCGGGACAACGCCTCAGGAAAGCATGCCGGATTTAATACAGCATATCATGCAGGTGGCACCCACCACGCACTTTGTGACACTGGCTCAGGCCGTTCTGTACCGGGGAGCTGGCATTCAAGTCGTGTGGCCGCAGTTTATCGCTCTCGCAGCAATTGGCGGCGCGCTGTTTGGAATGTCGCTAGGGTACTTCCGCAAAGCGCTAAGCACGATGGCGTAAAAAAGAGTTTTGGAAAACAGCCATAAAAAAACGTCCACGCCCTTCTGGGACATGGACGTTTTTATCTCTCCTAACTGCTTCGTGCCAGACCTTGCGCTTAATCCTGCCCAAGATAGGCTTCAATAACCTTTGGATCGCGCCGCACGGCATCCGGCGTGCCTTCCGCAATCAGCGCGCCGTATTCCAGCACAAGAAGCTTTTCGCAAATCTGCATCACAAGGTTCATGTCGTGCTCTATCAAAAGTACGGTAATACCGCGTTCCCTAATGGCACGGATGAGCCTTGTTAGCACCTCTGTTTCGGGGTCGTTCATACTGCCGGCAGGCTCATCAAGGATAATCAGCTTTGGATCGGAAGCCAAAGCCCTTGCGATTTCAAGCAGCCGCTGGTTGCCGTAGGAAAGGCTATGCGCCTCCTCCGCGGCAAAGCCCGCCAGACCGACGAACTCCAGTTCCTTCATGGCGCGCCCCACCGCAGTCTTTTCCTCGCGCCGCTGCCCAGGCGTATGGAACATACAGGAAAGAATACTTGAAGACATACGGCAATGACGCCCGGCAAGTACGTTTTCCAGCACAGGAAGCGTAGGAAAGAGGCGGATTGACTGGAAGGTCCGCGCGATGCCGGCCTCTACAATCTGGTGCGGGTGCCGGCCTCGGAGGGATACGCCGCTAAAAAGAATTTCACCGGAATCCGGCACATAATTGCCGGTAATCAGGTTGAATACCGTAGTTTTCCCCGCACCGTTCGGCCCGATAAGCCCGACAATACTCCCTTCTTGAACATCAAAGGACACATTGTCAACAGCCACAAGTCCGCCAAAAATCTTTGTCACACCAGAAAGAGAAAGCAAGCTCATGCCTTGTCCTCCTCCTGCTGCCTGCCTTGCGGAAGCCCATCCGAAAAACCGCGGTCATATGTGCGGGCGCGGGGCGGCAGAAGTCCCTGCGGGCGCACAACCATCATGATCATCATGGCTAAGCCAAAAATAAGCATTCGCGCATCAGCAAAATTCCTGAACATTTCCGGCAGGGCGACAATCAGGAACGTGCCGATAATCACGCCAGTATGACTCCCGCCGCTTAGAATAACCACGGCAAAAACCACAACGGATTCCCAGAAAGAAAACGATCCTGGAGAAATAATTGTCATTTTCGTGGCGAAAAGGTTACCGGCAAGACCTGCCCAGAATGCGCCGATAACAAAGGCGATCAGCTTAAGAGAGGATACATTGATGCCGCATCCCTCGGCCGCCACATCATCTTCCTTGATGCAGTTAAGCGCGCGGCCAAAACGCGAGTGTGCGAGCCGCCAGAAGCAAAGCACCGTAAAACCCACAACACCCCATACAAGATAATAAAACTGCCGTGCGGTACGAATACGATACCCGAGTATTTCAGGACGAGAAATACCAAAAATGCCGTTTGCCCCACCTGTAAGCCCCCAAAGGTCGTTGATAAGCGCGATACGCACGATTTCCACAATCCCGATGGTTACAATCAGCAGGTAGTCGCCGCGCAGATGAATGATGGGACGGGCCACAATCAGCGCAAAAAGAGCCGAGGAAAGCCCCGCCACGGGCAATAGCCAGAGCACGGGAATTTGGAACTGGGTATTGAGAATAGCCGTTATATAAGCGCCAACAGCGTAAAACGCCGCGTGCCCCATATGGAAAATACCCGCCTGCCCCAAGATGACGTTCAGCGAAAGCGCGAGCAGCGCGTACAGTCCCACGCTGACAAATACATCCGTCCAGTAGCGGTCCAGAACAAGAGGCATAAAAGCCAAAAGCAATGTAAGCACGAGACCGCGCCAAGTATACAAAAGGGAAAAACAGCGCCGAAGGCTCATAATTTATCCGCCACTCTTTCGCCAAGCAGCCCCGTGGGCCGAATAATAAGGATCAATATCAGCACCAGAAAGGCAATGGCATCCTTCCAAGCCATGGAAAGGTAGGCTGCTCCCAGTGCCTCGATAACGCCAAGTAGCATGCCACCCAGCATAGCCCCCGGGATATTGCCGATGCCGCCCAGAATGGCCGCGGTGAAAGCCTTAAGGCCGTATATCCAGCCCATGGTAAAATCAATCTGCCCGTAGTACATGCCAACCATCACGCCGGCAACGCCGCCAAGTCCAGCTCCAAGGAAAAAGACAAGGGAAATGACTCGGTCTACGTTAATGCCCATCAGCCGGGAAGCTCCTTGGTCAATGGCCACGGCCCTGATGGCGGCCCCCATGCGCGTACGGTGAATGAACGCGTAAAGAACAAGCATGAGCAGCACTGACACAGAAATCACTATCACGCGCATAATAGGCGTTTCCACGCCAAACAGATTCAATGACAGCGATGGGCGAAGTTCCTCAGGATATACATAAAACCGCGCGCCGTACACAAGCATAATCGCGTTCTGGAGCACAATAGAAGCGCCCAGCGCGGAAACCACGGCGGCAAGCCTGTTAGCTTTGCGCAGCGGTCTGTAGGCGGCACGCTCTAGGATAACGCCCATAAGAGCGACCAGAAGGAGAACAAAGAGCATAGCAAGCACAACGCTTAGCCACGGAGGCAAAGAACCGGCAAGTCCGCAGCCCACAAGCAGTGTGAAGCCGAAATAAGCCCCCACAGTAAAAAGGTCTCCATGGGCAAAATTAATGAGCTTCAGCACGCCATAGACCATCGTATACCCTAAGGCGACTAAGGCGTATATCCCCCCAACGGCCAATCCGTTGAGTATTTGTTGCAAAAGTTCGTTCATAATGAGCCCGAAATTGGCAATTGGCAGAAAAAAACAACGGGGCAGGCTTGCTGTCCCGCACGACTGCCCCTCCTAAGCGGGTCTTTTTCTTGCCCGCAGAGAAAACGAGCTAGTCTGCCGTCACTGAAACGGCAAAAGAGAGACGTTTAGCCTTAGTCCGGAAAGCACAGGCGATACAACACACCTGTGCCTCCCCTCCGGCGGACAATCGTTATTTGCTCATTACAAAGTTGCCTTCAGGGCTTACAACGTAGAGGCGGTAGAGATCGCCTATACGGTCTCCCTTCTGATTGAAGGCAAGGGGACCAGTAAGCCCTGGCACAGGAGCCTCTGATGTCTTTCTTAGCGCTGCAGCCAGTGACTGAGCATCACTTTTCCCGGATTTCTTCAGCGCGTCAACGATCACAGTGAAAGCATCGCCGGCCAGTACGGACCACACGGAGCTAGGCTGACTGCCGTACGTTTTTTCATAGCGGGCAAAGAAAGTACGAGCCTCGGGATGATCAAAATCCTTGGCAGTGGGCGGGCTGACAAACATGTACCCAGCCGCAGCAGCTTTGCCCGCAATCTTCACAAGATCGATATTATTAGCCGCGTCGCCGCCAAGCATGGCCACATCCCAGCCCATCTCTTTTTTCTGGCGCAAAAGTGTGCCCACATCGTTGTAATAGCCTGTAAAGAAAATAAGATCGGGGCCCGCGGATTTCAGCTTAGTCAAGATAGCGGTGTAATCACGCTCAGAAGGCGTCAGCGCGTCAAAGAAAACAAGCTTGACATCCGATCCTTGCAACTCCTTCTTTGTTTCGTCGGCAAGCCCTTTGGCATAAGAAGAATTGTCGTGAAGGATGGCAACTTTCTTGAAGCCCTTGCCCTTGATGATACCGGCAGCTACGCGCGCCTGCTCGTCATCGCGGGGGCACGTGCGGAAAAATCCTTTTATCCCCTTTTCTGTCAGACGGATACTGGTGGATCCTGTCGCGACCTGGACGATTTCAGATTCATCGAGAATGTTCTGGGATGCCTCGGTCACTGCTGAGCCGTAGGTCCCAATGACAGCGGCAACACCTGCCGAAGCCAGCTTCTGTGCCGCAAGAGCCGCTGTGCGGGGATCGCCTGCGTCATCTTCAGCGATGATGACAACCTTCTGGCCGTTCACCCCGCCGGATTTATTCACATCCTCAGCAAGCAGCGTCACAATCTGGCGCATATCCTGCCCCTCGCTGGCCCACTTGCCGGTAAGGGGACACATCAACCCTATGCGGAGCTCGCCCGCAGCAAAGGCCGCTCCAGATGCCATTACGTAGAAGGCAATGGCGGCAAACGCCGCAGCAAAGAATCTGGAAAAGCGTTTCATACAACCTCCAGGAAAACGCGGTGTAAATGAAAAGCATTGCGCAATGAATCGCGCCTTCTCATAGCCTATTTCCCCGCAAAAGAAAAGTACGTTTGGGAAAGTTCCCGACCATTCTTGGCAACGGCGTAAAATCTCGGGCATGCCGCGGTAGCATAGAAGCTGATCGCTGCTTCCCATTAGCGCAAGACAACTTTCTCAGCTGCAGCCAGTTCATCATGCTGTTAGAGCGGCGATAAGTCTGCCCTCTCCATTGCCGGCCCGGACCTTAGTTTTTTTTGGATTCAGGATATAGTGGCACGTGTTCTCCCGATGCGCTGGATTTTTCCTCTCCCGCGCATGGCGATCGGACTGGATTCCACGCCGTTGTCGCCATCTTTGCTTCACATTTTTGATAACATAGTCTGATATGCCTCTCCATCCGAAGAACTGCTAAAGCAGACTTGACAACATAGGCTCCTTGCCTATTGAATACATCCACTTAGGCGATTTTTGGCAAAGGATAACATAATGGGACAAATTGATACGCTGTTTCAGGAAGTCATGCAGGCTAGAATGCGGGTATACCGCATGGGTAAGCCCGCGCCGATTGAAGAATACACACGCCCAGAAGGCGGAAAACTATTGCTGAAAAGGGAGGATCTTTCCCCCATTCACGCCTACAAATGGCGCGGCGCATACAATATGATTGCGGCACAACCGGCGGAAGTTTTACGTAACGGGGTGGTTACGGCTTCAGCCGGAAACCACGGACAAGGCGTTGCCCTAGCTGCGGCCAGACTCGGCTGCAAGGCCCATATTTATATGCCTAACACCGTGGCCCTCATGAAAGCAAACGAAGTGAGACGTCTTGGCGGCAAGTTTACGGAAGTCGTTATCACGGGCGACAGCTACGATGACGCCAGCGCCGCTGCCAAGGCTGCGGCGCATGAGCACGGTATGCTCTACATCCCCGCCTACGACAACCTGCTTGTTATGGCGGGACAAGGCACCATCGGCGATGAAATCATGGTGCATTCCACCAAACCCGATGTCGTCTTTCTCCAAATAGGAGGCGGAGGACTTGCCGGATCCGTGGCCTGTGTCATCAAGACCTACGCGCCACAGACCCGCGTTATTGGCGTGGAAGGCGAAGACCAGGCCAGTATGAAGGCCGCACAGGAAGCCGGCCGTCCCGTAACACTCTCCCACGTGGATGTGTTCTGCGACGGAACGGCTGTCCGCCGCGCGGGCGATATTACCTTTGGCTACTGCCGGAAGTACATTGACGAATTTATCACCGTCAGCAACGATGATGTATGCGCCGCCGTGCAGCGCATATGGGAAACCAGCCGCACCATTGCCGAACCATCCGGCGCTATGGGCATGGCGGGCTTCCTGAAAATGCAGCACGAACTGGCTGGAAAAAACGTCTGCGTCATCGTTTCCGGCGCAAACATGGATTTCACGCGCCTCTCCCTGATTTCCCGCCGCGCAGGTGTCGGTCTAGCCAGCAAGCGCTATGTTGAAATTGAAATTCCCGAACACGCCGGCAGCATGCTGGCGCTCCTCAAGGCACTCGCAGATCTAGACCTCAACATTGTTGACTTCATGTACGGCAAAACCCACAAAGCCAAGGCCTTCCCCGTTTTCGGCTTCTCCGGACTTGAAAAGAACTTAAATAAGCTCGAACACCACCTTACTGCATCCGGATATACGTTTAGCAACGTATCGAGACGCGAAGACGTTATGTTCCGCATCATCGACTACGATTCTTCCCTCTTCTCCCACCCGTTTTTCGCCATCCTTGAATTTCCGGAACGGCCAGGCGCACTGATGGAATTCATGACCGATGCGGCCCAATGGTGCAATATCTGCTACTTCAACTATGACAATCGAGGAGAACTAGTTGGCACCGCGCTGATGGGCTTTGAATTTGACAGCAAAAAGAATCAGGACGCGTTCCTGAACTACCTAAACACAAAGGGACCGCACTATACGCAAGTTTCCCTCCGGGCCTTGGACCATCGCGAAGCCCGCAAGATCTAAGGGGCAGTCGTTTTTTCAGTGCCACCCCCTTCACGCTTCTTTCAGACGTTGAAAGAGAAAGCTGTCCCCAAGAAAAACTCAAGCCAGACCTCTGAAACAAAAACTGCAAATCACATATCCAAGGAATGGGGGGCATTCCCGCAATAACCCTCCCGACATAAGCTTCATCCATGGAGGAACATGGCATGAAAAGCAATGAAGAAGCCTTCGCGGCCCTGCACTGCCGCAATTTCCGCCTGTATGTCATCGGCCAGAGTACATCTATGCTGGGGCTCTGGATGAAACGGCTGGCCATGAGCTGGCTGGTCTTCCGCCTCACGCAGTCGACATTTTTGCTGAGCATAACGGAATTTCTGGGACTCGCCCCTATTCTTCTTATTGGTCCTATTGCCGGTGCCTGGCTTGATCAGCACGATCTACGCAAAACGCTTATCATCTCACAGTTTGGCTGTCTCATTCAGGCTGTACTTCTCGCGGTGCTCTGTGCCTCCGGCCTCGCTCAATACTGGAGCGTAACCACGCTTGCGCTGACACTCGGCATTATCAACGCCGTTGACCTGCCCTGCCGCCAATCTTCCGTCTCCCAACTTGTTGATTCACGCAGGGAACTAAAAAGCGCCATCGCCATCAACTCCATTGTCTTCAACCTCTCCAAACTGGTTGGCCCGGCCATTGCGGGCTTTATTGTCTACCGTTTTGGCGAAACCTTCTGCTTTGTGCTTTCGGCTCTATGCTATCTTCCCATCCAAATTATGCTGATTTGCTTTATCCGCTACAATCCCAGAACAGTCCCTGCCAAACGCCAGCAAATGCTCCGCGGCGTGCTAGAAGGTCTTAGCTATATACGCAGTGAATTTATTATGCGGCGCCTCTTTGAACTGCTTGGCTGGGGATGCCTTTTTGCCATTTCCTACCAGGTGCTCTTTCCTCTGTTTGCCACGCAGGTACTCCATGGCGGGCCGCAGCTTCTGGGCTCTCTACTTGGCGGAGCAGGTCTTGGAGCCATTATCGCCGTAAGCGTAATGGCCACCCGCGTTTCTATGGCGGGTCTACCGCGCTGGCTGCTTGTGGTATGCGGCATGGTGATTTTTGGCTTCGCGGCTTTTAGCCTTTCCAGCTACGTTTGGCTTTCACTGGCCATGAGCCTCTGCATCGGCTTCGGCGTTGTTTCGCTGAACGTATGTATAAACACCATGCTTCAGTCTGTAGCAGCGGAAGACAAGCGCAGCCGAGTCCTCAGCCTCTATGTAATGTGCAACAACGGCATAGGCCCCTGCGGAGGGCTTCTAATGGGTGTACTTGCAGACACATGGGGAGCGCAGACAACGATGCTGATCTGCGCCGGCGGCATGGCTCTCGTGACCCTGCGCTACGCACTGAACTGCACCAAGGTAAAAATCCGGCTAAAAGAAATGCTGCGCAACGGCTAATCGCGGCTGAATCAAAGACATGCAACCGCGTCTCGCCTTACCCGCGACATGCTTCCGGCAAAACGCCGTGACTCGTCCAGAAAAACAGCGGCTTCCACCGTCTTCCTAATTGACATAGCCCCTATTAAAAGGCTACATATATGCCCAAGCCAGCAAGGACCCATAGCTCAGTTGGTAGAGCCTCCGGCTCATAACCGGTCGGTCGCACGTTCGAGCCGTGCTGGGTCCACCATTTTTTTCAAGCTGCCGTATCATGGGCAGTCAGATACCGATAAAGCGGTATCCTCAGAAAAGCCCATGAACAAACTTTTAAGATATGCCCCAGCGACAGCAAGATTGAGAAGTCCCCTTTTTGTGCTTCATGACACGTTGAGTATAAATTTTTTAGTAAGTTCTGATGAGAAACTCTGCGGGCATAGTGCCCTGTTGATGGATCGCGGAGGACATGGTGCCTCAGGTTGCGGAACTGGGCACTTCCTCCCGCATCGTCGTCAGGGTTAATGCGTTGGGAGCATCCCTTCCGCAAGAATGGAAGATGCCCGCCGCATCTTTCCCCCAGCTGCTCCGTCCTCCTAGGCTACTGCTAGGGAGCCCTATCTAAAGAAACCGCGCAGAAAAGGACAGGTTTAGGCTTGTTGAGTGAGGAGCTGTCTTAAATAAATCGACATCGCTTATCCTTTGGCTTATAGTTCATATCCGTATGTCTGTCCGTTTTTTCGTCCGACCTTCTCGCCTCAAAGCCTTCTCCCGTTAAAAAGACTTTGCTTGGACGTTTTGCCACAGCGCATTTTGCCTTAATGAATTCGCTCTGTGTTGTAATGCTCTAGCCGAATTTCCAAAGCGGCCCCATTGGTCTGCTGATGATACGCGCCGACCCCGCATTGGGGCAAAAATATACAACGCCCGGACGCTGTTCTGCATCCGGGCGTTTTTTTGCGTAATGAGGAAAACGTTTATTTTTCCCAGGCGCTTTGGCTCCTAAGAACTTTCTTTCGGGTGCTTCCCTGCCAGGTCTTTCTGGGCAAGGCAGAGGTTTCCATGGCTTCAAGCATCTTACAGTAAAGTCCAAAGGGCATGGCCAGCGTCAATTCGTCGGTCTTAAGAAATTTGCGTGAAGAAATGTCAAGACCGCCCAGAACGGCGCATTCGCTACCCCGTTTTTGGTATACAAGCGGCCAGGCAATCAGATTTGTACAGCCCGCGCCAAAGGGAGAGACCACGGAATTATGGCTGCCCGTCGCGTAGGTGACAAGGTTAAACAGCCCTGTCAAAACTTCTGGCCGCGCGAAAAAATCAACGACAAGCGGTTGTTCGCCATCGCCGAACTGCTCAAGAGGCTTGATGACGCAATACTTGCCCGTGGTTTCCGGCGGGGCGCAGTCTTCCATAAAAGCACGCATGGATTCAGGGGTAGGCAGGTAGTGTTCGCCCTCAAAGGGAGTGCCTGGCACGCCTGTGGAAACGTACAGCACATTCATTTCCGTATAGGGGCGGTAGCAGCCGGAGTAAAAGCCGCCGCCTAGGCAGCCGCATTCCTCATGGCTTATCCATGCAGCAGTCCTTTTTTTTCTGGCTTTCCAAATGTTGCCCATAAGGCAGGAGAAGGTAGAAAAAACCTTTTCCCAGTCCATTTCTCCGGCGATTTCCTTTTCCCTGGTAATGAGCTCCCCTGGCTTGGGACCAAAGCCTTCTGGCTTTACGTTGCTATAGCATACGCCGTAGGGCGCTTCATCATGACCAAGAAGTTCCAAAAGTCGCTGCGTTTTTTCCAATACTGCTTTCATAAGCCAACACTCCGTTGCATTTCCAAATAACCACCGGGACGCATTGCTGATCCCCATTTCACTCCTTATTTCACTCCTTATGCTTGCACGTAAAATGAAAATCCCGAAATGTCAAACCAACAAATGCCTAACCGGTCCGGCTGGCTGCCAACAGAAAACCCCCGGGGCTGGCGGTTTATTGCTTGATGTCCGCAAGGAAAAAAGGCGTTTCCTGGTACACGCAGTAATTGAGCCAGTTGGAATAAAAAAGGTGGGCGTGGGCCCGCCATGTCACGCAGGGGGCGTTATCCGGATTGTCATCAGGGTAATAGTGACAAGGTGGCTGAATCTTCAGCCCCTTGGCCATGTCTCGGCGGTATTCCTTATCGAGAGTATCGCCATCGTATTCAAGGTGTCCGGTGATGAATATCTGACGGCTATCGCGTGTGCCGATAATCAGAATGCCGGCTTCCTCCGATTCGGATAAAATCTGAAGCGCGCCGATGCGATGAATATCCTCGCGCCGAACTTCGGTATAGCGGGAATGCGGGGCCTGGAACACATCGTCAAAACCCCGAAACAGCTTACTATTGGGGCTCATAATTTTATGCGGGAAAATGCCAGAGAGCTTTTGAGGCAGGTTATATTTGGGTATACCATAAAGGTGGTACAGTCCGGCCTGTGCCCCCCAGCAGATAAACAGCGTCGAATGCACGCGCTGCACGGCGAAATTCATAATGTCTGTCAGCTCATCCCAGTAGTCTACTTCTTCGTACGGCAGCTGTTCGACCGGCGCGCCGGTGATGATCATGCCATCATAGGTTTTGCTCTGAATTTGGTCAAACGTGGTGTAAAAACGCTCCAAGTGTTCGGCGGATGTGTTTTTAGAAACATGCCCAGCTGCCCTTACAAGCGTAATATTAACCTGGATAGGGGTATTGCCCAGCAGACGCAGAAGCTGTGTCTCCGTGGCAATTTTGGTTGGCATGAGGTTAACGATGGCAATTTCGAGAGGCCGAATATCTTGACGGTTTGCTCGGGATTCGGTCATGACAAAAATATTTTCATTTTCAAGAATGTGGCGTGCAGGCAGGTCTTCGGGAATCTTGATGGGCATGGCCGTCTCCTTGTAGAAAATAAAAAATCCTAAAAATCTCTGGCGGGCGGAATCTTCCGCACTAAAGCAGGAATGATTGTCTAGAAAAGGCAATGTTTGTCAAGAGATGAAAATACAGGGGGCCGTTTCCTTACAAAATATTGCCCAAAAGGGAATGGCGCTTGGCTGTTGCGATTTCCACGCGCACAAGTTCGCCAGGCCGGCCGGAAGGCAGGGCAATATTTACGGTGTCGCCCCACGGGTCTTTGCCCTGCCAGCTTACGGCATCCGAACTTCCGCTTTCTCTACGGCTCGCGCCTTCAAGCAGAATATCCGTACTTTTGCCAACCCTACTTGCCAGCCATCGTTCAGACTGCCGCTCCAGTTGCGCCTGGAGGCGATCAAGGCGGTCAAGCTTTTCTTCCGCGGAAATTTTTCCGTTAAAGCCCTCGGAAGCCGTGCCGGGCCGGTCTGAATAACAAAAGGAGAAACCGGACATAAAGCCAGCTTCGCGCGCAAGGCGCAAGGTTTGCTGGAAATCTTCTTCTGTTTCACCGGGAAAACCGACAATAAGGTCGGTGGAAAGGGCGATATCTGGGCAGGCTTTGCGCAGTGCTTCCACAAGGCGCAGATAAGCGGCGCTGTCGTATCTGCGGCCCATGCGTTTCAACACAGCGTCAGAGCCGGACTGCAAGGGCAGATGCAGGCGGGGGCACAGCTGAGGCACCTCGCCAAAAAGCCGGATGACTTCAGGGGAAAAATCCTTTGGATGCGGCGTAACAAAACGCAGACGAAGGAGGCCCGGAAGTTCTGCCACCCTGCAGAGCAAATCGGCAAAGCGGCTAGGGCCGGAGATTTCGCCGGTATCCATGCCATAGGAATTTACATTTTGCCCAAGCAGGGTAATTTCTTTCGCGCCTCGTGCCAGCACAGCCCGGCACTCTTCTAAGATGGCTCCGCTGGCGCGGGATTTCTGTCGGCCCCGCGTGTAAGGGACAATGCAGTAGGCGCAGAAATTATTGCAGCCCTGCATAATGTTGACAAAGGCAACTGGAGGAAGCGTATCTGAAGGGCCAAGGGCAACGTCCCGTTCGTTATAGCTGGCAGAAAAATCCGTAAGGTTGATTTTGAGGTTGGGCTCCTCGCACAGCCTCTCGATAGACTCAGGGGCGCTGGCAATGGCGTCTCCGCCGACAACTAGGCGAACATGCGGGAATTTTTCGAAGAAGCCCGATCCGATTTGCTGGGCGACGCAGCCGGCAACTACCGCAAAGGCCCCTGGAACATTGCGGGCCGCATGACGGATACGTCCGAGAGCGCTGTATACCTTTAGTTCAGGCTTTTCCCGTACAGAACAGGTATTCACAATGGCAACGCGGGCTTCTTCAAGCGGCGCCGCAGTGAACCCGCGTTTTTCAAGAGCGCGGGCGAGCCATTGCGAATCTGTCACATTCATCTGGCAGCCAAAGGTGAGAATATGATAAGTGCGCGGGGCCATGCAGAAACTCCTTAAAAAAGATACCTTTTGGTAGCGCAGGCAAGGACAGGACGCAAGCCACCTCTATAAAAAAGCAGAATCCAAGCCTTTTGGCTTGCAATTTTAATTATATTAGGGCATAGTCAAAAAGCTGTAGCGAACAGGACAAGCCGTCATTCAGACAGCGTTTGTGCCCTACCTCGTTTCAGACAAACCGCATGAAAGAAATTTTTACAGCGCATGAAAGCCGGGTATTTCAGTGCCCATGGCGCATGCGCTGGCGGTTTGTAGGCGCCTTTACAGGACCCGTTACCCCGTGCTGTGCGTCGGAAACAGATGTTCCTGCAAGCTTGTTTTCAGGCAAATCCGTTCCTGCCGAAGCTTTTTGCTTCGCGCCGCAAACGCGTTACTTATTGCACGAGGAGACGCTTCTAATGAAGACGTTCAGCCCCACAAGGGAGCATATTGAGCATGATTGGTATGTGGTGGATGGCAGCGAGCAGGTGCTCGGCCGCCTTGCCGCCCAGATTGCGCACCGTCTGCGCGGAAAGCACAAACCTACATTTGCTCCTCATGTCGATAACGGCGATTTTATCATCGTTGTCAACTGCGAAAAAATCAAGGTTACCGGCAACAAAATGGAACAGAAAAAGTACTACCGTCATTCCGGCTATGTGGGCGGACTTAAGGCCACCACGCTGTCCACCATGCTGGAAACCAAGCCAGCGGAAGTGCTTAAGATTGCTGTGCGCGGCATGCTTCCGAAAAACCGTCTTGGCCGCGATCTGCTGAAAAAACTCAAGGTGTATGCTGGACCTGAGCATCCCCATGCGGCTCAGGCTCCCAAAACCCTGACCTTCTCTAACTAAGCAGGAGTCGATCATGTCTGCATTCGATTACGGCACCGGTCGTCGTAAAACCGCCACTGCCCGTACCCGCCTGTATGCTGGTAGCGGCTCCATTGAAGTAAATGGCCGTGCGCTGGAAGATTATTTTCCCCGCAAGACCTTACAGATGATTATCCGCCAGCCGCTGACGCTGACTAAACTCGCCGACAAGTATGATGTTAAGGTTAATGTATGCGGCGGCGGCATGACCGGACAGGCTGAAGCTGTGCGCCACGGTATTTCCCGCGCACTGCTTGAAGCTGATCCGGAACTTCGTGGCGTTTTGAAGCGTGCCGGCTTCCTGACACGTGACGCCCGCAAGAAAGAGCGCAAAAAATACGGTATGCGCGCCGCCCGCGCCCGCTACCAGTACAGCAAACGTTAATTGGTTCTTTTCTCCTTCGTACCGAGGAGAAAGCGCCGCAAAATACGAAGCCCGTCTTCCTTTGGAAAGACGGGCTTTTTGCTAACATGGAAAGCCTATGCAGAAAACGCAATGTCTAGAAGTGTTAGCGACGCAGGTAGGCCTGGGTCACTTCCCATGCGGTTTTCTGCATGATTTTGGCAACATCCTGTCCCAAAGCCCTGCTTTCCAGCGTGTCCAGCCCTTCCGGTGAAGCATTGAAGTATACGCTATAGAATACGCAAGCGGTAAGATAGGTGGCAGGCAGGGTGGGATGCTTAAGGTCGTCCAAAATCAGCTGAATATCCGGG
>CAYWQK010000001.1:0-110138 GCA_964460575.1 uncultured Desulfovibrionaceae bacterium | reverse complement strand
GGGGCCCATGCCTCTCTTGCCCCATCTGCCTGCAAATCGGCGTCTTATTCTTCCAAGACCTCACGCTGCTGGACGGAAGGGAAGGAACTATCAGCATCAATGCCGTGCACAACGCGCGCCAGCTCGTGGCAGAAGATCCGCGCGGCGACGGGCGGCGTGTCATCCTCATCGTCGATGCTCAGGCTCTTTCAATAGAAGCGGCCAACGCGCTCCTGAAAGTTATGGAGGAGCCGCATCCAAAAGTCTGCTTTCTCCTGCTTGCCCCGCAAAGGGAGCGCCTGTTGCCGACGATTGTTTCCAGGGGCTGGACATTGACCCTACCCTGGGCCGAACCCGACATTCCCGACCAAGAAGACAGCGAAACCGCGAAATGGCTTTCAGCCCTTTTCGCCTTCCTCCGCGAGGGGCAAGGGTTATTTGAAATGACAGCGTCCAAGGGTAGCCTAGATCCCGGTCAAGCCCGCAAAGTCATTGCCGCAATGCAGAAAAACCTTGCCGCATCCCGCCTAGATGCGCCTCAACCGGGAACGCTCGCCGCTATTTTTGCGACACTGGGGGACACTGGCTTTGCCTATGCCTGCGATATTCTCGCCCAAGGACATAATTCCCTAGATGCCATGGTCTCGCCCTCGCTGGTCCTAGAGTGGGCGGCCGTGCGCCTCTTCGCAGTCTGCCGAGTCTCCGCCCACAGAACGCGCTGATCTTTCTCCTTTAGCTCTCATCCAATTCTTCCGTTTTTCTCCTCATACCCTTTATCCGTTCTTGATCCTGACGCGGCAGCCAAGGCGGACGCTTCTCAAGAAAACGTCTTAAGCACAGCAAATGTCAGGAAAGCCTAACGCAGCCCGCCCAAACACACCAGCTCCTGTCTTGTAAAGAGCGCGCGCAGACTGAAACCCGCTGCGGCAAGGGCCTCGCGTCCGCCTTCTTCTCTGTCTAAAACAGAGGCGACCGCCGCAATTTCCAGACCAGCATCTTTTACCCGCTCGCAGGCTTTAAGAAGGGAACCGCCTGTAGTTACCACGTCTTCCAGCATAGCTACCTTGTCTCCCTGCTTAAAATTAGCCAACCCCTCTACAAACTGCCCTGTGCCGTGGCCTTTAGCTTCCTTACGAACAATCAGCCCCGCCAGGGGACGGCCCACTTCATGGGAAATAACGGTCACCGAAGAAATCAGCGGGTCAGCGCCAAGCGTCATGCCGCCTACGCCTACAATAGGCAGGTCAGCCAGCAGGCGGTTGAACAGCGTGCCGATAAGCCATGAACCTTCCGGGTGCAGCGCGGTAACGCGGCAGTCAAAATAGTAGTCGCTCCTGCGGCCGGAAGCCAGCACAAAATTACCTTCCCGATAGGAGCGCTCCACAAGAATCCTCGCGAGGCGGACCCTCAAATCTTCCATTCCAAAACCTCCCCAAACGTTAAAAGCCCCTCCGGGCCACAGCAAGCACCGCCATGCCAATCACCAGCAAAATAAACCCATAGATGCGCAGCTTCATGACAGAGCCTTGCACGAGCTCCGCAAGGGCCTGGCGCATCCTTTCAGGGAAAAGAATAAACGGCATAGCTTCCAGAATAAACGCCATGGCAATCACGCTGCACAGCAGGGACCAATCTACATTCACTGTACTTCCTCCCTCCGTTAGCGGCAGGGGCTGACACTCAGCCCTCAATACATGGGGCTGAAATTTTCATTGATACAGAGGATTGTCAAACCCTTTTAAACGCTAGACGCCCAAAAATAGATGCCCTCCTTTCCTCTGCACGCGCCGAGCACACGTTTTCGCACTCCGCAAACTACTTGCCCTAGCAACGGATTGCATGTAAAAAAAGATGACTTACCCATTATACGTCTACTCTTTCCTCACCTTTTACACCACACGCCCATGTTGCAATTTGCCACAATACTGGCCAAGGAGCGCCCAGCCATCAACAAGGCCGTTGACACACTAACCAACTCTCTGCCTGACCACGTCCGCCCGGCAGCGGCCTATGCCCTTGGCTCTGGAGGCAAGCGGCTCCGCCCTCTACTTGTTGTGCTCATGGCCCGCGCTATGGGCTGCCTAGATGACGATGTCTATATACTTGGCGCCACAACTGAGCTGTTCCATGTGGCTACGCTCCTTCATGACGATATCTTAGATAACGCAGACTTGCGCCGCGGCCACGAATCCACGCACCGCCGTTTTGGCGTGCCCCGCACTCTGCTTACTGCAGACGCCATGTTTTCGCGGGCATTTCAGGCCCTAGCCGAAACCGGCGACCCCCGCTGCGTTTCCTGCCTTTGCCGCGCCGTTATCGGCACGGTTGACGGCGAAATTATGGAAATCGACAATCAGGGACGAACCAACGGACTGGAAGACTACTACAAAATCATAGAAGGCAAAACCGCGTACCTCCTGCGAGCCTCCTGCGAGCTTGGCGCCATCAAGGCCAACGCGGATGAGACGCGTATCCAGGCCGCATGCGACTACGGCTACAACCTTGGCATGGCATTTCAAATCGTGGACGATGCTCTTGACTTCGCCTCCTCTGAAAAAACAGGCAAGCCCGAAGGCGGGGATATCCTGGAAGGCAAGTTCACGCCGCCCATCTGTTATTACATGGAATCTCTCGATCCTGATTCCCGCAAGGCCTTCAAAAGCAAATTCGCAGCGCTAAGCTTCACCGAAAAAGAACGGACAGCTATTGTCAAGGCAGTCCGGGCCAATGGCTTCCAGGAGCGCACACTGCGTCTTGCCGACACGTTTTTAGACAACGCCTCAAACGCGCTGGACTGCATCGCCCCTGAAACCGCTCAGGGCGTCCGCGCTGTGAACATTCTGCGCGAGGCTGTTTCCTTTGTCCGCAACAGGACGTCATAGCGTCCTGCCAAGAAAAACGAGCCTCTCCGTTATTCGTTGCTATAGGAGAAACAAACATGCTTCACCGACTGGAACTTGGCGTTTTCGCTCATATTGACGATACTCAGGGCCGCAAAACGGCCGTGCGGATCCACGAATTTCTGGGCATCCAGGTCGCCAGCGTGCGCCAGGTCAAGGTCTTTACCCTGAGCGGATTTACAGCCTCCCAGGCTCAAACGCTCCTCCAGCGTTGTGCCCTCCACGATCCAGTGCTTCAGCAGGCCTCTCTCTCCCCGATCCCCTGCGCGGCCGACTGGATTATTGAAGTCGGCTTCCGTCCAGGCGTTACTGATAATGAAGGCCGGACCGCCCGCGACACCGCCGCGCTTGTCCTTGGTATCAAAGAGCACGCTAAAAAAGAAAAGCTGGCTATCTATACCTCCGTCCAGTACCGCATCACCGGTCCTCGGCTGACTTTGGATGATATAAAGCGCATTGCCGGCAGACTCCTCGCCAACGAACTCATCCAGCGGTATGAAATCCGATCCGGCAAAGAGCTTGCCTCCCATCCCTTCGAAGCCAAGGCCGCAAAGGTAACTGGCGAAGCCAACGACGACATCCGCGTCATTTCCCTCTCAGCCATGGATGACAGCGCGCTAATGCAAATCAGCCGCGAGCACACGCTTGCCCTAAACCTTACAGAAATGCGCGCCATTCGCAGCCATTTCACCGACCCTGCGGTCAAGACCGGGCGAGCGGCACTGAACCTGCCGGCGG
Source organism: uncultured Desulfovibrionaceae bacterium (assembly GCA_964460575.1). Taxonomy (GTDB): domain Bacteria; phylum Desulfobacterota; class Desulfovibrionia; order Desulfovibrionales; family Desulfovibrionaceae; genus Avidesulfovibrio. The sequence continues at coordinate 106,521 of CAYWQK010000001.1, read as the reverse complement.
ACCCGCTGGACGCCGAGCTTGAAATGCTCGCTCAAACGTGGTCCGAACACTGCAAGCACAAAATTTTCGCGGCAAAGGTGCAATACGAAGACAAGGACGCAGGGCTGAAGGAAGAAATCAATAGCCTCTATAAAACCTGCATCATGGAGCCGACCAAAAAAATCCGGGCAAGCCGCGGCAAAGAAGACTTCTGCCGTTCCGTCTTTACCGATAACGCCGGCGTCATTTCCTTCTCCGATGATTATGACGCGTGCATCAAGGTAGAAACACACAATAGCCCTTCCGCTCTCGACCCCTACGGCGGCGCTTTGACCGGCATTGTCGGCGTCAACCGCGATCCCCTGGGCACGGGCATGGGTGCGGAACTCATCTGCAATACCGATGTCTTCTGCTTTGCCTCTCCTTTCCATGATGACAACCACCCCCCCCGCCTCCTGCATCCCCGCAGAGTGCTTGAAGGCGTACGTGAAGGCGTGGAGCATGGCGGTAACAAATCCGGCGTGCCCACGGTCAACGGATCGCTGGTGTTTGACGAACGCTACCTTGGAAAGCCGCTGGTCTACTGCGGCACTGTAGGGCTCCTTCCACGCGAAGTCCCCGGGCTTGGCGGCAAAGGTACGTCCCGCCCCGGCTACGCAAAAAAAGCACGTCCGGGCGATGCCATTGTCATGATTGGCGGACGCATCGGCGCGGACGGAATTCACGGCGCCACGTTTTCCTCCGAAGAACTCCATGAAGGCTCTCCGGCCACCGCGGTCCAGATTGGCGACCCTATCACCCAGCGCAAGGTCGTTGATTTTGTTATCCGAGCTCGAGATCTCGGACTCTACAGCTCTATCACGGACAACGGCGCTGGCGGACTCGCCTCTTCCGTAGGCGAAATGGCGGAAGACACCAACGGCTGCGAAATGGATCTTTCCCTCGCCCCTCTCAAATACGACGGTCTCCGCCCCTGGGAAATCCTTCTTTCGGAAGCGCAGGAGCGCATGACCCTTGCCGTTCCCCAAGAACAGCTTAATGAATTTCTCTCCCTCGCCAGGCACATGGACGTGGAAGCGACTGTCCTCGGTTGCTACACAAATTCCGGGTTCTTCCACGTTACCTACCGCGGGAAAATCGTAACCCACCTCGATATGACGTTCCTCCACAAGGGACTCCCCCGTATGGAGCTAAAGGCCGTCTGGCAGGAACCGCGCCACCCTGACACCCGCGTTGACATCTCCGCGCAAGAACAGGGACCGCTGCTCAAAAAAATGCTCGGCCGCCTGAATATCTGCAGCAAGGAATACATTGTCCGCCAGTACGACCATGAAGTGCAGGGCGGTAGCGCCGTCAAGCCCATGATCGGCGTCAAAGCCGATGGGCCTTCCGATGCCGGCGTTCTACGCCCCGTGCTTACCTGCGAAGCCGGCCTAGTGCTGAGCCACGGCATCTGCCCCAAATTCAGCGACTATGATACCTACTGGATGACGGCCAACGCCATTGATGAAGGCATCCGCAACGCCGTGGCCTCAGGCGCCAACCCAGACCACATGGCCGGTGTGGACAACTTCTGCTGGTGCGACCCCGTGGAATCCGAAAAAACCCCGGACGGCGCCTATAAAATGGCGCAGCTCGTACGGGCCTGCAAAGCCCTCTCCGATTTTTGCCAGGCATACGGAGTGCCCTGCATTTCCGGCAAGGACTCTATGAAGAACGACTACTCCGGCGGAGGCACAAAAATCTCCATTCCTCCCACACTGCTCTTCTCCGTCATGAGCGTCATTGAAGATGTCCGCCATGCCGTCACAAGCGACTTCAAAACTCCAGGCGATCGCATCTACCTTCTGGGCGCCACACGCAGGGAACTAGGAGGATCTGAACTCGCAGATCAGCTCAATATTGCCTGTGGACACGTACCGCAGGTTGACGCAGCCTCCGCCTTCGCCTCTTACCGGATACTGCACAAGGCTATGTCCCAGGATCTTGTCAGCGCTTGCCACGACTTGTCCGATGGCGGCCTCGCCGTAGCCTTGGCTGAAATGTGCATTGGCGGCCGTTTAGGCGCCGACATTGACCTTGCGAAACAGCCTGTCAGCGAAGAAGAAACACTTTCCGATACAGAAAAACTGTACTCCGAATCAGCTAGCCGTCTGCTTATCACCGTGCCGGAGAAACACGCAGCTGCTTTTGAGAAACTCTTTGCTGACTGCCCCGCCCCTGTGGCATGTCTCGGCTTTGTTACAAAAGAGCCTAAGCTGAACATTGGCGGCATCTGTTCTGAAAACGTCGAGGACCTAGCATATGCCTTCAAGGCAACCTTAAACTGGTAGACGCTTATCGCTCTCCAAGCCCCTGCTTTGCGGCAGGGGCTTTTTGGCGCGCTATTGCGCATCGGGCTCGCTTGTCTTCCCCCTCATTTAGCAATACACTTTATTGCAACGTTATAGGGAGAACCGCCATGTCCCTTTCCCAACCGCTACCAGACAAATTGAGACCGACAGAATTTTCCGGTTTTGTAGGACAATCGCATATTGCGGACAAAATCCGCTTGCTCATGGAAATGCCGCGCCTGCCAAGCCTGCTTCTCTTCGGCCCACCCGGTTGCGGTAAATCAACGCTGGCACTGCTGCTGGCCCATGCGCACTCCTCCCGGGTCCTGCGCCTAAGCGCGCCGGAAGCGGGACTCCAACAAATGCGGCGCCAGCTTGCCGGCGCTGAAATCCTTGTGCTGGATGAGCTGCACCGTTTTTCCAAAGCCCAGCAGGATTTTTTTCTCCCTATTCTTGAATCCGGCGAGTTGACGTTACTTGCTACCACAACAGAAAATCCTTCTTTCAGCGTTACCAAACAGCTTCTTTCCAGGCTTCAAGTCCTACGCCTGCGCGCCCTCGGGCGCGAGGATCTGCTGAAGCTAGCCATACGAGGAGCCGATACCCAAAACATCACACTTCCCCAGGACGTGTTGGCGTTCCTCGCTTGTGCGGCACACGGCGACGCACGCGTTATGCTCAACCTTGTGGAACACATAACAGCCCTGCCTGAAGACAAACGTACACTGGAGCACATTAAGCTTGTTCTGCCGGAAATCATCGTCAGACATGACAAAGACGGGGACAGCCATTATGAATACGCCTCGGCTCTAATCAAATCCATCCGTGGCAGCGATCCTGACGCTGCTGTCTACTACCTCGCCTGCCTGCTTGAGGGGGGAGAGGACCCTCGATTCATCTGCCGTCGGCTGATTTTATCGGCATCGGAAGATATCGGCCTGGCCGACCCAAGGGCGCTTCCGCTGGCTACGGCCTGCCAGCAGGCCGTAGAATTCGTCGGCATGCCTGAAGGTTATATCCCGCTTGCAGAAACAGTGATTTATCTAGCCCTTGCGCCAAAGAGTAACGCCAGTTACATGGCTTACGGTATGGCTTCCCGCGAAATCAAGCTCAATGGAACACGACCGGTTCCATTGCATCTGCGCAACGCTTCCACCCGCCTACAAAAGGAATGGGGCTACGGCAAGGATTACAAATACCCTCATAATTTCCCTGGAGCCTGGATAGCGCAGGACTATCTGCCCCCGGAACTCCTTGGCAAAGTTTTCTACAAGGCCAAAGAAAACGGAGAGGAACCCAAGCTCAACGCCTGGATTAAGAGAATGCGCCAATCTTGGCGGAGCGGCACCCACTAGGGACGGCGGCATCACGAAACCAGAATACTGCGATTTACCCGCCGCTGCCTTTTTCTAACCACGAGTCCTCTATACACTCAAAAAAAACAAGGATCTCTGCACGCTATGATACCGCCTTTCGCTCTGTTTCATGGAAACAGCTATACAAGCGCACCCCGGGAAGTCGGCTGGCTGACTCGAAAATACCCTGAACTCTTCTTCTACCCTAGGCTCTTTTCCCTACTTATCAGGGGCAGCCGCCTGTCCAAAAGCAATTCCTATTCCGGTGTGCTGTGGGCAGCCCAAAGCGAGCGCACCGTCCGCTACCTTGAAGCCATCGGCTGCCGCTTTATCGTGGAAGGAATGAAACACTTTCATGACCTTAGCACACCCTGCGTATTTGCTGGAAACCACATGAGTACCCTCGAAACCATGTGCTTACCCGCCATGATCCAGCCGGCAAAAAACGCGACGTTCGTCATTAAGACAAGCCTACTGAAATATCCTTTTTTCAAAAACATCCTCCTCGCCCGCTGCCCTATCCCGCTTGCCCGCGAGAACCCGCGCGAAGACTTCAAAAAAATTATGGATAACGGCGGAGAGCTGCTACAGAACGGCGTGTCCGTGATCATTTTCCCACAAAGCGGAAGACGGCAGGTTTTCTCGCCGTCAGAATTTAACAGCGGCGCGGTCAAGCTTGCCCGACATGCCGGCGTACCGATTGTGCCTTTCGCGCTTGATACCAGAGCATGGCAGGAAGGCAGGCTGATTAGCGATCTTGGCAGGCTCCATGCCGAACGCACTATCCATTTCCGCTTCGGGCAGCCAATTACCGTTCAGGGTAACGGCAAAACCGAACAGGCAGCCATTATTAATTTCATCGCGGATGCCCTGCGCGAATGGAATGTTCCTGTTGTCGGTTAAAGCGGAAAGGCCAAAAGACCTCTGACAGTGCGGAGTTCGCTTTTTTTGTGTACAAATTGTTTCCAAACCTGCAAATAGAAACTTGACGAATGCCGCAGGTCTCGTATTTTTCTCCCGTTCTTCAACCTTTCTTTCATCAGGAATCAAACCGCAATGGGTAAAAACCTCATTATTGTGGAGTCTCCGGCCAAGATAAAAACTATCAAAAAATTCCTAGGACCAGGCTATATGGTCGAAGCCAGCATTGGCCATATAAGAGACCTGCCAACACAGGAAATCGGCGTGGATGAAGCCCACGACTTCGCTCCCAACTATCAGATAATCAAAGGCAAGGAAAAGGTCGTCCATTCGCTGCAAAGCGCGGCAGCCAAAGCCGATACCGTGTATCTTGCACCGGACCCGGACCGCGAGGGAGAAGCCATTGCCTGGCATGTGGCCGAAGTGCTCAAGGACTGCAACAAGCCACTGAAACGCATTCAGTTTAACGAAATCACATCCAGCGCCGTGCACGAGGCCCTTGCCCACCCCCGAGAGCTAAACCGCAATCTTTTTGACGCACAGCAGGCTCGCAGGGTGCTGGACAGGCTGGTCGGCTACAAAATCTCCCCTCTGCTTTGGGCAAAAATCAAACGGGGGATCTCCGCGGGGCGGGTGCAGTCCGTAGCGCTGCGAATGATCGTCGAGCGGGAGGAAGAACGCGAACGCTTTGTACCAACAGAATACTGGCTTTTCCACGCTCTTATGGCCGGTGCAACGCCGCCTCCCTTCAAAACGGAACTGTTCAAAGCTAACGGCAAGAAGCCTGTCATTCCCAATGCCGAAGCAGCTGAAGCACTTGAAAAGACCATTCGCGCCAATCCCTTTGCCGTACAGAGCATTGAAAAAAAACAGCGCAGGCGCCAGCCTTCGCCTCCCTTTACAACTTCCACTCTCCAGCAGGCAGCTAATCAGAGGCTGAACTATTCAGCCAAGCGCACCATGAACATCGCGCAGCGTCTCTATGAAGGGCTGGAACTGGGTGATCGCGGCACTACCGCCCTCATTACCTATATGCGAACCGATTCCGTCCGTATTGCTGCAGAGGCAAAAAAGGCCGCCGCCGGCTTTATCGAAAAGGCCTGGGGTAAAGAATTCCTTGCTCCAGGCGGTATGGGACGCGCCTTTAAAGGCAAAAAAAGTGCGCAGGATGCCCATGAAGCCATCCGCCCTGTCGATGTCAATATCACACCGGACGAGGTTAAGCCCTACCTCGCTCCAGACCAGTACCAGCTGTACCGACTCATCTGGTCACGCTTCATCGCCTCGCAGATGGCTGCAGCCGAATTTGACGATACTACCGTACTAATTGAAAACGGACCCATGCTCTGGCGCGCCAAGGGCGAAAGGCTCCTGTTCTCCGGATTCTTGAAGGCTATGCCCAGGGGAAAAGACGAAGAAGTCGAAGAACTCCCTCCTCTCAAAGAGGGCAAGACTCTTCAGCTCAAAGAACTCTCTAAGGAACAGAAATTCACACAGCCATCCCCGCGTTTCAGCGAAGCTTCTCTTGTGCGCGAGCTTGAAGAACAGGGTATCGGGCGTCCTTCCACATACGCGTCCATCATCTCCACGCTCCAAAACCGCGATTATGTAACGCTGGTAGAAAAACACTTTGTGCCCACGGATCTTGGCCGCATTGTGTGCGAACATCTCCGCAGCCATTTTACAACGCTAATGGATACGGGTTTCACCGCCCGCATGGAATCCCTGCTCGATGACGTTGCGGAAGGCAAGCAGGACTGGGTAGCACTGCTTCGCAAATTCTGCGATAATTTCAATCCCACGCTGGAAATGGCACGGAAAGCTATGCAACAAATCAAGGGCGGCATGGACACCAATCTCGCCTGCCCGGCATGCGGCAAGCCCCTGGTTATTAAATTCGGCCGTAGCGGCGCCTTCCTTGCCTGCTCCAATTACCCCACATGCACCTTCACCTCTGATTACAGCAGAGACGAACACGGGCATATCCACATGCAGAGCCGCACCAAGCCGGAAATGGAAAAAGTGGGGACCTGCCCCCGCTGCTCCAGCGCGCTTGTGATAAAAAAATCCCGCACAGGAAGCCGCTTCATTGCCTGTTCCGGCTACCCCAACTGCGACTACAGTGTTCCCTACTCCACAGGCGTCCCCTGCCCGAAATGCGGCAACGGCGTCCTTATTGAAAAAAGCTCCAAGCATGGCAAAATCTTTTACTCATGCAGCGCCTACCCGCAGTGTGACTACGCCCTCTGGGACTGGCCCGTTCCAGGCCCCTGCCCCAAATGCGGCTCTCCGCTCCTTGTGCGGAAGTACTCAACGGCAAAAGGCTATTACCTAGCCTGTCCGGAAAAGAAGTGCCGCTACACGCATGTGCCTGAAGAAGATGACGATCAGGATCAGCAATAAATGCAAAAAAAAAAGCGGGGAAAAGCCGTTGTGCTTTCCCCGCGGCCATGTAAAAAATGAACGCGTGATCAGCGTGTTCGGTTCACCCACCATTCTCGATCCGCGCCAAGAAACCACCAGTCTGTATGATCCGTTACGGCAATAACCTGCGCCAGTTCCCGCGCCTCCCGGGTTTTCAGCCGCGCTATGGCCAAGGTCATCCACCGTTCGGCGTAGGCATTGCCAAGGTCCCATTCACGCTTGAGGTTCAATATAAGGTCTAGCTGGTCCGCATCTCCGGCGAGGAGGCTTTCCATTGGAGCGTCCGCCTGCCGGCCAGCTTCATGCGCATCCCAGAAGGCAAGGATATCTTCCTCAATCCCGGTCCCGGCTATCGCGTCTTCCACGGCCCTCCGCTCTTCCGGACGGTTATAGCGCTGGTTGACGTAATTCAGATCTCCGGTCCTAGCCTCTCCAAGATCGTGAAACAGGCAGATCAGCGCTGTTTTGGCCGCATCTGCTCCGGCAAGCCTGGCCAACGCATAACCGATAAGTGCCGTGCGGAAAGAATGTTCCGCAACATTTTCCCTGCCGCTCCCAAGGAACTGATAGCCTGAACGCGGCGTGAATCGCAACATCCCAGCTTCGTGAAAAAAGTCCGTCAGGCGCTGCAATCTGCTTCTTTCCATTCTTTTCCTCTATTAAGTCCGTCAATGCAATTCCCCGCTATAAGGAAATCACCATGCGCGTTTTCATCTCACTGCCAATGACAGGGCGATCCGTCGAAAACATCCGTGAAGACCTAGCACGCATACGCGCCGCCCTAGCATCTGCCGGGCACATAGCAAGCGACGGCTTTGAAACAGAAGACGCAGGCACACAAGTCAACTGGCCCGTATGGTGCCTGGGCAACTCCTTCAAACGGCTTGCAGGTTGCGATGCCGCGTACTTTGCCGAAGGCTGGCAACGTTCAAAAGGTTGCGCAATGGAACATGAGGTCTGCAAGCTCTACGGAATTCCGATAGTTCAAGACTGACAACCCGTTGCTGGAATAACAGCGTAGCGTCTAAAGACAAGCGGAAGCGATTCCGCCCCGGAGCTAATGCGGTCCTCATCCTGCCGGCACCTTTTCTCCCTGCCTTGCTCTAAAACGAAACGCACCGGGGATACCGGCGCGTTCTCTCTGGTTGAACCCTAACCTAAGGGGAAATCGCCGCAAACGGCGGCGGTTTCCCTTTTTCACATAGGATTATGCGAGCGCCTGAAGAAGCAAGAGCGCCACGATATTGATGATCTTGATCATCGGGTTAACAGCGGGACCCGCTGTATCTTTGTAAGGATCACCCACGGTATCGCCGGTTACGGCAGCCTTGTGGGCATCAGACCCTTTGCCGCCGTAGTTGCCACTCTCGATGAATTTTTTCGCATTATCCCAAGCGCCGCCGCCGGAAGTCATCGAAATAGCCACGAACAGACCCGTAACAATGGTGCCCATCAGCATGGCGCCGATGCAGGCAAACGCAGCGGACTGGCCCGCAATAATGCGGATAACGATATACACGACAATGGGGGCAAAAACAGGCAAGATGGAGGGCAGCACCATTTCCTGAATAGCGGACTTGGTGAGCATATCCACAGCAGCACTATAATCGGGCTTGGCCTTGCCTTCCATGATGCCGACAATGGTCTTGAACTGACGGCGAACTTCCATAACAACAGCCGCTCCGGCCCTGCCCACAGCCATCATAGCCATGGAGCCAAAAAGATAAGGCAACAGACCGCCGATAAAGAGACCTACCAGCACATAAGGATCCTGGAGGCTGAAGGCGACCTTCAGGTCAGGGAAGAAACGGTGCAGGTCCTGCGTGTAGCAGGCGAAAAGAACCAAGGAAGCTAGCGCAGCGGAACCAATGGCGTAGCCCTTGGTCACAGCTTTCGTGGTGTTGCCGACCGCGTCAAGCGCGTCGGTGGTTTCGCGCACGGATTCAGGGAGTTCGGCCATTTCGGCAATGCCGCCGGCGTTGTCGGTCACCGGACCGTAGGCGTCAAGCGCAACGATCATACCGGCGAGGGCAAGCATCGTTGTGGCAGCAATGGACACGCCAAAGAGCCCGGCGTTGATGTAGGTAAAAACAATGCCGGCGCAGATAACCAGAACGGGCAACGCGGTAGATTCCATGGAAACGGCAAGGCCCTGAATGACGTTTGTTCCATGGCCCGTGGTGGACGACTTGGCAATGCTGCGTACAGGGCGGTACGCTGTGGCTGTGTAATATTCAGTGATCCACACAAGACACGCGGTTACGCCAAGCCCCGTGAAGGAGCAGAGCAACAGATTAATGATGCCGAAGCTCTTGCCGTTGACGACCATCTCATTCTTCGGGGCGCCCCAGAACAGGCATACGGTAACGATAAAAATCAGAACGGCGGAAACGGCACCCGTACGGATCAGCCCGCGGTACAGCGCCTTCATGATCTTTTTGTCTCTGTCAAGCTCCACGGCTTTACTGCCAATAATTGAACCAATGATGCACACGCCGCCGATCAACAGGGGATACATCATCATCAAGTGCTGTAAGTCGCCGGTGAAGTAGATCGCCGCAAGCAGCATGGTGGCGACGATGGTCACCGCATAAGTTTCAAAGAGGTCAGCGGCCATGCCGGCGCAGTCCCCCACATTGTCGCCCACGTTGTCGGCGATGACAGCAGGGTTGCGGGGATCGTCTTCAGGAATGCCGGCTTCGACCTTGCCCACAAGGTCAGCGCCGACGTCAGCGCCCTTGGTGAAAATGCCGCCACCGAGGCGGGCAAAGATAGAAATAAGGGAGGCACCAAAGGACAGAGCTACCAAGGCTTCAAGAATGGCGTTCTGGGAGATATTGGCGGAAACCAGCAGCGCGTAGTAGCCGGCAACGCCAAGAAGTCCGAGGCCCACCACTAGAAGACCAGTGATGGCGCCTGCCTGGAAAGCCATGTTCAGCGCGGGAACCAGTCCCCTGCGGGCTGCCTCAGTAGTGCGGACGTTCGCGCGCACAGACACGTTCATGCCGATATAACCGGCCATGCCGGACAGTACCGCGCCCAGCACAAAACCCAAAGCGACAAGGGGAGACAGAAAGACCGCAAGCAGCACTGTCACCACGACGCCCACAATGGCAATGGTTTTATACTGGCGATTCAGGTACGCTTTGGCGCCTTCCTGAATTGCACCGGCAATGCGCTGCATGTCTTCGTTGCCTGATCCAGCTGCGAAAACACTCCTTGCCGTCATGTACGCGTAGCACAGGGCAAAGAGGCCACAGGCGAACACTACGAAGAATGAAAACATCGTTCACTCCGCTCTACGTTGAAGTGTGTAAAGCTGCCCGTCCGACCTCGCCATCCCGTTGACGGACACTCGTCCGATGCAGCTCTTGGAACCATATCTGTATTTGCGTACCCTAATTCCAATCGGCTGACAAGCCTCAAATTCCACGGCGGACAAAAGTAAGCTCCCTTGTCCGAAGAGTACCGCGCAGATCAGACAGAATTACTTTACCGCCTCCCGCACAAAGTCCGCAGCCCGGGTCTCGGACCAATAGCGCCCGGTATCCGAGGTTACAAACCCCACATGGCCGCCATGGTGGGGCATCTCTAGGGTGAAGAGCCGACTTTTGCGGGCCAGCTCCACTGGGAAACAGCTTGCTGAAAGAAAAGGGTCGTCTGCCGCGTTCAGGAGATACGCGGGAACGCGGATATTGCCCAGCACAGGCAGGCAGCTACTCCTGCGCCAATAGTCTCTAGCATCGACAAAGCCGTGCAGCGGCGCCGTATAGGCATTGTCAAAGGACTCAAAAGTAAACATTTTGTTCAATCCGGAAACGCTCACCACATCGGGGAAGCGCGCATGCTTCTCCCTAATCTTCCCGCGTAGGCTGGACATGAAATACGCCATATACAGCATCCTGGAAGGACGGTGGAGCATTTCAGCGGAACCTTCCAAGTCGCATGGCACGGAAATACCTACGGCGGCGCAAACCTGCCCGGGGATCCTAGAAGGATTTTCTCCGAGATACTTGAAAGTCTGGTTGCCGCCCATGCTGAAGCCGGCAAGCACAAGCTTCCCATACCCCTGCTCCGCGGCCCAGCATACCGTACGGTGCAGGTCCTCTGTTTCTCCACCGTGGTACATCTTCAGCGTCCGGTTCGGCTCCCCCGAGCATCCCCGGAAGTTACGCGCGAGTACATCCCATCCGGATTTGCGGAAAGCCTCAGCCATACCCCGCATGTAGGGTCTGCGACTGTTACCTTCAAGCCCGTGCGATAGGATCGCCGCCCCCACGGCCCTAGCATAAGGCGAGGCGGGGAGAATATCCACATCAAAAAAATCTCCGTCATCTGTGTCTAAGCGTTGAGTCCTGAAATACGGCTCCCACGGCAGACACAGCCTCCTTTGCTGCGAAGCCCACAGTGTCAATAGATGGCCATTGCGCAAATAACGCGGAGGGCTATAGTTGGACGATGTGATAAAAGGCATGTTCCGTACCTTTAACATGTTGCTGAAGCAATCTTTTCTCTCCGGCAGCGTGAAGTCAAGCACAGATACGCGCAAAAAAAAATACGCCCTGGAAAGCAGCCCCGGGCGCAATAAAAAATCCAGTTTCGCCGTCAGAAACCCTTGCTCTTAGCATTGCCTTTTTCAGCGGTTCTCGATATCCAAAGCATCAAGCATGGGAACACGTGTCCCTTGCAAAAAACAGCATTGGCGATGTTTCGGGAGGCATACCCTCATGCGCAGCGTTCGGACGGCAGCCGCGGTTCTGGCGATTTTTCTTTTCTTTGTGTTTTCCTCCTTAGGCCATGGACAGGCCGCACAGGTCGATAGCGGCAGGATAGACGCCCTCAAGCGCTTCAGCCAAGCGCTGGATGTTGTGGGGCGTTATTATGTAAAAAGCGTGCCCATCAAGGATCTGGTGGACGGCGCACTTAAGGGTATGCTTCAAAACCTTGATCCGCACTCAACCATTCTGAGCAAGGACGAATACAAGTCCATGCAGGAAACAACGTCCGGAGAATTCTTTGGCGTAGGCATTGAAATCACGCAGGACAACAATCAAATTACCGTTGTAACCCCCATCGAGGACACGCCCGCCTATAAGGCAGGACTAAAGCCCGGCGACTACATCCTGAGCATCAACGGCGAATCAACAATGGGTATGTCCCTTCAGGACGCGGTCACCCACATCCGCGGCCCTAGGGGGACGGAGGTAGAACTTACCATTCTCCACAAGGACGCCAAGACGCCCGATACCGTACGCATGAAGCGCGACACCATCCCCCTTATCAGCGTTAAGTCGCGCAAGCTGGAAGACGGATTCTACTGGATCCGCCTAACGCGCTTCAGCGACCGTACGACCCAGGAACTGCTTGACGCCCTCGCTAAGGCCCGTTCGGAAAGCAAGGGGGACATAAAAGGTATTATCCTTGACATGCGCTTCAACCCTGGCGGACTCTTGGACCAGGCTGTTTCTGTTTCCGATGTTTTCCTGTACGATGGCGTCATTGTCTCCATGCGAGGGCGAACGGAAAATATCTCTCGCGAATTCAAAGCCAGTGCACAGCCGACGGATGTTTCCGCCCCGCTCGTCGTGCTCGTCAACGGAGGTTCCGCCTCAGCCTCTGAAATCGTAGCCGGCGCCCTTGGCGACAGGCGACGGGCTCTGATTATCGGCGAGCCGACATTCGGCAAAGGATCTGTGCAGAATGTTATGCCGCTGGCTGACGGCACGGGGCTCAAACTGACCATTGCCCTGTACTATACTCCGTCAGGGCGTTCCATCCAGGCCGAAGGCATTACGCCGGATATTTTCATTCCCTTTGAAGCTCCTGCCAGCGAGGTCAAGCCCGCTATCCTCCTGCGTGAAAAAAATCTAAACCGTCATCTTGAAAACGCCAACGCCACTAAGGCAGACGAAAAAGCCAAGGGCAAGGCACCCGCCGACAGCATTGATGAGATCCTTGCCCAGGACAATCAGCTGAGGATGAGTCTGCAGGTTGTCAAAAGCCTGCCTAAAATGCAGCACATCATTCTTCGAAAAAATTGAAAAAACGGCATAGCCGCGGGATAATGCTTGACCGGTCGTGCTGTGCCGGCCCTTTATTCTCTGCAGAAAAGCCTTCCACGCCTCCTCAGGCAGGCTTTCTGCAAGCGCTATGCGGCTCGTAGCACCGTAGGAGCCCCCCTTGTTGGATGAATGGTTCCCCGCGTTACGGAGAAAGCTGAAACGCCTTCCTTCTGTAACCATCCCCCGCTTTGTTGAAAACGTGTCAGGCGCACTGGTAGCGGCGCTGATTGTCTGGTGCCTTTGGCAGGGGATTGCGCTGCTCTGGTCGGGCTGCGCGGCCGTTGGCTCTGCCATAAGTGGTCTTTTCAGCACAACCGCCGCACAAAATGAAGAGCTTGACGCATCCAGCCCATCCCGCAGCGCCGCCACTCAGGCGGGCTTAAAAGAAGCCGAAAGGCCAATCCCTGAAGAAATCCGCGGCGATCTCCTGCCCTGGGCATTGCCCCATGCCGATAAAAGTATCGAGGGGCTTTCCCGGCAGGCCGATGAAGCCATCATGCAGGCGCTACGCCGCTGCGGTATGGATTCCTCTCGGGTACAAATGCTGCAAACCCTTAGTTTGGAGCTGAACACAGCCCGCAGGGAAGAAACCTATAAGCTCCAGCGTATGCAGCTTTTCCTCACCGAGGAGCCCAGACAATTTGAAAAAATTCTCAAGACAGGGCTTAAAACCGCAGGGAAAGGACTTGAGGCTGTTCTGCAAAAAACAGGGGAAAGGTATGTGCTACGCGTCCAGACCAGAGGCGTGTTGACCCACGAGCTTTTCCTGTTCCAGGCTGGCGAGGCCTTTATGCTCCCCCCCGGTGGCACGCCGCCCCTCCTCAGCCTCCTCTTGCTCGATGCCCACGGAGACATGGAAAACATTAAAAACTGGCTTGATCTGGATATACCGCTGGCTTTTGCCCTGCCTCCAGAGGGGACCCGGGCGGCAGCGGAAATCTTTCAGTCAGGGCAGGAGGTGCTCCTCAGCCAGCCCTGCTCGTCTTCCCCCTACAATCCCTCTGGGAGCAAAGGGATCCTGCATAGCGACGCCTCCCAGGAAGTCATGCGCAGAATTATCCGGCAAAATCTTGTGCTGCTGCCCCAGGCTTCGGCCTTCATTCCCAGCGGCGAGATAATCACTACTGAAAAGAACGTCAGCCAGTCGCTGGCCACTGCCGCCGCCGAATGCGGGCTTACAGTCATCGATCCGAGCAGCGCAGAAGTGGCTCCGCTGTATGATGCAGCCGTTCAAAAAGGCATAGCCTCTGTGCGCGCAGACACACTCCTCAATGACGGATCTCCTTCCGCTGGGGATATTTACAGTAAACTCCGCAAGGTCGCGGCCAAAGCCCAAAAAAACGGCCACGCCGTTGCCATGCTGTACGCGACACCCGAAGCGCTCGCCGCTGTTAAACGCTGGATCGAAGATCGTGATGACGACGTCGACGATGTAATTGTTATCCCCCTGCGCTACCAGCCGAAAAAAAACAAATAGCAAAAACCTAATGAAGTCCTCGCCAGCTCGTCTAGCCTCCGTCCGAGTCCTGAAACTTCTTGAACATCCGGATTCCCCCGCGGTGCAGGCCATTCTGAATAGCACGCTTGAAAACATGCGCCTTAGCCCGGCGGACAGGGCGCTCTGTACGGAACTTGTTTACGGCGTTCTACGCCGCGAACGGCTGCTGGACTGGGTCGTTGGCCTCTTCCTGCGGAAGGCCGCGAAAACGCCGCCGTTTCTGCGCCTTACGCTACGCATGGCCGCCTACGAGCATCTTTGCCTTGCCCGCATTCCCGATCACGCCACCGCCGGCGCAGCTGTGGAAATCATTAAAAAAAAACTGGGGCAACGCATGGCCGATGTGGCCAACGGGATCCTTCGTGCCATGTTGCGTGAACCAGCGGAGCGCTTCTCCCCGGAGCAGGCCGAATGTGCCCTTGGTGGCGGACTCCAAGCCTTTGCCGTTGCCTGGAGCCTGCCGGACTGGCTGGCAGCCCTGTGGCATAAACAATACGGCGAAAAAACAGCCCGCGCGCTTGCCAAAAATTCATCATACACACCATGGAGCTTTGTCAGGCTCAATGCGCGGCACAGCGGCGTGGAGGAACTCAAAAAAGCGCTGACAGCTGGCATGCCCGATACCATTGCCCTGGAAGGCGGTTTTGGACTTGGCTTTCCTCCTGGCTCACACGTGGATTTTCAGCCATATATCGACGCGGGAAGACTTTCACGCCAGGGAGCCGGCAGCCAGCAGGTACTCGCCGCACTGGACGCCTTTTCCCTCGATGGACCTGTGTGGGATGCCTGCGCCGGATTCGGAGGCAAAACCTGCGCGTTGCTGGAACACGGCGCTAACGTTACCGTGGCAAGCGACACCTCTCTGTCACGCCTTCAAGGGTTGAAGCAGGAGCTTGTCAGGCTCAAACTACCCTTCCCTGCCATTATCGCCGCTTCTGGCGTACATGCCCCCTTCACTTCATCCTTCCAGCCAGGCGGCATTTTGCTTGACGCGCCGTGTAGCGGGCTTGGCACACTGGCCAGACGCCCTGACCTGCGCAAAAAACGCCTCCAATCCCACATCCCGCCTCTTGTCAGCCTACAAAGGGAACTACTTGATACCGCGTGGGCGAGACTTCGCCGTGGAGGCCGGCTTATTTATGTGACATGTACGCGAAATCCCGAAGAAAACGAGGAGCAGGTTCGGCGATTGCTTCACCTACGCCCTGAGGCGACCCTGCTTGCCAGCTGGGAAAACACTCCGGGAAACCATGGTACTGACCTCATGTACGGCGCGGCCATCCAGAAGAACTAAGCAATACGGAAAAGCTCGGCGTTGCGGCCTCTTCGGTGCTGAATAAGCCACACATTCCATTCGGGATCTGCGCGGAAAGCCTCCAACTGCTGCTCCGCCGGGCTACCAGTAAGTACGCACCGGCACTCCAGCGCCGGCCATAGCCTGCTTCAATTCCCTGATGGAATAACGCCCGTAATGGACAATTGAAGCCACCAACACAGCTGAAGCGCCGCCTTTAGTAGCGGCTTCCACAAGGTGCTCCGGCGCACCGGCGCCGCCGGAGGCAATGATAGGTATCCTCACAGCATCGCTGATCATCCTAGTCAGGTTGATTTCGTAGCCGTCACAGGTTCCGTCGGCGTCAATAGAATTAAGACAAATTTCCCCAGCGCCCCTGGCCTCCACTTCCTGCGCCCAGGCCCGAGCATCAAGCCCCGTGGGCTTGCGCCCGCCGTGAATGACCACTTCGTAGCCGGAAGGCAGCTTCGAAGTAACCTCAACCTTCTTTACATCCATGCCGATAACAATAGCCTGCGATCCAAAGGCTTCCGCCCCCTGATTGACCAGCTGCGGATTTTTAACCGCCGCTGAATTGATGGAAATTTTCTCCGCGCCAGCAAGCAGCGCCGCACGCATATCCGCCACAGAGGCGATGCCGCCTCCCACGGAAAAAGGGATAAAAATGTTTTCAGCCACGCGCTCCACCACGTCTAGGAATATCCCTCGCCCTTCGGCACTGGCCGTGATATCATAAAAAACAATTTCATCCGCGCCTTCTTCATAGTAGCGGCGCGCTGTTTCCACAGGATCGCCAATATCTTGGTTGCCCTTGAACCTAATGCCTTTGGTCAACCGTCCATCACGGACATCCAAACAGGGAATAAAGCGTTTGCTTAGCATACGGCAGCCTCCGCCTTGTGCATATTGACTCCGCAAAAACGGGCGAAATTGGCAAGGAGCTGAAGCCCTGGACGGCCGCTCTTCTCAGGGTGGAACTGCACGGCCCACAGCCCGTCACGGCCATAGGCTGAACAAAATTCCCGCCCGTAAACAGTCGCCGCGATAACATACTCCGGCGCTGTCTCTACATAATAGCTGTGAACAAAATAAAAGGACGCTTCAGGATCAACGCCCACAAAGAGCGGGCTATTTTTTTTCAGCTGAAGCGTGTTCCAGCCCATGTGAGGAATACGGATAGGCGTTTTGTCCGCATCCTGCCAGGAAGCGTCAAATCTGCGGCAACGCCCCGGCATCAGCCCCAGCGTAACCGTATTGTTTTCCTCGCTGCGCTCCAGCATAATCTGGCAACCTAAGCAAATGCCGAGGATGGGAATGCCCTCATCCACTGCGCGGCGCTGGACGCCATCCATGCCGCTCGCCTCAAGCTGCGCCATGGCCTGTCCGGCAGCGCCCACGCCGGGGAAAATGATTCCCGACGAGGAAAGCGCCACATCGGGAGTGGCAGTGATGCAGCACTCGATGCCCAAATGTTCCAGCGCCCGGCAGACACTGGTCTGGTTGCCAGCATTATAGTCAAGTATGGCGATCATAACGGTCTTGTCCTTTTGTCTAACAAGATTAGACTATTACAATTTTACAAGCTCAAGTTTTTTACAAAACAACTTGAAAATCCAGAATATTTTTAGCTGCGGCCATATGCAGGCTGAGCACGGTTCCCTAAACGGCCTCCGGCGTCATCCGCCATCTCTCCGGATTCTTCTGGGGGCCTTTCTCCGAGTAATGAATCCTCGCAGCTGTTCACCTTCTTGCTTCAGTTTTTTCTGTTATCTCATGTTATCTCGTTTCCTTCTACAGGTATGCCGCTGCGGCTTCATAGAAAATCTGAGCGGCTATAGTCAGGGTCCGTCTGCTTTGCCCGGAAGACATATTCATCGCTGGCTCTGCGTATCTCGTCATCGAAGTACATCGTATACGGAGTTCAGTTGTCCTTCAACTTCTCTGGCCGTCCCATCATGCCGTTCTGGCGGATTCCGTCAATGGTTCCCTGAAAGTATCCGCGACTCGGCAGCGCCGGGGCTTCGTGTCCCAAAGATCCCCCTTCGCTTTCGGCGCTTGCTTTATATCTTATAATTATAAAAAAGCCCTCTCTGAGCAAGGGAGGGGCTTTTGCTTTGCGACTCTGGCGTCCCCCGGGTCACTTGGCCCCGGATTGCCTCCCGTCAACCTCCGGTAATCCGGCGAGGCTGGTCAAAATCGATGCGAGTGTTCTCTGTCCACTCCCGTTACGGTGAGTTGCGTGCCAGTCGGCACTAAGGTCAGTTGCTTGCATACAGGGTAATCCGTTTGAGGAATTGGCTATGGGGGGGGCGCTATTGTTGATGAACGGGTTAAGATATCTTTTCTCTCACCTCCCTTGTATCCCTGTTTCGTACTGTGCTGCGGGCTCGGGATTTTCTTCAAACGCCTTAATCGCAGCGTCCGCATGTGTCATGCCACCAGCGGATTTTGCCAGTTCTGCCGCTATGATTCCGAATGCTGCGACCCTTTGCCAACAAGATCATCAAAATAAAAACCGCCGCTCTTTCGGGCGACGGTCTGTATCCTGGCAAAATCCTGCTGCCTATGTGTAATCCGGGAAGTTCGCGTGGTAGTAGTCCTGCAGTTCCTGCGTGTTGTGGATCATCGAAAGAATGCTTTCCCCTTTCTGCACTTTTTTGTGGTATGTGGTTTTGAAATTTTCATACGTTACCTCAATAAATTCCCAATTCCCGGGGTATGCCTCGTTTGTGCTGTGAAAAATAAACCCTTCTTCGGTTTCTTTCCCTATCTTCCCTTCAATGAGATGTTCCCGCCCTCCTCCTGGTACGATGAACCCTATCCCTTTGAAGTCCATGTATCCCGCTGTGACATAAAGGGCGAACATATCGTTTTCCATCCCCGGTACTTGAACGCATAGATTTTCTCTCTGTTCTCCACTTTTCCCCTCGTTACGGTTTTGGCTTCTTTTTGTAGTAACTAAGCCCTGCCAATCCCAGCTTGCTGTCCTGTTTCGGCTATTGTGAAATATGGACGAAATCGTCAATTCCGATTCCGTTGATTTCATTTATGCCTGCGTTCCTGAGTTTTGAAAGAAGGTCTTTCCTCAACCCGTCATTCTCACAAGAGATTCCCACGAATTCTTCCTTGGATATACCTGTTCGGAACGGTATGATGCATAAAAAAACAAACAAAATTCCAGAAGGAGCCGCTTAAGCACAGCATCAAGGCTGACCGTCTTGCACCCAAAACCCGCTGCCCGCTGGATGAATACACGCAGACGTCATTTCCTGCCCCGTATCCTGCCCACGCGGACCAGCACACGGGCGTAGTAGGTATCGTTTGCCTCAAGAGCCAAGGAGCGCCCTTGTCTATTTAGACGGAATAGCAGCGTTTCCAGACGCCGCATCTGTGCCACTTTTTTACGTTCTTCAGGACAGCGTTCCAAAAGATCAAGCAAATCATCCAGTTCCTTGCGGTCAGCCACTTCAGGCGGCACATACCCCGCGTTGCGCAACACCGTATAAGCCATGCGCAGATCCTCAGGAACCCCGGCGTCGGATTCCAGATCGAGGGGATGCCCTTTGCCCGGCAGGTTGCTAAAGACGCCCGCCTTTTCGGCATCCCTGATGCGATCTTCTGCAATCAATGTGAAAATATCCATGCCATCCTCACGGAAAAAATACGTTTAGCAGCCGTACGTAAAGCCTCTCTAACAAGTCATCCGTCTTTTAGAAAACCCAAAAGCGCAAAAGGCGCCGGAGCAATCCCATCCAACAGAGGAATACGACGCTCTATGCATGCAAAGCCAGCGCCTGATGCGGCATCATACAATGCCTGCTCCCTGTCCCGACAAACCGCACAGGCGAACCACCCGCCCGGCTTCAGTAAAAAAAAAGCAGCCTGGGCAAAAGAAGGAAATGTCCTTTCATCACCCACAAGCGCGGCATTGCGCAATGCCGAGGCAGACAGGCGGCAGGAGCCGTGCAGCCGCCATGGAGGGTTAGCCAGCACTAAATCCAGGTCGTCAGAAGGGATATCCCCCTTCGAACAAACCTCAGCCACATCGCACTCAACCACTCTAAAGCGTTCAGAAAATCCCAGCTTATCCGCGTTCCTCCAGGCAGCTGCCGCAAGCACGCCTTCCCTCTCCACACCAAAACCGGAAAGATCCGCTGGAGACCCCAGCAACAAAGCCAGCCCCACCACACCGCATCCGGTGCCCAAATCAGCGAAGCGCACCTTCCCTTCTGGCAAGAAACGGCGCCCAAACGCGGCAAGCGCTAGCGAATCCGCCGCGAAGCGATACGAGCCAGAAGGTTGAAAAAGCCCGCGAGGAAAAGCTCTGCGCGCAGCATCAACCTCTCCGCTCATTGGGCATCGCCGCGCAGGCCAAGCTGACGGTCAAAATAGCCGCTGGGCTTGTCCAGCTGCATGGCGGCGGAAAGGGGCAGACCCAACATGTCCATAAGCTCCTCCAAAACATCCGCAGGGCACGGGCCTATCTGTAACAGGCTCCCATGCTCCGTCATGCGCAGACGGAAATCCGGAACGGCAGGCAGACGTTCCGCCAAAAACAAATGCACACGCCGCTCGGTATCCTCAAGAGTTGCAAGAGTAGTTCGGTCAGGGCTAATCCCGTAAGAAAACCTAGTCAGCAGACAGGGACGGGAAATCTGATTTGGCAGAGCCAAGCCAATTTCCGCAGCGCAGCTGCGGATATCCTCCTTTGTAAAACCTGCTTCCTCAAGGGGGGAACGGACGCCAAGCTCGCGCAAAGCCTTAAGTCCGGGACGGTATCCTTGGTGGTCGGAAACGTTGGAGCCGTCGCAAAGGACAGCGTCTTTTGAGCCACATGCCTGTTCAAGCACAGTGCGCATGGCAAGAAAAAGAGTTTTCTTGCAGAAATAGCAGCGGTCCTGACCATTACGCACAACTTCCGGCACCAAAAGCGGATCCATAGGAAGTCTGATCAATGAAAGCCCCTCCATGGCTGCCCAGCGCACAGCCCAGCTCGTATCGTCCGAAGGCACATGCGGCCCGGAAACATGGAGGGGAATAGGCGGGGGCAGTCCTTCCTCTGCGGCGAGCATGTGCGCGGAGCGGGCAAGAAAACGGCTGTCCAGCCCGCCGGAAAGAGCAATACCTAGAGGACCGGAAGCCAGCAGTGGCGAAAGCGCATGCGCAAGATTGCGCAGCGCGCCGGAAGCAAATGCGGCACGTCCTTCATGCGAGTTCATCTTAACCTCCCTTATTGATTAGGACATCGGCCGGGAGAACGAGTCCTCACCCTGGCCTAAAGGCGGGATACCCTTGCTGCTTGAGACTATGCAAACACTCCGAAACGCCAAGCGGCACAAGCCTGTACACCTGTGACAGTTTTCCATGGTTTCGGCAGCCCATTCCAAGTAACTATGCAAAAAAATCCGGCTGGTCTAACTGGCAACTCGCTTCCCGCCCATTGCCAGCCGCAGCCTCCCTTTACCTGCAAAAGGAACGATTGCGAATCACGGGAAGAAGTGCTATACTCTTACTATGTGAAACAAGAGTTTGGCAAGCGGCTTTCCGCAAAGACCCCTTTCTTGCCGCGAAGCTGCCGGCCAATCCCAACAACCGGCCTCGGCGCAGGCCCGGGCTTTCTTTAAGGAATTTTGTTATGAGCACAATCTCTTCTGTCTGGGCACGTGAAATTCTGGACTCCCGCGGCAATCCCACTGTAGAAGTGGAGGTTTCCCTTGATTCCGGCTATGTCGGCCGTGCGGCCGTGCCTTCCGGCGCCTCCACCGGTAGCCGCGAAGCCCTGGAACTGCGCGATGGCGACGCCTCCCGCTATTTCGGAAAAGGAGTCCGCAAGGCCGTAGAGCATGTCAACAGCGAGATTGCCGAAGTCGTCGTGGGCATGGATGCCCTGCAGCAGGTCAAAATCGACAATGCGCTAATCGACCTCGACGGCACGGACAACAAGAACCGCCTCGGCGCCAACGCCATGCTGGGCGTATCCATGGCAACGGCCCGCGCCGCGTCCGAAGAGCTCGGCCTTCCTCTGTACCAGTATCTCGGCGGGGTTAACGCTAAGGTCCTTCCCGTTCCGCTCATGAACATTCTGAACGGCGGCGCCCATGCCCCCAACAACCTCGACATCCAAGAATTCATGATTATGCCCATTGGCGCGGAAACCTTCTCCGACGCTCTACGCATGGGTTCAGAGGTTTTCCACACGCTCAAGAAGCTACTTGCAGCCGATGGGCACATCACCAGCGTTGGCGATGAAGGCGGCTTTGCCCCCAACCTCAGCAGCCACGATGAAGCTTTCCGCTACATCATCAAGGCCATTGAAGAAGCCGGCTACAACCCCGGCGGAGAAGTCGCCCTGGCCATTGATGCCGCCTCCTCTGAATTCTACAAAGACGGCAAGTATCTGCTGGCCGGCGAAAACAAAACGTTCACCAGCAAGGAAATGACAGAATGGCTGGGTGAATTTACCGCCAAGTACCCGCTGATTTCCATTGAAGACGGTATCGCGGAAAACGACTGGGATGGATGGCATGAACTGACTAACGCCTTAGGCGACGATGTGCAGCTTGTCGGCGATGATCTTTTCGTGACTAACCCCGACATCCTTGCCGATGGCATCGAAGCCGGCATCGCTAACTCCATCCTAATCAAAGTCAACCAGATCGGCACGCTAACCGAAACGCTCGATGCCATTGAAATGGCCAAGCAAGCAGCCTACACAACCATCATCTCCCACCGTTCCGGTGAAACAGAAGACAACTTCATCGCCGACCTCGCCGTTGGCGTCAACGCCGGGCAGATCAAGACCGGCTCCCTGTGCCGCAGCGACCGCCTCGCCAAGTACAACCAGCTCCTCCGCATTGAAGAAGAACTGGAAAACTCGGCCAGTTATTTTGGACCCGTGATGGCCGCCATGCAATCTGGACCTGACAAGGAATAAGTTCCGCCTAACTGCGCGAACGCATTAAAACAAAGGGGAAGGGAACACGAGACGCCGGTTGTTCCCTTCCCCCGATTTGCGTCAGCGTACGCAAAAAAATGCCGCGCTCTGTTACGTGAGTCACTGCCAGGCAAATCTCCACACCTGCGGCCATTGCCTCGGCAAAGCCCGCCGCATAAGCGGAGTCTATGTTTGAAGCCGGACCAAAAGAACCCGCATCCGGCCGTTGGATAACATAAAACATTAGCCCGCGTTCCCCAGCGGCTACTGCCTGCCTCAGCGTTCCAAGATGCTTGAGCGCACGCGTGGAAGGCGCGTCAGGAAACAAAGCCACGCCATTTTCCACAAGCGTAACGTTTTTGCACTCCACCCAGAGGACGGGAAAGCCCTGGCCCTCAATACAGGCATCTAGGCGGCTTTCACCGCGGCGAACCTCCCTGCGGAACACGGAATATCCCGCAGCCCATGGAAGAAGCCCCGCGTAGTACGCCGCCTCCAAGAGCCTGTTTGGTACGGAGGTGTTTACGCCTGCCCAAAAGCTTTTAAGATCCGCATTCCCCTCCCCCCCGGGGACCGTACTGTTTTCAACCCGCAAGGCCTCCAAGGTCCAGCGCAGCTTGCGGCGTGGATCCGCCGCAGGTGAAAAAAGCGCGGGAACACCCTCTTTAAGCAGTCCAAGCATGGCCCCCGTGTTATTGGTATGGGCGAGCACCGCTTTCCCGCCTATGCGTGCCTCAACAAAAAACCGCTTGTACCGCCTGACAAAGTATCCGGCAGTAGTCCCCTGAGGAAAGACAATAAGCGGATTTTCTCCGGAAACCGCCATAACAATCCCTTTCTTTTTACTTTGTTAAGGTCTATATTGCGCCGTGAGCGTCTCTTAAGGCGCAACAAGGAGCTTTTTACATGAAACTGTCCAGCAGAATGAGTCTGATCAAACCCGCGGCCACCCTGGCCATCAACAGCAAAGCCCTTGAACTCAAGGCGCAGGGCATTCCTATCATCAGCCTTGCCGTGGGTGAACCGGACTTCGACACGCCGCTCTACGCGAAGGAAGCGGCGAAAAAAGCCATCGACGCAGGTTTTACGCATTATACGCAAGTCGGAGGCATCCCCGCACTGCGCAATGCCGCAGCCAATTATATTAAGCGCGTCCATAACATCGATGGCGTAACTGCCGACAATATCATTATTTCCAACGGCGGCAAGCATGGCCTTTACAACCTGATGCAGACCCTGCTCGATCCGGGCGATGAAGTGCTGATCCCCGCACCCTACTGGACAAGCTATCCTGAAATGGTCGTAATGAACGAGGGCGTCCCGGTTCCTGTTTCAGCTACGTTTGAAAACAAGTATAAAGTGACTCCGGCTGACTTGGAAGCGCATCTGACCCAAAGAACACGGATGCTCATTATTAATTCGCCATCGAATCCCACGGGCGCCTGCTACACCCGCCAGGAAATGGACGCTATCCTAGACTGGGCCATCGGACACGGGCTCTTCATTATCTCCGATGAAATATACGAGCAGCTTGTGTATGAACCGGCCACTCTTGTCAGCGCCACATCATGGTTCCTTCGCTATCCAGAGCAAGTAGCCATTGCCAACGGTCTCTCCAAAGCTTATGCAATGACGGGTTGGCGCGTGGGCTTTGTCGTTGCAGATCTGCAAATTATCAAGGCGATGACCATGGTTCAAAGCCAAATGACCTCCAACATTTGCTCTATTGCCCAGTACGCTTCCGTAGCCGCACTTGAAGGACCGCAGAACAGTATCGTTGCCATGCGCAATGAATTTCTCCGCCGCCGCGACATGGCCTACGCCGAAATTTCCACATGGCCTGGCGTGCGCTGCCCAAAACCTGACGGGGCGTTCTACCTTTTCCTTGACGTTTCTGCGCTCCTCGATGAGGAATGTCCGGATGATGTAACGCTGTGCAACAAACTGCTCGAACATGGCCATGTCGCCACTGTACCGGGCGCGGCCTTCGGCGCCCCCGGCTGCATACGCCTTTCCTACGCCATCAAAGATGAAACCCTGACGGAAGCTCTGAAGAGAATACGTTCCATCCTCATTAAAAAATAACTGCTTAGCAGCGTAATTTTATAAGTTTTAAGGCCGCTGCCCCAACGCGGCAGCGGCCTTTTTTTGCACAGACGAATTGACAACGGCACAACGTTGCCTGATATAAAGAGTATACGCGCTCCGCATTCGAAAATCTGCTTGAAAACAACATGCGCCACATGTTGCTTAACCTTAGCTTTTTCTGGAGGCCTAGTATGTATCAACTCGACTGGAGCCACGCATGGACAGGCCGGACTGTACGGACTGCTATGAATCAGCGACTTGCCGACTGCGCGGCACGTCTAAACAAAGAGTGCGCCGCCGGACTCCTGCCATGCCTTACCATGCCGTACAGGAACGCCCTTGAACACGATCTTGAAAAGCTTGCTCCCCGCCTGAGACAATTTAGACACATGGTGCTGCTGGGCATAGGCGGCTCAGCGCTGGGCGCCCGCGCTCTCCAGAAAGCCTTCTTCCCCCAGCAGGACAGACCAGGCCACCAGGGGCCTTGGCTGTGGATTGCCGACAATATCGACGCAGCAGGCCTCTCCGCTTGGATGGATTCGCTGGATGCCAACGAAACCATAGTTGTTGTTGTCAGCAAATCCGGCGGTACTATCGAGACGCTCTCACAGTATTTCCTGCTGAAAGAATGGCTGAAAGAAAAACTCGGTAGCGCGTGGAACGAACACCTCCTGCTTGTCACCGATGAACGTAAAGGCTATCTCCGGCAGGAAGCGGGCAGCGAAAGCATCCTCGCGCTTCCCGTTCCAGACAATCTTGGCGGGCGCTACTCCGTATTTTCCGCCGTAGGCATGATTCCCGCGCTTTTTCTCGGACTTCCCTGGCGCGAAATGCTAAAGGGCGTTTCCGAAGCAACTCTTCCCCTTGCCTCCGCGACACCGGAATCCTTGGCCGCGCATCCGGCCTGGCAAATAGCTGCCTGGGCGCATGAATTGTGGACAAAAAACTACAGCCAACTCATCTTTTTCTCTTACATCCCAGCATGGGCTTCTCTTGGCGGCTGGTTCGCGCAGCTCTGGGCGGAAAGCCTCGGCAAAGGCGGCAAAGGAACAATGCCTCTGCCAGCCGTTGGCGTTACCGACCAGCACTCCCTCCAGCAGATGTTCCTTGCCGGCCCTTCTGATAAAGGTTGCTTCATGCTTTCTTGTCCCGCCCTTTCGCGGGGTGAAGCCGCAGGCCCGCAGTTCCCAGCATCCATTCCTGATAAATGGACGTGGCTCCGCGGCAGGCGTTTCGGCGAGCTGCTGGATGCAGAATGCCTCGGCACTTCCGCGGCTCTAGCTAAGAGCAATGTGCCGCTTCTGCGGCTCTGCGCCGAAGACACGGGCGCTGAAACCGCAGCATCGGTCATGGGACTGTGCATGGCCTCTACCATCCTGACCGGATGGCTTATGGAGCTGAACCCTCTGGACCAGCCGGCCGTGGAACTTGGCAAGCGCCTAGCTTACGCACGCCTGGGGTCAGACGATTATCCCGAGGAGGCCGCCCTGCTTCAGAGTTTCCTTGCTGAGGCAGATCTTGACTGATCAAAATCCCGCGCCGCTGAACGGTCCGGTTCTGTCGCTTACACCTGAAGCTGCATACGGGGAAGGCGTCCCCAGCCAAGAGTCTGGCCACGGCACAAAGAAGGCCGACCGCGCAAAAAGCTTTGCGCCCGAGTCTCTTTCCATAGACCAGTCTCTTGGCGAGTCGTCAGCTCTGCGCTCTGAGCACCAGCCTTTCCGCCTAGGGAGCTTCCTTGTCTGGGTGTCGCTTATCCTGATCCTCCCCTCAAATCTCGCTCTCGGCTTTTTCCTTGGCAATATAGCGCGGGAAACTCTGCTTGTCCGCCAGCAGGACTACAGTCTTCTCGTAGGAGGCTACTTAAACCACCAGGTTACGCGCCGCTTTGTTGTGCCAACCATGGTTGCCTTTGGCCGCATTGCCCTGCGGCAGCCTCTTCAGTACCGTTTGCTGGACGAGGTTGTCCGGGAAAACGTCCGCGGTCTGAATATCAAAAGCTTGCGCATTTACGGCGCGGACAAGCTAATCAACTACTCGCTGGACAAACACGAGCTTGGAAAAGGAGACCTCATTCCCCAAAGCGTGATAACCGCAAAGGACAGCGGACGTCCTGGTTTTGAAAAGCTGGCTTCCATGTCGCTCTTAAAAGCCATGTTTATGCCAAATCTGCCGCCGTCGTCCTTCATGCTGCGCATGAGTTTTCCCTTAAGCGTACGCCTGCCCAACTCCAGTCTCGATGAACCTCCCCTGATCGTCGGCGTCCTCGAAATCGTAAAGGACATCACGGATGACTATGAAACAGTCATTCGGCTCCAGTGGTTCATCCTGGCTATGTGCCTGGGAACCTCCGCCGTACTGTTTGGCCTGCTCCAGATGTTTATTGTCCATGCGGAACGCATCCTTGCCGAGCGCATGCGGCGCACGAGAAAGCTTGAATCCGAGCTCCACGAAAACGAACGCCTTGCCAGCATGGGGCGGGTGATTTCCAGCATCGCCCACGAAATCCGCAATCCTCTGGGCATCATCCGTTCCAGCGCGGAACTTCTTCTGAATAGGGATGACGGGACTGACGCGCTCACACACCGTATCCTGGAAGCAGTGCACAGCGAATCAAAAAGGCTGAGCCAGACCGTCAACGATTTTCTTGATTACGCGCGTCCACGGATACCAAAGCCCCTTCCAGTGGATATGACTGCCATCATTGACCAGGCGCTGGCCTTTCTGGAAGGTGAATTTATTAAGCGCAACATCCGCCTAGAACGCAACACGCCCCCAGCTCTGCCCACCTCCGGTGACAAAGATCTGCTGTACCGTGCGCTGTATAATGTTATTAGCAACGCATTCCAAGCCATGGAAAAAGACGGAACGCTTTTTATTGACGGCGAAATCACAGACGACCTGCGCATCCGCCTCTCCGTGCGCGACACAGGTCCCGGATTTCCGCCGGAAAGCTTGGAACACGCTCTTGATCCGTTTTTTACAACCAAGGATCACGGCACGGGTCTCGGCCTGCCCATCGTCAACAGCATTATCACAGGGCATGGCGGAGAGCTAAAGATTGCCAACGCGCCTGAAGGCGGCGCACTAGTGACCATCACCCTGCTGCTGCGCCCGGACGCATCGCCCGCCCAGCCAACGCCAGCGAACAATGAGTCCAACGATGAACAACGAAAAAACACATCTGCTGATTATTGACGACGAGGCCAACTACCTGCTGGTCCTTGAAACGCTGCTAAAAGACGCAGGGTATGAAGTCACGGCGCTGAATGATCCGGAAACAGCTCTGGCGTTCCTGGAAGATTCGGAAGTGGACGTAGTTATTACCGACATGAAAATGCCGCATGTCAATGGCGGCGAAGTCCTTGCCAGGGTCAAGAAGAACTGGCCGCACATTCCTGTGCTCATCATGACGGCCTTTGGCTCCATTGCCAGTGCTGTGGATCTGATGAAACAAGGCGCCACCAATTACATTACCAAACCCTTCTCCAACGACGATCTTCTGCTTGCCGTTCAAAACGCCGCGGAACTTGCAAGGATGCACCGCCAATTCACGATTCTCCATAAATCCCTGGAAGAACGCTATGGCAAACACAACATCATCGGCAGCAGCCACGCCATGCGCAACATGCTCTCCATGGTGGACAGGGTCGCGCCCAGCAAAGCCACGGTGCTGATCAGCGGGGAATCCGGCACCGGCAAGGAACTTGTGGCAAAAGCTATTCATTTTGCCTCTCCCCGCAACAGAGAGCCTTTTGTTTCCGTCAACTGCATGGCTCTAAACCCCGGAGTGCTGGAGAGTGAGCTTTTCGGACACGAAAAAGGTTCCTTTACCGGCGCCGTGGCCATGCGGCGGGGCCGCTTTGAGCAGGCCGATGGCGGAACGCTCTTCTTGGATGAAATCGGCGAGCTGACGCCTGAGCTGCAGGTCAAACTCCTCCGCGTGTTGCAAGAACACAAATTCGAACGCGTCGGTGGCACAACGGAAATCGAGGTCAACATCCGCATTGTCGCCGCAACAAACAAAGACCTCCTCTCGCTTGTAAAGTCCGGCGCCTTCCGTGAAGATTTATATTACAGGCTCAACGTTGTGCATATTGCTCTTCCCCCTCTGCGCGAGCGCAGGGAGGATATCCCGCTGCTGGTTGCCCATTTTACCGAAAAATCCTGCAAGGAAAACGACTTGCCCCTGAAATCCTTCTCCACTGAGGCGCTCAACTACCTTGTGGGCTACGAATGGCCCGGCAATGTCCGCCAGCTGCAAAATGTGGTTGAACGCTGCGTGGTGCTGGTGTCTGGAAATATCATCAACCTTGAGCACCTACCCCCAGAAATCCGGGATGAAGAGGCCCAGTTTAAAAGCGCTGTAGACCTGCTCCCTGTTGAGCTGGATTTGGCCGATACGCTGGAGCGCATTGAAGCCGCACTGATCAGGCGGGCGCTCGTCCGCGCGGATTTTATCCAAGCCAATGCGTCAAAACTTCTCGGCATCTCTAAGAGTCTTATGCAGTACAAACTTAAAAAGTACGGCATTACCGGGCATTAGGTACCGCTGCAATGCCGAATGCTTTCTTTTCCCCAAACTCCTTTGAAAAATCGAGGATACCATGTTACGTTCTTTCGGTGCAAAACCTTTCCTGCTTCCCACCCCCGTCATGCTGGTCGGCACATACGACCGCGATGGAAAACCAAATATTATGACCGCGGCCTGGGGCGGCATCTGCGCCTCCCAACCTCCGTCTATCGCGGTCTCCGTGCGCAAAAACCGCTGGACCTACGCGGCCATTACGGAACGCAAGGCATTCACCGTAAACATTCCCTCACGCAAGCTTGTGGCACAGGCAGACTTTGCGGGAATGCACTCCGGATCAGAAATGGACAAGTTCCTTACCTTGGATCTGACGCCGGAGCCTGCCGAGCACATCGATGCCCCTTATGTGGCACAGTGCCCCCTTGTCATTGAGCTAACGCTTTCGCACAGTGTAGATCTTGGCTCGCATACCCAGTTCATCGGCGAAATTATGGATGTGAAAATCGACGACACATGCCTCACGCCGGACGGACTTCCCGATGTGGCGGCCATCGATCCCCTGCTTTTCGCACCGCTTACGCAACAATATTGGAGCATCGGATCGTTTATCGCCAAAGCCTTTTCTGTGGGCCACTCCGCAGCGCGAACAGCGGTCATCAGCTAAAAGAAGCTTGCATTTCCAAAAAAATTGCTCTATAGATATCGTCTATCTATTCAAAGGGGCGGTTAGCTCAGCTGGTAGAGCGTCGGCCTTACAAGCCGAATGTCAGGTGTTCAAGTCACCTACTGCCCACCAATGAATTCAAGCACTTATGAATACAATGTCATAAGTGCTTTTTTTCCCCCTACACGCCATTTCCAACGCTGGACGCAGCATCGCGCAGAGCCATACATTTCCGGGAATGAGGATACACTTTCCGCAACCGCAAAAGTATGCCTTCGCACAAAATAAGAAGCTTTCCATTGTAGCCTTAACAGTAAGGATTTTCTAAGAACGCAGGCTGCATTCAGCACAATTGCTGTAACCTCTTGTATTCTATCGCGCAGGAGGATCTCATGGCCTATCTCGGCGAAAACATCAAGAAGCTTGGTTTTGGACTTATGCGCCTTCCCAAAAAGGAAAGCATCATAGACGTTGAGCAAGTCAAAAAAATGGTGGATTTATTCCTGTCGCGGGGGTTCTCCTATTTTGATACGGCATGGGCCTACCCGGGCAGCGAAGATGCTATCCGCCAAGCGCTTGTCGAACGATATCCCAGAGACAAATTTCAACTTGCGACCAAAAACGCAGCATGGATCAACTGCGCAACGCGGAACGATGCCATTGCCCAGTTCGAAACATCACTAAAGCAGACCGGAGCTGGCTATTTTGATTTTTACCTGCTGCATAACCTAGGGGAAACGCGAACCGCCTTCTTTGAAAACTTCGACCTCTGGAATTTTGTTCTGCAAAAGAAACGAGAAGGATTAATTAAGCACGTGGGCTTTTCCTTCCATTCCTCGGCAGAAGAACTGGAAGTCATTCTCACCAAGCATCCGGAAGCGGAGTTCGTACAGCTGCAGATTAATTACGCGGACTGGGAAAGTCCGGCCGTCCAGTCACGCCGCTGCTACGAGGTGGCCCGGAACCACGGCAAGCCGGTGATCGTCATGGAGCCGGTTAAGGGAGGGTTGCTCGCTAACCCGCCCGCCCCCGTTGCCGAGATTCTGCACAGCGCCGAAGCCTCTGCCTCACCCGCCTCCTGGGCCATACGCTTCTCCGCTAGCCTAGACGGTGTACTCACTGTGCTCTCTGGCATGAGCAACATACAGCAAATGGAAGAAAACTCCGCTCGCATGGAGCATTTCAAGCCACTTACAGCAGGGGAATTAGCGGCGGTGCATAAAGCGCGCACAACGCTAGAAAGCCTGCCCATGATCCCCTGTACCTCCTGCGACTACTGCGCCAAAGTCTGTCCGCAGGAAATAGGCATTTCCGGCTCGTTCTCCGCATTGAATATTCTCACCCTTTACCAAGACATGCAGGCCGCAAAGAACGAGGAAAACTGGCTGATTACCCTGCACGGTAGAAAACCGGCTTCGGAATGCGCGCAGTGCGGCGAATGCGAGGAAGTCTGCCCGCAGCACATCGCCATCCGCGAAATGCTTAAAAAAGCCTCGGAAGCGTTGCATCCGGGCAATAGTTGTCCTCCTCAGCAGTTGACAAACTAGACACAATTGGATAGGGATTTAGCCTCTGCCTTGCCCGTTTGCATGGGGCAAATGGGCCATAGACCGTAAGGAGGAATCCATGCGCAAGTTTGAAACTCTGCTGCTGCTCTCGCCGGAGCTTGGTAGTGAAGCGCGCGACGCGCTTCTTGCCTCTTTCACCGGCATCATTGAGCAGGGACAGGGCCAGATGACGGAAACAGACCACTGGGGAATGCGCGATCTCGCCTACCCCGTCCAGAAACAGATGCGCGGCTACTACGTGCGTCTTGAATACATTGCTCCAGGCAGCGTCGTTGCCGAGCTTGAGCGCGTCATCCGCATCAGCGACGGCGTGTTCAAGTTTATCACCGTGAAGCTGGAAGAAAATGCCGAAGTTGCCAAGGAGGTCGCGTAATGGCTTTCGTCAAGAAAAAGTTCGCCCCCCGGCGCAAATTCTGTCATTTCTGCGCAGACAAAGATCTGCCCCTAGATTACAAACGCCCGGACATTCTGCGAGACTACGTTACCGAGCGCGGCAAAATTATCGCGCGCCGCATCACCGGCACCTGCGCCGAGCATCAGCGCCGGCTTTCCGTGGAAATCAAGCGTGCCCGTCAGATGGCGCTCCTGTTCTACACGGCTGTTCATTCCAGCGATGTGAAGAAAAAGAGCACGCTCTAGGAGGCCGGCATGAAAATTATCCTTCGAGCCGATGTAGAGAATCTGGGCCGTCTTGGCGATGTTGTTTCGGTCCGCCCCGGTTATGGCCGCAACTTTCTTCTGCCCCAGGGATTGGCCATGGCGGCCACTCCCGGCAATTTGAAAGTTTTTGAACTTGAACGCCGCAAGCTACAGGCTCATATGGACGCGCTCCGCGCCAAAGCCGATGAAATGTTTGCCAAGCTCGACGGCATGTCATGTCATTCCCATGCGGGTCGGCGATAACGATAAGCTCTACGGCTCAGTTACCAGCCACATCATTGGCGACGCGCTCTCTGAAAAGGGCCTTGAAGTGGACCGCCGCCGCATCCTCTTCGATCACGCCATCCGCACGCTTGGCGAACACCCCGTGCGCATCCGCTTGCACGCCGACGTTGTTGCCGCGCTGACTGTGAAAGTCGTTTCTGAAGACAAATACCATGGCGAGGAAGAAGCCGCTCCAGCCCAGGAACCAGAAGCCCCGGCTGAAGAGCCCAAGGCTTAACGCCTGACATTCATAAGCCGCCTCCGTCTCCAAGACACGAGGCGGCTTTTTTTGTTTTTTGCTTGCTAGTCCAGCTCGCCTTTAGCCGCGCCCTCCCGCGTACAAAGCTACCGCTTGGCAAAAACAAACCAACAGTATACGACTTGTGTAAACCGGCCTTTCCGCGATAACGTTCTGCCGTATCGTGCGCAACGGCTTTTCCGCATTCTTTGGGAGGTTCCACCAATGGCCAGCGCTGCTCCTCAAAAGTCTCCCGCACTCCGCTCTGCAGAAAGGGCTACCAATGACATCCTCCGCCGTGTTCCTCCAAACAATATTGAAGCCGAGCAAGCTGTCCTCGGGGGTATCCTGCTCCGGAACGAGGTGTTTAATACACTTGCAGACATGCTGAAAGCCCAGGATTTTTACCTGCCTGCCCATGCGGTTATCTTCAATGCCTTCTCCGAGCTTTACCGAAAGGGAGCGCCCATTGACCTTGTATCCACAGCCTCTTACCTAAACGATGCCAAGCAGCTGGAAAACGCCGGCGGCGCGGTGTACCTCGCCGAACTTACCGGTAAAGTACTGGCGAGCGCCAACGCCGAGTACTACGCCGGCATTGTTCGCGACAAGGCGCAGCAGCGTGCGCTCATTGAAGCCTGCTCAAATATTATCAGCAACTGCTTTGACGCCACGATTCCTGTTTCCGACCTTCTGGACGAATCAGAGCAGGCTGTGTTTGCCGTGGCCGAACGCACGACGGGCAAAGACTTTCAGGATACGAAGGGGCTTCTGGACATTGTTTTTGAAACGCTGCAAAAGCGGATGGAAAAAAAAAGTTCCGTCACGGGTGTTACAACAGGCTACCTTCAGCTGGATAGAAAAACCGCAGGACTCCAGCCCTCGGACCTAATTATTGTCGCCGCAAGACCTTCCATGGGCAAAACGGCCTTCGCGCTGAACATGGCCCTGCGCGCCGCCGTGCAAGATAATAAGAAAGTCGCCGTGTTTTCGCTGGAAATGTCCGCCGAACAGCTGATGAGCCGCATGCTCGGCGCCTGGGCCAAGGTTGACTTAAGCAATCTCCGCCGAGGATTCCTAAACGATGAAGAATGGAGCCGCCTCTTCGCCTCCAGCGACGTGCTTAGGCAGGCTCCTGTGTTTATTGATGACACTCCGGCTCTCTCACCAATGGAACTGCGCGCCCGCGTCCGCCGCCTGAAAGCCAGATCCGGTGTAGACCTTGTCGTCATCGATTACCTCCAGCTCATGCGGGCCTCAAAACGTACGGACTCCCGCGAACAGGAAATTTCTGAAATTTCGCGCTCGCTCAAGGCGCTGGCCAAGGAAATGAATATTCCCGTGGTCGCTCTCTCGCAGCTGAACCGCAAACTTGAAGAGCGCGGCGACAAACGGCCCCTCCTCTCGGACCTCCGTGAATCCGGCGCCATTGAACAGGACGCCGACGTGATCCTGTTTATCTACCGTGACGAGGTCTATAACAAAAAAGAGGACAATCCCAACCGGGGCAAAGCTGAAATTATCATCGGTAAACAGCGCAACGG
Organism: uncultured Desulfovibrionaceae bacterium; assembly: GCA_964460575.1. Classification (GTDB taxonomy): domain Bacteria; phylum Desulfobacterota; class Desulfovibrionia; order Desulfovibrionales; family Desulfovibrionaceae; genus Avidesulfovibrio. The sequence goes on along the minus strand of CAYWQK010000001.1, from coordinate 72,164 downwards.
TCCCATAGGCACAGTGGAACTAGTGTTCCTCCCGCAGTATACGGCCTTTGAAGATCTGGATATTATGGCCTCGCCCTCTGAAGACGGAAACATGCTATGAAGAAACTTTGGCTCCTGTCTCTTTTGACGGCGCTTCTGCTTACTGCCGCCTGCGCTGACTACGGCGACAACGGTCCACAGCGCATTGAAACTAAGGCAAAAGGTGTTTGGGACGTTGGCATCTCCGGCGGAAGGGGATTTTAGCCGTCTGCTCCGGCCTGCGTGCTCTGCCCATTCCCCTGTTCACCATTCACGCCCCCCCCCTCAAAAAAATCACCTAAATTTTATAGCAACCCTTTTTCTTACAACCAATTATTTAATCCTATCAAATCTCCCTACGTTCTCCCACAAATCTTAAAATTCCGACGGGCAAAAACAAACGTCGGCTGCAACGGACGCGGACCCGTGCGGCAAGGCGCTTACAGACTATCAAGGCAAGCCCGGTGAGGTCGCTGAACATCAGTTAAAAGGGAAAATATACGGGCAAGTATCCGGCTTGTCTTACAAGGAAATACTTGGGGGGCAATTGCTCTGCGCTCTAATTCACTGTGCGCACGCCGAGCCCCTGTTTCGCTCTCCAATGAAAAAGTCCAATACAACCTCTTGCATGCAAAAAAAAATCAGCATACTTTAAGACATCCCATTTTGTTGTAAAAAGGAGCAAACCAATGGCCTTTTCTGTTGCCGTCTGCGGTCTTGGAAACATAGGACAGTATACCCTTGAAGCGATAGAAAGCGCGCCTGACTGCCGCTGTCTGGGCGTTCTCAGGCGAAAAAAATCCCTCGGGAATTCTCCGCTTGCCCTGCGCGGCATACCCGACTTTGCTTCCATGGATGACCTTGTGACCGCATCCGGACGGCCGGATGCCGTTATTGTCTGCTCGCCATCCAGGCTGGTGCCCTCTACTGCCTCTGCTTTTCTCAAGGAAGGATTCTGTACGGTAGACAGCTTTGATATCCACACCCGCATGGCGGAAGTCGTCGGCACGCTGGACGCAGCGGCCAAATCCGGCAACGCAGTTGCTATTACCGCCGCCGGCTGGGATCCAGGCACGGACTCCGTAGTCCGCGCCCTCTTTGAAGCCATGGTGCCTTCTGGCACCTCCTTCACCAATTTTGGCCGCGGCCGTTCCATGGGGCATTCTGTCGCCGCGCGCGCCATCCCCGGCGTCGCCGACGCGACCTCCATCACGATTCCCCTTGGCGGAGGGCGCCACTCCCGCCTCGTATACGTGGTGCTTGAAGAGGGAGCCGCCCTTGACGCGGTAACAGCCGCTATCAAGGCCGACCCCTACTTTGCTTCAGACCCTTTGGAAGTACGCCAGGTGACAAAAGAAGAAATGCCTTTCGTAGCCGATGCATCCCACGGTGTCTTACTGGAAAGAGTCGGCGCTTCCGGGCTGACCTCCAACCAGCACCTCAGCTTTGACATGCGCATCAACAACCCAGCGCTGACGGCTCAGGTCTTGGTTTCCTGCGCCCGCGCTGCCACCCGGATGAAAGCCGAAGGCTGCATAGGATCGTACACGCTCATTGATATTCCGCCCGTCAAGCTCCTTCCCGGCGACCGCATGGCTAATGTCGTCCGCCTCGTCTAGCGCACGGGCTTTTGCTTCTTACAAGGGGCATCCCTGCGCAACGGGGATGCCCTTTCTTGCATCATGCAGGCATCATCCGGCATGCTCCGGATCCACATTCAAACGCTTTTGCGAAGGACAAAACAATGAACGGCCTCTGGTATTTCCTGTGCTGCGTTGTCTTGCTTATTGCGGGCTACGCCATCTACGGCATGCTGGCGGAACGGGTGTTCGGCGCTGACGTGCGCAGGCCAACGCCCGTGCAAAGCAAAGCCGACGGCATGGACTACGTTCACCTTCCACCTTGGAAAATCTTTTTTATCCAGCTGTTAAATATCGCCGGACTGGGTCCGGTCTTCGGCCCGATAGTCGGCGCTCTGTACGGACCCGCGGCATTGCTGTGGGTCGTGTTCGGCTGCATTTTCGCCGGAGCCGTCCACGACTATGTTTCCGGCATGATTTCTCTGCGCTACGGCGGGGCCTCCTACCCTGAAGTCATCGGGCGCAATTTGGGCAGCGGCGTGCGCAAATTCATGGAAGGCTATACCGTACTCTTCCTCATCCTCGTAGGGGCTGTTTTTGTTACAGGACCTGCGGCTATTCTTGCCAGCATGACGCCATTTTCCCTGCCATACTGGTCAGCCGCCATCTTCATTTACTATATCTGCGCCACTATCCTGCCTATTGACGTGATTATTGGCCGCATCTACCCCTTCTTCGCGGCGTTGCTGATCTTTATGGCAGCAGGCCTCATAGGCGCACTCATCTTCCAGGGCTACAAACTGCTGCCGGGCATCGAACCCGCCAAATTTTTTGCCAGCACCCATCCAAAGGGCCTGCCCATCTGGCCAGGGCTTTTCATCGTCATTGCCTGCGGCGCCATCAGCGGCTTCCATGCCACACAATCGCCCATGATGGCCCGCTGCATGAGCAATGAAAAACATGGCCGCCTCTTCTTTTACGGCGCCATGATCGCGGAAGGCATTATCGGCTTGATCTGGGTCACACTCGGTCTTTCCTTCTACCCGTCGCCTGAAGATCTGGCCGCCGCCGGTCCTGCTCCTGTTGTTGTCAAAAACATCTCTATCGATCTCCTAGGCAAGTTCGGCGGTATTCTGGCTGTACTGGGCGTTGTTATCCTGCCCATTTCGACCGGCGACACCGCCTTCCGCAGCGCGAGAATGCTCCTGGCGGATACCTTCAAACTTGATCAGAGCCCCATTAAAAACCGCATCACGCTGTCGATTCCGCTTTTTGCCGTAGGCATTGGGTTGACGCTTATAGATTTCAACATCATCTGGCGCTACTTCGGCTGGGCCAACCAGACCATGGCCTGCGTGGCCTTGTGGGCCGGATCCGTGTACCTTGCCCGCCGAAAGCGCTGCCACTGGATCACGACTCTGCCGGCTGTTTTCATGACCGTCGTGGTCACCTCTTTCATTTGCAATGCAAAAATCGGCCTCAACATGGACATGAATATCTCCACCTATATTGGGATTGGCCTCGCAGTGCTTCTTTTCATTCTTTTTGCGGTGAAAGGACGCTCCATGCCAGCTGACGACTCTGAAATGAAGTGCTGATTCCCCCTCCCCCAAAAATACTGCGGGGGGAAGCGCCAAATCCGGTGTTCCCCCCGCATTGCAATTACCCTGCAGGCAATCATACCCGCTTAACCGCGTAAAAATCCTCTTCTATTCTATTCGATAAATCAGAAAGGCGGCTTTTTAGGCGCCTTCTTGTGCAGCTCCAGAAGCTGCGATAATTCCTCCCGCAAGGCTTGGGTGGCCGAACGGGCCGCGGCGCGTTCAACATCGGGCTGTATCCTCAAAAAAAAGTCCTGCGCCCCTTCTTCAGAAAACAACGCGTCCTGCCGCTTTTTCACCACGCCAAGCGCACTCCGTATTTCTTCCAGCGCTGGATCAAAAGAAGAGGAAAAAGCATTCAGTCTGGCCTCCATACGTACTTCCAAAAGCGTCAGACGATCTTCCAGAGCGTCTATCCTGGATTCAACATTCACAGGCTGCACGTTTTCGCAAGGCACCTTTTGAGCCGTTTGCCAAGCCAAACTCTCAGCCTTCTGCTGTTTCTCTTCCTGCCGCTCTGCGGCTGCCTGCGGCAACGGTATGTCTTCGTCAATACGCAAAGAGCCCTCGTTATAGCGGGCGGGACTAGGCGCCAGCGGCTCCTGTTCAGGCAGGGGATCCGCAAGGTGTAGCAAGTCTACCGGCTTTTCCGAATCGGGCGCAGGATCCGCCAGTTCCGGTATGACGCTCCGGCTTTTCGCAGCCCCTAAGTGAGATCCGCCTGCGGCATCGAACTGCGGATCACTGTGCTTTGTCAAAACAAGGGAGTTTTCATCCCGATTCAACGCAGGCGCGCCATTTGCTCCCTGCGGCTCGAGGGAAAGGGGATCGAGGCTGCCGGGAATAATCTCCACAAGGTCAATAATATCACCCAAGCCAGGCTCCTCCAGCCCAGTCGCCTGAAAGCCGGCAAAACCAGTGCCTTTTATATCCTGCATACCCCCTCCGTGAAAAAAAATATGCCCAAAACGTATTGCCGATCGCGTCCTACCCAAAAGAAAACGCCCAAAGCCAAAACTTAGCGTCTGCGTGGCAGCAGCAGCCAAACATCGCCGCGCGTATTCAAACGGCCAGCCTCTGAAGCCGCTTTTTCGCCAAAACCGCAAAAAATATCAACACGGCGTCCCTTGATGTTGCCGCCTGTATCCTGAGCAAAGCCCAAGCCCGTAAGCGGCACCGGCGCAAATTGGCGTTCGCCCGTCTCATCCGAATGGGAAAAAGGCACGCGGAAAAGCACGGGAGCCCCCAAGGGCACAACAGTACGGTCTGTTGCCAGGCTTACATATGGTGTCAGCGGGCTGGCCATTGTGCCCACAATGTTGCTGTCATCCAGCCGGAAAAAAACAAAACGCTCGTTTTTCTGCAGCATGGCATCGCGTTGATCAGGATGCTTGCGTAGCCAGGCACGGATACTTTGCATGGTAATGTGATCCGGATCAATAAGCCCCAGATCGGCCATATAGCGCCCAAGTCCCGTATAGGGACGACCATTGTCACCGTCATATAAAATGTTAGTCGTGCTGCCATCTACAAACCGGACGCGGCCGGACCCCTGCACCTGCAGGAAAAAAACATCCACAGGATCTCTGGCCCAGGCGATTTCCTGACCACGGAGCACGCCGCTTTCTATTTCTGCGCGGGTATAGTAGGGCAGAAGATCGCCATCTGGGCTTAAGCGGTACACAAGGCGAGCGCCGATAAGCTCCGGGGCAAACATGCCAAGCGTAGCCACGTGCAGATCATCCGGACGCTGATAAAGCGGGTAACGGTAGGCGCCTCTGCGGATACGGCTTGCCTTGAGCTCAGGGGTGTAGTACCCCGAAAAGCGCGCACCCTGCCTAAGGCGCACAAGCTGAAAACGCTCAGCTAAGAGCTCAGGCTCCTCACCGATCCTTGGCAGCAGCGTGTTAAGCTCGCGCAGAGAACTGGCCAATTCCCCCCAAGTTACCGCCAACGTATCCTGGGAAAGAGCGATTTCATCCTGCTCGCGGCTTTCCACATAGCTGAGGCTTGCCTGCAACGCCGGCGCAAGTTCCATCCAGGAAGAAAGCCCTTGCCCTGAAGCCTGCAGCCCCCGTGAAGCATTAAGGGAAGCGGCTGCCGATTCTTCAACAAACATGGCGGCCTGCCGCCCAGCGCAGCCGCTAAGCAGGCAAGACAGCGCCAAAACAATCATTCTAGCAAAAATTTTCTTATGCACAACGATACCTTTCCAACACCTGACGTATGGCTGGAGCACCGCGTTTCCTACGGAGAAACCGATGCCATGGGTTTTGTCTACCACGCAGAATACCTGCATATCTTTGAACGGAGCCGCGGCGCATACCTGCGCAGCCTTGGCATTGATTACAACGCCGTGGAAAAAGGCGGCTTCTTCTTTCCCGTGACCGAGGCATGGTGCCGCTACCGGCACCCCGCGAGGTACGATGACCTGATTGCGGTCCACGCAGGTATTTCCGAGCTGGGGCGCGCCTCGCTGACCTTTATCTATCGCCTTTACGATGCTTCGCGGACCCTACTCCTTGCCGAAGGCAGCACGCGCCACGCCTGCACAAACGCCGAAGGCCGGCCTGTGCGCCTGCCTGAACAGCTTGCTCAAAAGCTCAAGCCCTCGGATTCATCCGCGCTCCTCTCAAAAGAACCTACAAGTCCTTTGGCATAAACACAAGCGGGCGCACGCCACTCCGCTCAAGAAACCGCATTTTCAAAAGGATTTTTATGCATGCCTTCCCTTCCGGCCGCCACAGGCCCGGATATTGCCCCGGGCCTCGCCGCCAAAAACCTTTCCCCGCTTCCACCAGCATCGAGTATATCAGGAGCAAAGCATGAACTGGTTTCTCCTCGCCCTTATCCTTGGCACTGTGGAAGGATTAACGGAATTCCTGCCGGTTTCGTCTACGGGACATCTCATTATCGCAGGAGAAATTCTCGGATTCCGCGGGGAGACGGCTTCTGTTTTTGAGGTGACCATCCAGCTCGGCGCCATCCTTGCCGTTGCCGTGCTTTACCGGCACCGTTTTACTGGCCTTGCGTGCGGACTGTGGTCCTGCAGAAGCTGCAACCTAAAAGCGGGATTAAGCGGACTTAGAGGCTTGTGGCTACTTTTCCTCACTACGCTACCGCCCTCTGTATTCGGACTGCTCCTACATAGCCGCATAAAAAAACTCTTTTCCCCGAAAACTGTGGCGTTGGCTCTTGTTGCGGGAGCGCTCTGCATGCTCCTAACCGAATGGCTTGCCCCGCGGCGGAAGGAACGCTTCTCCTCGCTTGACGCCATACCCCCCTGCCTTGCTCTAGGCATAGGATTTTTCCAGTGCCTGGCTCTGTGGCCTGGCTTTTCCCGCTCAGCCGCAACCATCATGGGCGGAATGCTGCTTGGCATGCGCAGAAGCGCGGCCGCGGAATATTCCTTTATCGCCGCTGTGCCGCTCATGCTGGCGGCAACCGGCTACGACATTTTGAAAAACCTGCATAGCTTCTCCGCACAAGATATTCCCTTTTTCGCAGCGGGCTTCGCCTTTTCATTCCTTTTTGCCTGGCTGGCAGTAAAAACCTTCATTACTCTGATGGGCCGCCTCACACTGCGCCCCTTTGCCTGGTACAGGCTCTTGCTCGCCCCCCTCGTCTGGTGGTTATTCATACGCTAACAGCAGACGCTATAAATACTATCCATAAAAAAAATGGCGTTCTCGTATCCCGGAGTACGGGCCCGGGAGAACTGGCGGAGCTAGACAGGCCGGAAAAGCTGCTTCTGAACGCCGCTGGGGTAGCGGGATCCTATCCCGCCCCATACCGCCGCTGAAGGCAGCGATACATTTTAAATGTTCTTTTGCGCTGGCTGGTTTCGGCAGCCAATCGCCCGTTATCTAGAACGCATAGGCTTCCGCACTTCCTTGATGCGAATTAACCTTTATGGTTGCGTTCCTTCATTCCTCCGCTACTGATTAATAAACCGTTCTCTGACTCTTCGTATTTTGGCGGAAAATTGCTTCAGGACCGATTTTTTCCCTGGAAAAGCCTTCTGCTCATTTTCAGCTAAGTTTCAACGAATACTCCATGACTCACGACTACGTCGTTCATACGTCATGGAGTTTATTATGCATAAAGTTTCATTCCGTATTTTTTTTAAAAATTACCCATGGTTGGAACATGCCGTGCTGCTTGTTCCCCTTATGCTTATTACCTGTGCCATTATTTCCCGCTATGGAATATGGGGGACCGTTGTAAGCGATTCGTTCAGGGAACTTCGGGAATCAAGCCCTACCGTCACGGTATTTATGCATTGTATCTCTGACTGGGGGAATCTTTTTCTGGACAGCATCTACGCCGCTATCCTACTTCGTTCATGGCGCGCGAAAGACAGTCACGGCATTTTATTTTCTCTGAGTTACGCTGCGGCAGCCGTTTTATACCTCTGCATAGTGCTACAGCTTATCAAATACGGTCTCGGCATGCCGCGCCCCTGTGTGCCATGGCCGCCCCATCCCTGGGCTTCTCACTCATATGCTTCATTTCCATCGGGCCACACGGTGCACATCATTGTAGCAGCTCTTCCGCTGGCATTTTGGTATCACTCCAGAATTCTTTCTTTCAATCTTTCTCTACTCATCGGTTTTATGGGCTTCTCCCGTGTATGGCTGGGAATGCATCACCCTGTGGACCTTCTGGGGAGCATCGTTTTCGGCAGTCTGGTAATTATTTGTTTTTATTATTTCTTACTGTGCATGGACACAAACAGATGGCAGTGGGGTTTCGCTCATGAAGAAAATATAAGAAAGGAGCCAAACTGATGAACCCAAGGAACTTGCCACGTGCGTTTCAGTCATGGTCCCTTTCCGTTCCGCGCTTTTCCTGCATTGCCGCCATATACCTCGCAATATGCTGCAATAAATCGTTCTGGACTGCTGTAAACGGAAGCATTGCTTTTGAAACTAAAAGTTTCGTGTTTTATGTTGCGCTAGCGGTTATTCTGCTGTGTTGCTGCGCGCTGCTGTTTAATATTGTTACGGTCCGATACGTAGGAAAACCTATTGCCGTATTGCTGATTCTACTTGCGGGAATTTCCTCCTATTTCATGGATACATTCGGTGTGCGTATCGATAGGTCCATGCTCGTAAACGTAATGCTTACAAACTGGAAAGAAGCATCTGACTTTTTTACGGCTTCACTCTTTTTCCATGTTTTTTTCTTCGTACTCTTTCCCACTTTGCTCACCATAACTGTAAAAATCGAACGGCGGCCATTTAAGCGGGAACTTCTCCGCCGCGTATTCTTTGGGGCTGGATGTCTTGCTATTGGCTGCTTTTGTTTTTGCCTTCAGTATAAATCCATCATCTCCTTTTTCCGTTCGCATGAGGAAGTCAGAACGCTAATCACCCCTGCCAACTGCATAAGCGCGGGATTGTCTCTAATAAAAAGCCAGTGGCAGGACAAAACTATCACTGTACAGGCCATAGGGCTTGACGCCAAGCAGAGAGAGCATGCCGGCAAGCCCCGCATCGTAGTACTTGTTGTTGGAGAAACGGCACGGGCAAAAAACTGGGGGCTGAACGGCTATATGCGGCAGACAACTCCCGTGCTTAAAGAGCTTGACGTCGTTAATTTCCTTGATGTCAGAGCCTGCGGTACATCTACGGCTGTTTCCCTCCCCTGTATGTTTTCCTCCTTCCAGCGTTCGGAATATACCGACAGAAAAGGAAAAGAATATGAAAATCTCGTCGATGTACTGAACAGAGCGGGGGTACAGGTTATCTGGAGAGACAACGATCTCGGGGGAGCCAAAGGAGTCGCTAACCGTGTAGGAGAAGAAAAACTCTATAACGCCGCGTTGGAGGGGGTTTGCAACAGCGGCGGCTGCTACGATGCTATTCTACTCAAGGAACTTAATAAAAAAGTGGCCGAAGCAAAGCCTGGCAAAAATATCTTTCTTGTCCTGCATCAGCAAGGCAGTCATGGCCCTGCCTATTATCTGAGGTACCCTAAAGAGTTCAGACGCTACGGCCCGGAATGCCTGTCCTCCGATCTTCAAAACTGCTCACAGGAAGAAATCGTCAACACCTATGACAATACCATAGCATACACCGATTATTTCCTCGGGCAGGTTGCGGAAGCAATAACAGCATACAGCTCGGATTATGACGTAGCGATGCTGTATGTTTCAGACCATGGCGAGTCACTCGGCGAATACGGTCTGTATCTGCACGGACTTCCGTATCTTATCGCCCCTGAGGAGCAAATTCATATTCCCATGGTGGTGTGGATACCCGAAAAGTCAGCCCGCGGCTTCGGCGTGAAAATGCCGTGTCTGCATAAATCGGCAAGTAAAAGCTATTCGCATGACAACGTCTTCCACTCTGTTCTCGGACTCATGGAAGTAGAAACCCAACTCTATGAAAAAAATAAGGATATCTTTGCGCAATGCCGGTAGTTCACATTCCGCCCTGTAGATCCCCTGCATGAAGCAGCGCTTTATCTGCTTTTCTTATTCCCGTTTTTCCTCCGGTGCATGTTTTCGGCACGGGAATCAATGGAACTATGGGATTTCATTTCCATTATCTTACTCGGTTCCTGCTTGAGAAAAGTAAATGACCTATATACCTCTGATGCGAACATCCCACACGCATCGCGAATTCAATTCATACGCCTTTCCCTCGTAGGAAAGACATAAAGAGGACATCAATGAGAATCCTTTTTGTGGAAGATGATTTAATGATTGGTGAGGCTGTCTTTGCGAGTCTGAAAGATGCGTCTTACGCCGTTGACTGGGTCAGGGACGGAGAAACGGCGCTTTCCAGCATTGATGTATACCCGTATGACGTTGTGCTACTCGATCTTAATCTGCCCAAGGTCGATGGCATGGATGTGCTGAGGAAAATCAGATCCGCAAAGAACAATGTACCCATTCTTATCATCACAGCCCGTGATGCTGTGGAAGATCGCATAAGCGGGTTGGATGCCGGAGCGGACGACTATATTCTCAAACCGTTTGCCATAGGTGAGCTTCTGGCTAGAATACGAGTAGCCATCAGGCGGCGAAGTGGACTTTCATCTCCTCTTCTATCAGGCGGCGGCATTACGCTCAATCCTGCCACGCATGAAGCTTCTTACGGTAACACAACATATCTTCTTTCCGCGAAAGAATTCGCTCTTCTTCAAGCCTTTCTCTTATCGCCGGGAATTATTCTGTCCCGCACGGAACTTGAAGACAGACTGTATGGCTGGAATGAGGAAGTGAAAAGCAATGCCATAGAATTCCTTATACACTCCCTGCGTAAAAAACTGGGAGCAGACGTCATAAAAAATGTACGGGGTGCGGGATGGATGGTTTCCAAAAAATAAAAGACTCTCTTCAGTTCAAACTTTCCGTACTGCTGACCACCGGTCTCCTGCTTTTTGCCTTAGGGGCGGGGGCAATTTCTTTTTTCCACATTCTCCATGAGGCGGAAGAACTTTTAGATGATGAACTTGAGCAGATAGCCGTGCTTATCAGAAGCCATCACTTCTCTGTACAGGACATCGCCGCAAGAACATCTAGAGTAAGCATCCGTCAGGCTATCATCGTGCAGCCTCTTTCTATCAAGAAAGGATACACACCTGCACTTAACCTTCCCAGCACGTTGAAGAATGGTTTCCAGAAAATCGTCATTAACGGAAGCACATGGTGTTTGCTTGTCACGGAGCTAGCCTCGGGCGAACGCTTTGTTGTGGCTCAGCAGCCTTTTCTTCGAAACAAAATCGCAAAAGAAGGGATGATGGCCATTTGTATTCCTTTTCTTTGCTTTGCCTGCCTTGCCGCCATGGGTACATTTCTGCTTGTAAGGCGGTTTTTCCGTCCCATACGGGAAATGGCGGCAAGCATAGATAAACGCGATAAACAGGATCTGAGCCCGATTTGCCAGCATCGTATGCCTTCAGAACTAATCCCATTCATAGACTCTTTGAACCGTATGTTCTCTAGGGTTACCCTTTCCATAGAAATGCAACGACGCTTTATTGCCGACGCGGCACATGAACTGCGCTCTCCGCTAACGGCGATCACACTTCAGGCTGAGCGGCTTGACGCTGTAGAAATGCCCGCTCCGGCCAAAGAGCGTCTGAACGCACTCCGTACAGGACTAAACCGCGCCAGCACGCTTCTGAGCCAACTTCTCACTCTGGCAAGAGCACAGGGACACAAGCAGGAACAAAGCGAATCACTGTCTCTCATGGCCCTGTTCCGCCAAGTGCTGTCGGATATGGTTTTTCAAGCGGAAGTTAAAGACATTGATCTCGGAATTGCCAGCAGCGAAGATGTTGTGATCAGCATTCCGCCTGCGGCGGCGGTATCCATTCTGAAGAATCTGGTTGACAACGCTATCCGATATACTCCGAATGGCGGACGCATCGATTTGTACGCGGGATATAAAAATGGAGTGCCCTTCTTTTCCGTCGCCGATACAGGCCCCGGTATTCCTCCTGAAGAGATGAACAGGGTATTCGATCCGTTCTACAGAGTTCCGGGCAGTACTATTTCCGGTTCGGGTCTCGGACTTTCCATAGTAAAAACGCTCGTTGAATCCTCAGGCGGAACGGTGTCGCTGAAAAACCTAAATACGGACAAAGAGACAGGGCTTTGTGTAACAATTTCTTTTCCACCCCGCAAAGATAACCGCTAGATTTTTCTCCTTCTTCAGAGCTTCCTTCCGCCGGTGGAGATAAAGAAGTAGGCCGTCAGCGCAATACTTGCCGGGTCTCACTCCGGGACCGCGGATGCGAATAGCGATAAAAGGTATGGGACTCCCTGGCAGCTATCTGAGATGTCATAACCCTATTTTCCCTAAAAACATACCGGAAGAAAAAAAGGATGCCAAGGTCTTTTAAAGCCTTGGCATCCTTTTTGTACCGTATTTTGGCGTCCCCAAGCGGATTTGAACCGCTGTTGACGGCGTGAAAGGCCGCTGTCCTGGGCCGGCTAGACGATGGGGACCCGCTTAACAGGGTAGGATATAAGGGGCTTTTGCCGTGCTGTCAAGCCTTTCGTTGCTCAGGATTTGCCTTCGCCGTTGCCTCAGGTTTTGTAAAAATAACGCTGCTCGGAGCCCTGACGCGTAAGCGCAGGCAATCTCTTAGAGCGAAAATAATACTGTGGCGTCCTGGACGCACAGCAGAATGGATATTGACACACGGGCTTCTATCCCTTACTTGACTTAGCCTATAAGGGCGAGTTGCGCCCTGCTCTCTGGACAGTCATTTTGATAGTCAGAGAATGCATTGGAATCGTTGAAATTTTTATCGCGTCCTGTTTCCCGTTGACTCCAACTTTCCCTTGGGTTCCCTAAAAACTTGTAGCAGCGGAACGCTGCGGCGCGAGCACCGCCATGAAATCGCAATGGGAACAAATCTGCGAGCATCTGCAGTCGGCGTTACCGTCCGGAACCTACAAGGTCTGGATAGCTCCGCTTCAAGCGCAGGTCGGCAAAGAGACGTTGACGCTGGTTGCCCCAAGCCGTTATGCGGCTGACTGGATCGCCGAGCGCCTTGGCTCTGATATTGCCCGTAGCGCTGAGCTTGTTCTTGGCCATGCGGTCTCGCTGCGGTTCAAAGTCAGCGCCCAAAAGCGGTCTACCAAGCCCCTGCGTCCACCGTCTCCCCATACGGAACAGGGATCATTGCTGGATATGCCGGCTCCCAAGCCCTCCCCTCTCCCTTCCGCGCCGCCGCAGTCTCAGCACCCGGGCGGTATTGCCGAGCAGCTTTGCTTCCCCATGCCGATGCCAGCACGGCGGGCGCCTGTTTGGCGTTTCGATTTCGGCAGCTTTATCGTCGGTCCCTCAAACAACATAGCCTATGCCGCCGCGCAGAACCTCGTACACAGCAGCGGTCCGGTCAATACACTTTTCCTCAGCGCAGGACCTGGATTAGGCAAAACGCATCTTATTCAGGCTGTGGGCAAGGCGCTTTGCGAGGCAAGCAATCTTACCGCTCCCCGTGTGGAGTATCTTACGGCGGAAAGTTTCGCGGCCTGCTTTGTGCAGGCGGCGAAAAGCCGGGATTTTAGCACGTTCAAATGGCGTTTCCATGAGGCGGATGTGCTTCTGCTGGAGGACATACATTTTCTCCAGGGAACGGAAAAAATACAGATAGAGCTGCTTTCTGCCATTAAAGAGCTTCAGGAATGCGGCAAGCGGGTTATTCTGACCAGCTCGTTTACTCCCCGTGAGCTTAAGAATGTAGACAGCGGCCTTGTTTCACGCTTTACATCGGGCTATCTGGCCGCGATCGGCAAACCGGACAAAGGAACACGGAAAAAGATATTGCTTGAAAAAGCCCGCCAGCAAGATTGTCTGCTTCCCGATGATGTCTGCGAGCTTTTAGCCGAGCGCCTGACGGGAGATGTCCGCCAGATGGAAAGCTGCCTGCAGAATCTTTTTCTGCGTGCCAAGCTGCTCAACACCACGGCCACGCAGGAAATGGCGCTGGAGATCCTTTCCCAATATGTTGAACAATCCCTGTTTCTTAGTTTGGACAGCATTACACGGCAGGTTTGCGAGGCTTTCAACCTGCGCGCCGACCAGCTTTCAAGCCGCAGCCGCAAGTCTAACCTGGTAGTTGCCAGGAACACGATTTTTTATTTGGCACGGAAATATACGGATTTGTCCCTTGAGGCCATAGGAAAGAGATTCAGCCGCCGGCACTCCACGGTGATCAAGGGTATATCCAGCCTTGAAAGCGAACTTTCCAGTGAAAGCTCGCTTGGACGCCAGATCGCTTTGCTTCTTGAACGCATTGAAAAACACGGCGTTTGATGCTGTTGCATCGCTTCCGCAAAAGAAGCGGGTAAAAAGAGTCCTTAGCCGCGTTTAACAAAGCTCCGTGCCATCGCTCAACCCGAAACTGCCATCTAACAGCGGGCTCTTGCAAAACACGAAGAATTTCCGTGTGGATTTCCCGTTAATCCTTTTTGCTTTGCGCGACCGACGGCGTTTTATCCCCGTAGACCTCCTTTGCCATGGTAAAAGCGGCCCACGCTTTAGGCCAGCCCGCGTAAAAGCCAAGTTGAGTGATGATTTCCACCATCTCCTCTTTGCTGACGCCGTTCTTCTTAGCCGAGGCAATATGGAATTTCAGCGAACTGTCCAGCACGCCGCTCGCCACCAATGCGGACACGGTAACAATGCTGCGGTCATGCAGAGAAAGTTTGTCGTTGCGCGACCAAACCTCGCCGAAAAGAATATCGTCATTATAGCGGGCGAAATCAGGCGCGAAGTCTCCCAAGCGCTCTCGTCCGGCTGTCTGCACAATTTTCTGTACCTGACGTTTCCGACCATTCTGTTCCATGCTATTTACCTCCATGGGGAAAATACTGAGGCTCATCGCCAATACCGATAACAACGCCGCAGGAAAAAACATCTTCATACGCCGCAGTCTCCTACTTCAACGACTTGTAGAGGGTGTCGTCAACGGCCTCCAGCCATTCCGTTCGGACGCCCTTCCCCTGCTTCATGAGAGCAATATGCTGGAAACTCGTACCGGGAGCAGCACCATGCCAATGCTTTACACCCGCCGGAATGGTAACCGTCTTCCCGGGCAGAAGAAGCCGAGGGGCTTTTCCCCAAACCTGATAGTAGCCTCGTCCAGCCTCAGCCACAAGCACCTGGCAGGTATTATGATGAATATGCCAAAAAGTATGGGCCCCGTGGGCAAACGTCACATTCGGCACGTGAAAACTTTTGTCCGCAGAGAGTTCCGCTAGATAGCTCTGTCCGGTAAAATACTTGGCATAGACATCATTACTCATGCCAATAGGCTGCACCGCGCCTCCCGTAGCTTTAAGTTCCGCAGTAATCAACTTCGCTTCCTGCGGCGTCACTTCGGCAGCAAAGGCCGCTGAGGCAAACCAAGTCATCCATGCCAAAAGACCCAAAAAAACGCTTGTCCGCAGACTGCTGTTCATGCTTTCCTCCATAAAATCTTATTGTTAAAGCCGCATAATCTCACAACCCGAAAAACAAAGCCCGCCGCTACGCTTCTAGGGACAACGATCCTCGCACCTATTAGACCGGAACATACCTACGAGGCGCAGCAAAAACATGAAACTGAGCTGACTTTTTTATCCTGCTGGCGGGAACGCCGCAAGACAACCCAGCTGGTCTCCATACCATTTCATCGATGCCATTTGTCCCGCAATTCTACAGGAATTGTTTCCATCAATGACTTAGAGATGACCATATCTTTTGTTGTTTCGATGTATTTCTTAAAATGCGGCGAGGCGCGATGCTCCTGATAGGCTTCCTCACTGGCATATATCTCAAAAAATATCAACTTGTCAGGATCATTTTTATCCGCCACGCAGTAAAGGGCTAAAACACCCTGTTCTTTTCTTACCGATATACGCATCCCCTCGGTTACAGCGGCGATAAAGGCGTCTCTCATTCCCGGCCTGGCTTGAATATAGGCTAGGCGCACAACAGGCCTCGCATCCCCTGCCCTGCCAGGGCCAACGAATAAAAAGAACAGAGATAAAACCAAAATCCCGGAAACTAACAGACATTTTTCCATCATTTTTCCTCCAAACTTGCAGATGAAACAGCCGCTCTGCACAGCAGCCGGCAACTTTTTCTCCTCCGCTCATCACGGACAGGTCTCCAGCAAAAAACGGGGCCTGTTATTAAGGCAAAATAGGTATCGAAAATGCAGCACCGTTTCAATGCGTTCATGATTACAATAGTACCAGGTTACGAACAACCGCAGCCAAGGCAATAATGGCTCCGCCTATGGCGTGAAAAAAATTTCCTCCTTTTTTTCAGGTCTTGCTGTTTGTACGCTCATGACCTATACAGAAAAATACATAGGAAAGGGGAAAAACATATAAATGCAAATAACATACTAAAATAATTAAAAATTTGTATCAACCTTGGCTTTACAGGGTACTGTTACACGGTAGTTTATAGCTATAGTTTGTAGCGGACGATAGTCAAGATTACCCGATACGAGGCAATCTCTATGAAACAGGAACCCTCCTGGGATTGCAGGCGCCAGCTTCCCCTACTTTTGGCGTAAGGGCTTCAAGTTAAGGAAAACACCATGCGCACTCTGCGTTTCTTGCTTTTACTGCTGATCTCGGCATGCGCCATGCCGGCAAACGCCGCTCAGCTGCGCTACTTCGCGCAGCCTTATGGCGTCCGGGGCAGCGGAACGCCCTATGGGGCCAATGATGCGGCGGGGAAATACATTCGGGCAGGAGATGCCCGCATCTATTACGAAGTATACGGCAACGGACGGCCTTTCTTTGTCTTTCACGGCGGAGGAGTCGGATCGCCCTACGAGCTGGGCTGCTTCATCGATGAACTGCGCAAGAATTTCCAGGTCATCGTTGTTTCCACACGGGGACATGGACGCTCGGAAATCGGGAATTCTCCACTTACCTATGAACAAAAAGCCAATGACATGCTGACCGTCATGCGGGCGATAACTCACGATCCAGCGCCTGTGCTGGGCTTTAGCGACGGCGCGTATTCCGCCTATAAGCTGGCCGCTACGCACCCGGAAACCGTGGAACGCATTGTGGCTGTTGGCGCAGGCACACTGAAAAAAGGTTATTTTCCCCCTAGGCTGCCAGTAGCTGACTTGGAAAAAATCGACAAGGCATATATCGAACAGATGCGGCGTATCATGCCGGAGCCTGAACGCCTCCAGGAATTTCTTGCCTCCTATATGGCATTCTGGAATGCGATGAGTGTTGGCGAGGAAATTTTTAGCGCCATCAAATGCCCCGTACTGCTAATAACAGGCGATGAAGACGACCATGCCCCTGTTGCAACAGTCCTAGCGGCCCACCAGATGATTCCCAATTCCCGGCTCTGCGTTGTGCCCGGGGCACGGCACACGGTATTCCTAGATAAATGGCCCATAGTCTGGATCGCTACAGAACCCTTTATTCATGCCAAAATAAACGAACTCAAGCCAGGGAAAAAGCTCGGCATCAATACTGTGCCGCAGCCGTAATCCTGGCAACATACTATAAAAAAGGAGACCCTCATGAAGTACATTGCTATGCCCCTGCTGATTCTGCTGCTTGCGGCAGTACCCACTTGGGCCAAAGGCACCTTTGAAACGCTGAATTGCGGAAACTTTACCGTACATGTGTACAATTCCAACGATGTCATGAAAGATACCAGCCTCATCGTAGAAGGCAAAGACGGTCTTGTACTCATGGAACTGCCGCTCTTCAAAAAGGACGCGCAGGAATTCAGCGACTACACTGCCGCACTGAAAAAAAAGGTCAGGCAGGTGATTACGGACTACCACGAAGGCGCACGGCCTAATGCCCCTCTGCTTATGCCCCAAGGCATGCCAGCGTTCATTAAGGGCGAAGTCTATAGTGGCATGATGGCCCACTTCAAAAAAACCTTTGGCGACAGTATGGTGGATATACCAAAAGTTCAGGCAAAGGAAGTCCCCTTTGGCACTACGGTAACTCTGGCGGGTGTGCCCTTTACCTTCCAGAAAGGCCCTATCTCCGGTTTCCCGGCGGCTGACATCATTATCGGGAAAAAGCAGGTGTACTACACACACTGGGCCTTTGCCAAAGCGCACATGAACCATCTGCAGCTGAATTCCGCCGCTGCCATTGACGCAGAAATTGAATCAACCAGTGCCGCATTGAATTCCGGGTGCAAGTATTTTGTTGGCGGACACGGAGGTCTTGCCGGCGGAGATGCTGTACAATTCCGCATGAAATACCTCGAGGTACTCAAGAAGCTCAGGGAGGATTGCCCCACGGCGGACGCCTTTGCTGTAGCCCTCAAAAAAGCATACCCGGGTCTGCCTGGCGAAGAGGGTGTGGAAAAAATGGCGGAAGGATTCTACAAATAAGCTGACGCCGTGATAAACGGCATGAACAGACTCCAAGGGCCTTAGGTATTCGTGGACATTTTGCCCTTCGCGAAAAAAAGACCTTTTTTTTTTCGATGTCCGCTGTCCTAATTCCATGCCTCAGCAGCGCAAGTGCATCGTTTTAAAGGCGCCGTCTTCAGACAGGGAAAAGAATGCTGAGAGTTATATCGCGTCTCAGCATTCTTTTCCCTGTAATCCAGCACAATTGGTATGCCGCAACAGCTTTCCTGAATCTCTAGAAGGCAGCAAGGCAATGTCTCGTCCGACTGGCGTAAAACAATCCCTCGCAAAAAGGAACAGTTATGAATGCAAAAACTATCCTCGCCATCAACGGCAGCCCGCGGCGCAAAGGAAACACGGCTGAACTTCTAAAACAAGCTTTGCTCGGCGCGGAAAGCGCAGGAGCCGCCACAGAGCTTATCAATCTCTATTCTCTGAACTTCAAGGGCTGCTCAAGCTGCTTTGCCTGCAAACGCAAAAACAAAAAACACGGCATCTGCGCCATGAAAGATGACCTCTCGCCTGTGCTTGAGCGCATCAAGCAGATTGACGCCGTTATTTTCGGCTCTCCCATTTACTTTATGAATCTCACATCAGCGCTGATCGCCTGCCTCGAGAGGCTCTTTTTCTCAAATTACCTGTACAGCAGCGAAATTCCAACGATTTTCCCTAAGAAAATGCCCTCGGCGTATATTTATACAATGAATATGACTGAAGAACGTACACGACAGTACCATATGCAGGAAAGGCTAAGCCTGATAGAAGCCTTCACTGCGCAGCATTTCCGTGTTGCCCCGATCACGCTGTGGGCCTTTAATACCTATCAGTTTAAAGACTACAGCCTGTACGAATCATCTATTTTTTCTGAACCGCAGAAAGCAGCCTGGCGTAGAGAACACTGGCCCAGGCAATGCGAAGAAGCCCGCGGGATAGGCGCGACATTGGCGATGGCGTAACTGTGCGGCAGTACTCCCCTGCAGCCCTGCTTGGTTTGTCCGCCACTTACACAGCCAAGTAAAAAGTTTTAACATCTTGAACATTCTCATAATTTGTGTCATTCGGAAAAAAAAACGGATAAAAATATGCCGAGCAAACGGCGGCTTTTCATCAATCGCATCACGCACTAACGAAACGCTCCAGCCAAAAAAATACCGCAGAACACCAAAAGCCACGTATGGCAAGAAAGCAGGCTCCAGCGTCTTTTGGCATGAATCAGCCTTATAACCTTTCAACCTTTCCTCGTCCAAGCAATCCCGATCATAAGCTCTTTCCTAAGGCACCGAAGCACGCAAACGGAGTCCCCGCTCAATTGGAGACGCCATGTTACCATTCCGCAACCTCGCCCTCTGTCGCTGCGGCTTAGCTTTGCTGGCAGCTACGTTCATTGCCGGCTGCGCTACCCCAGCCGAAGCAACCAAACAGACATATAAAAATCACACCCCCAAAGACACGGCCTCACGCCAGACAAAATCAGCAAAAGGATATACAGTGCGGGGCGTCACCTATTATCCTCTCAAATCGGCCCACGGCTACAGAGAAGAAGGGTACGCAGTTTGGTATGGCGGAAAAGGCCACCACGGCAAACCCACATCCAGTGAAAAACGCTATAACCAGCACGCAATGACAGCCGCGCACAAGACCCTTCCTCTAGGTTCCGTTGTCCGTGTAACTTGCTTGCAAACGGGGAAAAGCGTGGTCGTCCGTATCAATGACCGCGGGCCATTCGTCAAAGGCTATGTCATCGATCTTTCCTACGCCGCGGCTAAGCAGATCGGCTTGCTGCGCCACCATAGAACTCGCGTACGGGTTGAAGCTCTCAAGTAGAGACCGGGCGCTTTACCTTTAGGGCGGTACTTGCCGGAATGCTTCAAACTGAGCGATTAACGTGGCGATCCCGCTGTGCCTTGGAGCAGAATCATGAAAAAGTCTCCTTCTCTCAGGAAGTCTTTTCTTGTTAATGAGCATCACCCCAGCTATGCCCTATCCCCCATTCCACCAGCAGGGGAATATCCATTTTCCTGCCGCCAGGCATGACGGAGGACATAATTTCCGCGACCAGCCCGCCGGCAGCGGCAGCGTTCTCTTTCGGAACTTCAAGGAGCAATTCGTCGTGGATTTGCAAAAGCATCCGAGCCTGCATAGCCGCAAGCCTGGCATCCCTCGCCACAGCCAGCATGGCCAGCTTGATGATATCTGCGGCACTGCCTTGAATGACGGTATTGACGGCCTGCCTTTCCGCAAGCGCGCGCACCTGGCCGGAGGCAGAATGAATGCCTGGAAGCAGCCGGCGGCGACCGGAGAGCGTTGTTACATAGCCCTGAACCCTCGCTTTTTCCCGGACTTGTTCATAAAAGACCTGTAACGTGCCCAAGCGCTCAAAATATCGCGAGATAAACGCACGGGCTTCGGCTGTGGAAATGCTCAGATCATGTGCAAGCTTCTGCGCGCCCATGCCGTAAAGCAGTCCGAAATTGATTGTTTTGGCCGCCCGTCTTTGATCGGCAGAAATACGGTCTGCAGGCAGGTCATACAAAAGCCCCGCCGTGCGTGCGTGAATATCCGCCCCCTCCTTAAAAGCCTGCAGAAGTTCCGGATCCTGAGAAACGCAAGCTAGAACGCGCAGCTCTATCTGCGAGTAATCGGCGGAAACTATCAATTTTCCATTAGATGCCGTAAAGCAGTCCCGCATTTCCCTGCCCTGTGCGCCGCGCACGGGGATATTTTGCAAATTCGGGTTGCTGGAAGAAAGTCGGCCTGTGGCCGTAGCTGTTTGGTTAAAGGTGGTGCGAATGCGGCCATCCGCCCCCATCAGTTTAGGCAGCGGTTCAAGATAGGTGGATCGCAGTTTTTCAAGTACTCGGTACTTGCGCAGGGCATCTACAACAGGGTGTTTGCCGGAAAGTCTGTCCAGCACGTCTTTTGAGGTGCTGGCCTGCCCGCCCTGCGTCTTTTTCGCGGCAGGAAGCCCCAGCCTTGTAAATAATACCTCGCCCAGCTGCTGCGCTGAACGGATGTTAAAGGGGCCGCCAGCCTCACGGTAAATTTCCTCCGTAAGCCGATCAAGCTCGCGTCGCACATTGTCAAGGAAGGACGACAAACGCTCCGCATCCAGCTGCACACCGGCATCCTCCATATCGGCCAGCACGGCTGTCAGCGGGATTTCAATACCCTGCAAAAGCGTTGTCAAACCGGCTGACTCAAGCCGCTGGCGCAGAGCCGAAGCCATTGCCAACGCTAGCAAGCCGGGATTTTTGGGGGACATATTGAGGTCAGTGCTCCACTCCCCGGACAGACGAGGCCAAGCATAATCCGCCTGTTCAGGATCCAGCAGGTAAACTGCAAGCCCAAGGTCAAACCAGCGCACCATGGGGATACGCCGCCACGCGCCGCAGCTATGCAGAAGCTTCTTGAGATCCGAGACAACAAAACGCGTACCGGAATGCAGAGCCGCCGATCTGACGAAAAGCTGCGCTAAAGGCTCGGGGTGGCCGGAATACGCCCACTCCCTGCCTTCCGCAGCGATTGTCAGCCCGTCCGTATCCGGCATGAGTGCTACGCTTTTCCCAGCCCAGAACACAGCGTTCGGCAAACCGTCGATTGTTTCCGCTTTAATGCGTTCCGAAGCTTTGGGCATGGTAAAAAGCATTCCCTGTACAACGGACTTCGTAACCGTTGCCATTTTACCGCTTCCTATAAGCCCCGCGATCTCCCTTTCCAACGAACTCAGTTCAAACTCACGCAAAATAGCGGAAACTTCCCTCACATCTACAGGACGCACGGCAAAATCTTCCTCCGCCATTTCCGCGCAGCGCCCCGTATCCAAACGGGTCAGCTGACGGTATAGAAAGGCACTGTCCAGATGGCCCGCGATCTTTTTTTTCAAAGCCGGGGTCAATTCGTCATAGCGGTCTCGAATATCTTCAAGGCTCGAAAAAGACCGAAACAGCGTCTCCGCCGTCCTAATGCCGATTCTAGGGATGCCGGGGATGTTGTCGCTGGAATCGCCGATAACAGCCTGCACATCCGGCCAACTCGAAGGCTCAAGCCCTGTTTCAGCCCGAAAGCTCTCCAGTGTTGTGATCTTCCCTTCACGACCGCCCGGGTCCCACATAAGCACGCGCTCGTGCAGGCATTGCTTGAGATCCTTATCCGCACCGACAATCACAACGCCCCCTCTGTCCCTATACCGCAGCGCCAGGGAAGCAATACAGTCATCCGCCTCGCAGCCTTCGGAAACAAGAAGGCGCAGTCCCAGCGCCTGTGTAAGGCGGCGGATAGGATCAATCTGCACAAGCAGGCCATCAGGCACCGCCTTGCGCTGACTTTTGTACGGGGGGAAAATTTCATGACGGAAGTTCGGGCCGTGGCCATCCAGTATCATGACAAAACGGTGCGGTTCTTCTTCACGGAGGATCTGCAGAAGCACCCTGCCTACAATAAACAGGGCCCCCGTAGGAAAACCATCAGAACGGGAAAGATTCTGGTTAGCATAATAGCCTCGGAATACAAAGGCTGAACCATCCATCAAAAATAGAGGCTCACCGGGCAGCAGGCTTTTCACGCGCATAGCCGACTCCTTGGCAGGGAAAATAAAGGAAAAATCTCGACAAAAAATGCCGCGCCGGAAGCACATATTCTCCGGCGCGGCGCAAAACACAGCGTCTCCCACGTAGCATTCCCGTGGGCGCATGCGTCATTAGGCAGGGCTATTTGCCAATGACACGGTCAAGTATTTCATTTTCATACTTGAGGTAGGCGCGCACGTCAAAAAGCTCATCAAGCTTTTCCTTGCTGAGATGCGCGGCAATGCCTGCATCCGCCCGAACGAGATCAGGGAAGGGCGTTCCGCTTTTCCAGCTCTGCATAGCGTTGCGCTGTACGGCCACATACGCTTCCTGGCGTGGCATACCGGAACCCACAAGGGCCGTAAGGATTTTCTGGGAATAAAAGAGATCGCAGGAAGCGTGGAGGTTGCGCTCCATATGCTCGGGGAACACATTCAGTCCGTCAAGAAGCCTCGTAAGGCGGTTAAGCGCGTAATCCATAAGAATAGTCGTATCCGGCATGATGACACGCTCCACAGAAGAATGGCTGATGTCGCGTTCGTGCCAGAGAGCTTGGTTTTCCATTGCAGCCAGAGAATTAGAGCGAATCAGACGGGAAAGTCCGCACAGGTTTTCCGCAGAAATGGGATTTTTCTTATGTGGCATGGCAGAAGAGCCTTTTTGCCCCTTGCCAAAGCCTTCCTCCGCTTCCAGAACCTCCGTGCGCTGGAGGTGGCGCAGCTCCACGCAGATACGCTCAATTCCGCCGGCAGCCACCGCAAGAGTTGTAAAGAAATGAGCCAAGCGATCACGCTGGATGACCTGCGTGGAAATGGGGTCGGGCGTTAGCCCAAGACGCTTGCAGGCTGCGGATTCAATCTGCGGGGAAAGAAAGGCGTAAGTGCCAACGGCACCGGAAATCTTGCCCACACGGATTTCGGCAAGCGCGACCTTAAAGCGCGCAAGATGCCGCGAAAATTCGGCGTAAAAGCCCGCCATCTTAAGAGCAAAACTTGTGGGTTCGGCGTGGATGCCGTGCGTCCGCCCCATACAAAGCTGCCCACGCCAGCGCTGAACCATGTTCTTTAACGAAGCCAGAACGTTTTCAAAATCTTTAACGATCATGCCTCCGGCTTCGGCAAGTTGCATATTGCCAGCCGTATCCACAATATCGGAAGAGGTACAGCCTAAATGGATGAAACGCGCGGCCGGACCAATTTTTTCTTCTAGAGAAGTCAGGAACGCGATCACGTCATGGCGTGTCGTTTCCTCGATTTCCAGAATGCGCCGGACATCGATGGCGGCCTTTTCCCTGATGGCCGACATAGAGGCGCCATCAATGACGCCAAGTTCATGCCAGGCCTCGCACACAGCTAGCTCAACCTTAAGCCAATTAGCGTAGCGGTTTTCCAGAGTCCAAATGGAACCCATCTCTGGGCGAGTATAGCGTTCGATCATGACGTCTCCAACAATAAAATTTATACGGCATTGCCCGCAGCGGGTACGGCTGCAGCAGGCTTGCTTTCCGCCTTGGAGGCCGCGGGCGCGGCAGGAGCTTCAGCCTTGGCTGAGGAAGGGTTGCCGTCATGATGTTCGTCAGACGTAGCGACCGACCCGCCTTCGCTCTTGCCACGGTGCGTACCGTACTCTGTTACATACCAGCCTTGGCCCTTGAGCATAAACGATGTATTGGAAACGATGCGTCCTGCCTCGCCTCCGCATTTGGGGCAGCACATACTTGCAGGGGCATCGTGATGCTGCGTCCATTCTTCAAAGGTGCGGTCGCAGTGCGCGCAGTAGTATTCGTAAATAGGCATGAAACTCGCTCAAATACGTACAGTAAAGATTACACAAATAGAAAAGAAGCGACAGCGCAGAAGCGTTGCCGCTTCATAAAAATGTCCGGTTTCACCGACACGCGAAACAGGCCGAAACTTAAAAACGCTACTTTTTAGCAGCTTCAGCCTGAGCCTGATGGATGCGTTCCTTGAGGCGCTGCGCGCGACGATGACGGCGGCGGGCCAGTTCCTTCTGGCGTTCCACTTTCTTATGGGCCATAATAATTCTCCTGCGCGCCGGACTATGCCGGCAAAATCGTATTTTCCCAGACGCCACGGCGTACCGCAAGGCAACTGATCTCTGTTATGATAGATGCAAAGCTTTCCGCTGTCCAGAGGAATTTGTCTTTCCCGCTGCGAAACGCAGCAAAGCCCGCGGATACATCCACTGCTTGACTTTCATTGCGATTTCGGCTTGATGCAATTCATGCCACATCTTCTAATCATGCATGCGATGGCAGCCCTGGGCCTTTGGCTTGGGCTCGCCAATCCGCTCTGCCACATCCCTTGGCTGATCCTGCTGCACCCCATGGCGCTCCTTTTCTTAGGGCAAGGCGCTCCCTCTAGGGGGAGGGCTTTCCTCCGCGGCTGGGCCGCCTCCACCCTTGGATGGAGCGGCGTACTGTACTGGATTGCCGTGCCCGTCCACGATTTCGGCGCTCTCCCTTGGGCTCTGGCCGTGCCCTGCGCCGTTCTGCTTGCCGCCTACATGGCCGTCTACGGCGGAATCTTCGCTCTCCTAGCACATGAAACACAAAAACTTCATCCCACTATCCTCTCCGGGGCGCTCCTCCTCGCCTTTGGCTGGTATTTACTGGAATGGATCCGCGGCTGGCTTTTTTCCGGATTCTCCTGGACACCGCTTGCCGCGGCCTTTGCCACTCTTTCGCCGCTCATCCAAGGCGCATCCGTACTAGGAGCCTATGGCCTTGGCGGCTTTTTCGCTGGCCTTTCCTGCCTAGCAGGGCTTGGACTTGAACGCGGCGGACGTAGGGGCTTAACGGCTTTCTGTGCGGCACTGGGCATTTTTCTCGGCGCGTGGTGCGCTGGCGCGGCATACATGGAGCATCAGGTCATTTCCCGCAAAAACGTTGATGTGCTTCTTGTTCAGGGAAATATTAACCAAAATGTCAAATGGAGTCCTGCTATGCAGCGCGCAACGGTAACGCGCTACATGGAACTAACCCAAGGCGCCTTGACGCGCCTTGAGCCGCGTACGGAAACCGCGTTCGTTATTTGGCCTGAAACAGCCATGCCCTTTGACGCGGAATCCGAAAGAGAGCTGGTACTGCCATTGAGAATGTTGGCCAAAAGAACCAACGCGGAATTGGCTTTTGGCACGATTGCTTACAACCGATCCAGTGGTAAATACTTTAACAGGGCAAATTTCCTTAATGCCGACGGCCAGCTGACAGATTCCTACGATAAACAGCATCTCGTGCCTTTTGGCGAATACGCGCCGCCCTTTCTGGATTTTCCTTTTCTAGAAAGTCTTTTTCAGGCTATCGGCGCTTTTGTACCCGGCCGTGAGCCACCAGGAGCGAGGATGAGGATTTTTGACGCGGAAAAGGGTGAAGCGGCGCTTGTTCCCGGGGTGCTTATCTGCTATGAAAGTATCTTTCCCGAACTTGCCCGCCAACGCGTGGCAGACGGCGCGGATACACTCATCAATATCAGCAACGATGCGTGGTTTGGGCGCACTAGTGCCCCGGTACAACACCTGCACACTACCCTGTTACGAAGTGTGGAATTTGGCCGCCCGCTTCTGCGCGCCACAAACACGGGAATTTCAGCCTTTATTGACGCCAAGGGCAGACTTCTTAGTCAAAGTCCCCTGTTTACAGCGGCCACTCTGCACGCCAGTATTGCGCCCGCGCGCGGGACAACCCTGTTCTTTCACTTGGCTCCCTGGATGCCTGGAATTGCGACCGCAGCCTTTGCCGCACTCTGGCTCCTCGCTTGGTCAAATCAACGCCGGCTCACACCGCCGCAAGAGGGACAACATCATGCTCCAGCTCGCCGATCTGAAATCAAAAACCATCCCCCTCTCTCAAAAATATGAAACGCTGTGGAGGCGTCTTTGACCAGCCGGCCTTAAGCGCACGACTCAAGGATATCGAAACGCAGCTTACGAGCCCCGATGCGTGGGCGGCCGCTGCGAAACTCACGCCTGTGCTTCAGGAAAAAAGCCGCCTCGAAGCGGATCTTGCCCTCTCCTCCCAGCTGAAATCCGTCCATGCGGACATGAACGAGTGGCTCGAACTGGCGCAGGAAATGGAAGACCAGGGCACGGACCCTGCTGAACTTGCCGAAGCGCTGGAATCGCTGGCTGCGCAGATCGATCGGCTAAACGATCTGCTGGAAGAAATAGAAACCTCGCTCATGCTTTCTTGCGAAGAAGATCATTTGGACGCTATCCTCGAAATCCACCCCGGCGCCGGCGGTACAGAGGCGCAGGACTGGGCAGAAATGCTCCAGCGCATGTACCTGCGCTGGGCTGATCAGCACAAATGTACCGTTGAGGAACTGGATTTCCTCCCCGGCGAGGAAGCCGGCATCAAGAGCGTTACTCTGCGCATCAGCGGGGAAAACGCTTACGGCCTATTAAAAGGCGAAAAAGGCATCCATCGCCTCATCCGCATCTCCCCTTTTGATTCCTCCGGAAGACGCCATACCTCGTTCGCCTCGGTCGATGTGATCCCCGATGTGGGACAGACCATCGACATCGATATTAAAGAAAGCGACATCAGGGTCGACATTTTCCGCTCCTCCGGACCCGGTGGACAAAGCGTCAACACGACCTCCTCCGCCGTACGCGTAACCCACATTCCCACCGGCATTTCCGCGCAATGCCAAAACGAAAAATCTCAGCACCACAACAAGGATTCCGCCATGCGCATCCTGCGGGCTCGCTTATATGAACTGGAGCTTCGGAAAAAAGAAGCTGAGCAGCAAGCGGAATACGCCGGCAAAAACGCCATCAGCTTTGGCAGCCAAATCCGCACATACACACTCCAGCCCTACCGCCTTGTGAAGGATCACCGGACTAACTGCGAAATCGGCGACGTGGATTCGGTGCTAAACGGCCGCATTGACAAGCTCCTTCGCGAATACCTCCTTTTCCTGCACGATAGAACCTAGTCAAGCCGAGTATAGGAAAACGGCTCCAAACGAATTTCCTAACTTTTTCAAAGATCAAAAGATGGTGGCGGATTAGCTATGATCCAACGTTTTTTTCACATATCCAGCGCTAGAAGTATCTATAGCAACGCTTGAAAAACACTGCTTGCCTCCTTCTCCACGCGCTTCACGCAAAGCTGACCGCAGGCCGCCTTGATATCCTGTCCCTTACTCTTGCGCACAATAGCCGTAATATTCTTTTCCCACAGCACCTTCTCAAAAGCGAGCACAGCCTCCGGCGCTGGCGCGCGGTACGGCGATCCTTCCGTCCGCGGAGAATAAGACGGATTGTACACGAGTAAGTTGAGCTTGGCGCGTTCACGACCAAGCGTTTTATGGATCAGCCGTGCCAGCTCCTTCGCATGGGCAGGACTGTCGTTTATACCGCCAAGCAACAGATACTCAAACGTAATATGCTCACGGGTCTTGAGGGGATAGGAGGCCAAAGCGTTCATTAGTTCTTCCAGCGGCCAGCGGGCGGCCTTGGGCATGATGCGCTCCCTCAAACTCTGGTTGGGCGCATGCAGGGAAACCGCCAAAAAAGCCAGCCCGCTCTCGCCAAGCTCACGTAGACCCTTCTCTATGCCGCAGGTTGAAACGGTAATACGCCGGGCGGAAAAATCTAAGCCTTTTTCGTGGTGCATGATGGAAAGGACTCTCATGACCTCCCTCAAGTTTAAAAGCGGCTCGCCCATGCCCATAAAGACGACATTGCGCAAAATGGGATGGTCCGGTCTGTCATCCCCAAGGCGGTGGCGTGCCAGAACTATCTGTGAAAGAATTTCCCCAGCGGTCATATTGCGGATAAACCCCATGCCGCCGGTACTGCAGAACGTACAGTTCATGGCGCAACCGACCTGCGATGAAACACATTGCGCTATGCGGACGCTACCATCCTGCGCCTCGCTGGGGATGATAACAGTTTCCACCATCGCCCCGTCTTCAAGGCGGAGCAGAAGCTTTTCCGTGCCGTCGACAGCTCTCTGCACATCAACCACATCTGGAAGTCGGCACTCGGCCGCTTCCTTCAACTTCATGCGGGCAGCTTTGGAAATGTTGGTCATCGCGTCAAAGTCAACGATATTTTTCTGCCAGATCCATTGCCAAATCTGCAGTGCGCGAAAACGGGGCTCACCCAGTTCCATCATGAAATCTTCCAGCTCCGGCCAAGTAAAATCAAGCAAATTGACCATAGCGCATCCTAGAGAATACGAAAACACGCCGCGTAACACGGCGTGCTTCACAGAAAAATTGGTTCAAAATGGCATTTCGGCAAAAAAAAACAGCCAGCTACTTCTTTGTATAGCGCTTCACAAACTCAACAGCGCTTTGCGTATTGGTGATAAGACCAGCGATCTGCGCCTTTAGCAGCGCATCTCGAATATTGCCGACTTCAGGCCCCGGAGGCAGCTTGGTGTATTCCATAATTTCATTACCATTCAAAAGCGGTTCCAGCATCAGCTCAGAGGTTTCCGTGCGGTTCAGATACTTCTGGTTGTGATTGAAGGAAGTATAGCTGCCATCGCGGGCCTTGATGTCGGCACGGCAGATCTCAATCAGCCTTTCTGTTTCCGGCAGGGATTTAAAGCGGCGCAACCCCCTGTCAGTCAACATGAAATGGAACATCATGTGATTGCGCACCAGATGGCAGATAAGATCAATATCCTCCGGTTCAAAATGGAGACGACGGAGAATCTTTCGCGTCACCGCAGCGCCCACCCTATGGTGTTGGTAAAACGTCCAGCGGCCGGCGAAATGCTCGGCCGTATACAGCTTACCAATATCGTGGAACATGGTAGCCAGCACGCCGTACCAGTCCATGGGCAGGGAGCCTTCGGGGTAATAACGCATACAGGCAATGGTATGATCGAAAACGCTTTCCTGCTCATCGCTTTCGTCATTGCGCTCCTGCATGACGCAAGAAAGTGCCGCGACTTCCGGCATAATGCCATGAAGCAAATTCGCGTCAAAAAGCAATTGCACAAACTTCCACATGGATTCTGCGGCGACATTTCTCCATTCTTCCATAATGGAGCTAGCCGGCACATAATCAAGGATACGATTGGCCGCTTGGACAATGGAAACCCATGTCTGCGGGGCAATAGGCAGATCACAGTTGGCGGCATGGCGCAGCGCGCGGATGGCAAGAAGATAATCGTGGGACAGTGTGTTTGAAGGAATGCCAAGGAGACGGATCTGCCCGCACTCAAAATCCTCAAAGCAGGAATCCGGGTTATCTAGCTTGGGCATGCGAAACTTGTGCGCCTGGCCAAGCTCATTCAGCAGACGCAGCATTCTCGGCGTCATAGAGCGCTGAGCGCGCTCCGGATGGGAGGCGTTCTCTACGTCTGTCGGGTAAAAATGCAGGATAATGCCGTTCTCCTCCAGCATCGCCATCGATTCATCCTCGCGGCCGGGCTGAATGGAAGGGACCAGCTTAGCCAGCACTTCCGCATCGCAGGCGCAGGCAATGTCTACATCAAGCTTGCCGAGTTTTTCACAAAGGATTTTCTGGAGCTGGGCATTGATAGGGTAGGCATCATAGCCGTTGCGCATCAAAGCCTTGCAGATGGTTATACCGGTTTTGATACCGGGCTCGCTGAATATATTCTTGGGCATGGCAATCTCCTCTCAGTTTTGACGCGATGTCGATCAATCCTCAAGGAATTTCTGGTTTTGCAGAAGAATTTTTGCCTTGGCACGCAGCGACTGGTAAAACGCTTCAAAAAGATTGGAACGGCGGCTTTCCAGCGCCCTGTTCATCATTATTTCACGAACCTTATCCCACGCGCCCTCTTCAGCGGGAATGCTCGTGAGCACACGGGCTATGACGGCGCCCTTTTCCATGGTGTAGGCAGTGGGAAGCCAGTCACCGAGGGAAGTTAAAAAGGCCGCACGGCCCAATTCTGCATTGGCGCCAAATCCGGAAAGTTTTCCGGATCGGTCAATGGGTTCCGATTTTTTGGCCTTGCCCATCAGCTTGGAGGGCAACGAACCGTCCTTAATTTCGGAACGAACAGCTAAGGCCGCCTCTAGTGCGCGATTGGCGCGTGTTTCTGCCGCGAGGCGCATGCTAATTTCCGCTTTCACCTCTTCAAAAGGCTTAACGCGCTCAGGCGTAGATTCTTTAACGCGGGCCAGCACATAGCCCTTTTTGGTAACAAAAGGCGTTTCATTAACGGCACCGGTCTTGCTTTTCAGCAGCTTGGCGGCTTCCTCCAGTTTAATGTCAAGCGCGGCAGCCAAATCAGCTGCCTTTAGTAAACCGGTGTTCACTGGTACCAATTTGAACGGCTCTCCGGCGTCTTCTAATGTTTTCCCGCCCATAACATTGAGGAGGATTTGATCGAGTACATCCTGAAGCTTGCCTGCCGCCTGCTCCGTGCCAATCTGCTTGCGGATTATTTCCTTTACCTCATCCAAGGGACGCGTGCCAGCAGGCTTGTGGTCCTCCAGTAAAATAAGATGGTAGCCGTAGGCCGTTTTAATCGGCTCGGAGATCTCCCCTTTCTTCAGGGCAAACGCGCTTTCTGAAAATTCAGGAAGCATCTGACCGCGGGCAAACCAGCCCAAGTCTCCTCCGTTTTCCGCGGTGATCTTGTCATCAGAAGTTTTTTGGGCCGCTTCAGCAAATGAAATCTTTTTTTTCAAAAGGCGGTCGCGGATCTCCTCTATTCTGCTAAGTGCCGCTTTGCCTGCTTCAGCGTCATCCGCAGGCGCCTGAATCAGGATATGGCGGGCATGGACCTGTTCAGGAACGGCAAAACGGTCCCTTTTTTTTTCGTAATAGGCTGCCACAGTGGCGTCATCCGGCATACAGAAGGGAGCGAGGCTTTCCACGCCAATAAGCAGATAGTCAACATCAACGAAGGCCGGCACCCTGAAGCCATCCTGATGGGCCTCGTACCATTTCTGGATATCTTCATCCTTAGGAGCGTCGCCAGTCGTGTAATCGGAGGCGGGGAACAACACGTACTCAAGCTCCCTCCGCTCAGTCTGAAACTCAAAAAGGCTCTTAATTTCCTGCTCGGTTACGGACGCGCCGGTCGTTACAATGCGGTTTAGCTTTTCTATCAGCAGCTCCTGCCTGAGCCCCTCTTCAAAAGTGCCCGGCGTCTCCTGTCCGGAAGAAAGCACCCGCTTGTAGACTTCCGGATCAAACGCACCGTCTTGATTGTGAAAATACGGCAACGACTCAATAACCTTGCGCAGCTCAACAGGAGTTACTGAAATTCCAAGGCGTTCTGCCTCCTGCAAAAGAAGCTTACTCCCGATCAGCTGCTCTGCGGCGCGATGCTTGATTTTGAACGGCTTTAGATCTTCCTCGGTCATGCCGGGTCGACTCTGTTGAATCTGCCTTGTCAAACTGGAAGCGGACCTGAGGATTTCCGAAGCGGAAATAGGCTCGCCATTGACAGTAATAATATCGGAGGAAGGGCTGCTCATAAAGCTGCCCACGCCCCAAAAAACGAACACGATGATAATAATCGCGAAAATTATCTTAACACCAAGGGATTGGGCATTGGAACGGATGGCGTCCAGCATGATGGCTCCAGTGAGTAAAAAAACGTTTCGGAAGATGGCATGCCCGCCGGCTTTTCCGTGCCCGATGCGGAACCTTTGCCCGCAAGCCGCCTAACAACCGACAAGTTGCTAGGATTCTCCGTCCTGCGGCGTTTCCCAGCACAGCCAAGAAGACGAAAAAAGCTTTTACGGCTTATTCCTGACCGCAGGACAACGTTGTCAAAATACACAGACTCCACAGGCAAAGCAAGCTTTGAAACATGGAAAAAAACAAACTCCAGGTGTTGTCATGCGCAGTGTCTTACGGTAAAAGGCCGTATGCAAAAAAACCTTTTTTGAAGGACACGCCGCTTTCTAGCGAAAAAAAAAGGAGAAAAGGCCAAAATGAGAGAATGCATTGGCATTATCGCCGGAAGCGGCCAGTTCCCCCACCTTGTGGCGAAAGGTGCTCACGAAGCAGGTTACTCAGTCGCCATATGCGGACTTTACGGTAACGCCGATCCAGGCCTTGAATATGAGGCCGATGGTTTTCTGATGGTTCATATCGGCCAGCTTGGCAGGATACTGGAATTTTTCAAGGAATATGGCGTTGTCCGTCTGTGCATGGCCGGCGCCGTGTCCAAACCCAAAGCGCTGGACTTCCGTCCTGACGTGCGGTCTATGCGCCTGCTTTTTACTCTCCGCAAAAACAAAGGCGACGACGCGCTGTTAAGGACTATCATCGGCGAATTTGAACGCGAGGGACTCCAGGTCCTTAATCCGGCCGACCTTGTTCCGGATCTGCGCTGCCCCGCAGGAATCCTAGGCAAAATCAAACCTACGGAAGCCATTCGAGAGGCCATTGCCTACGGCTGGCCAAAGCTGACCCTCACCGGACGCCTCGATATAGGGCAGTGCATGGTTGTGCGTGAAGCCATGGTCATAGCTGTGGAATGCCTTGAAGGCACAGACGCCACGCTCCGCCGCGGGGCAAAGCTTGGGGGCAAAGGATGCGTTGCGCTCAAAATGGCTAAACCCTGCCAGGAAGAACGGGTAGATCTGCCCTCTGTCGGGCTTCAGACCATCCGCATTCTGACAGAGCAGCACTACGCCGCCCTCGTTCTTGAAGCCGACAAAACGCTGTTCTTTGACAGAGAGGAAGCAGTAACGCTCGCGGATCAAAACGGATTATGCCTGATTGCCCTGAGCCAGGCTGAAATCGCTGCTTTCACCGCGGAGGCAACTCTCCAGATCGGGTTACTATCCTAACATAATAAACAAAAATCTTAACTCTGCCCCATTGAAGTACCATATGCGAAAAGTCGCTATGTAGCAGCGCCGTACCATCGGCATGAGGCAAGGAGGGAAACGAATGATGAATAAATCCAAAGTGGCGTATTCCCCTTCCAGACCGGACCCCTTGGTCTGGATAACCATGATGTACCTGACCGTCTGTGAGCTTGGTCTGCTCTACGCGCCACAACCTCTACTCAACGTCATCAGCCAGGAATTTGGAACCGATAAGGCAACAACCGCGCTAGTTATCAGCTCAGGAATGTTCCCCCTGGCCATCGCCCCTCTGTTTTACGGCCTCCTGGTCAGCCGGGCAACCGCACGCCAGCTTCTCACAGGCATCCTCCTTTTAGTTGCCGCATCCGGCGTCGGCCTATACTTCACCACAACTTTCAAGATTCTCCTTGGCTGGCGCATCATACAGGGGATGCTCGCACCTGCCATGATGACAGCCATTATGACCTACATTTCCAACCAGTTCCGCGGCAGCGATCTTCAACGAGCAATGGCCGCCTACATTGGCTGCACCATTCTGGGCGGATTCATCACCAGGGCCGGAGCAGGTGGCATTTCCTCTCTGTTTGGCTGGAGAACTGCCCTGCTCTGCATAGCCTTGGCACCGCTCCCCGCGCTGGCCGTGTTTTACAGGATGCGTGACGAAGCGCGCCCGGTTTCACGCCGTCATTCCTTTAAGGAATACCTGAAAGGCCTGCTGGATCCGGGCGTTGGTAGCCTCTTGCTCATTGAATCCATAGCGTTATTTGTTTTCGGGGGTATTTCCAATTTCCTACCCTTCCGCATGGCGGAACTCGGCGGAAATTCCGAATTCATGGTCGGGCTGATGTACGCGGGCTATATCCTTGGCGTGCTAGTTTCCTTCAATTCCCGTCGGCTGACCATCCTATGCGGCGGTCCCGCGAAACTAATGTTCTGGGGACTTGTTGTTTACGTGCCCATGCTACCGGCAATGGTCCTGAAAAACAATATGGCTGTCTTCAGCGCGCTCTGCCTGATCTGCCTCGGACACTTTACCGCGCACTCCAACGCGCCGGGACTCATCTCCCGCCTCACAACGATTGACAAAGGCATGATCAACGGACTCTACTTGACCTGCTATTACATAGGGGGATCACTGGGATCCTGGCTGCCAGGCTTTGTGTACCATGATTACGGCTGGAACGGCTGCATGATCCTTTTTGGCGCGA
This sequence comes from uncultured Desulfovibrionaceae bacterium, assembly GCA_964460575.1. Lineage (GTDB taxonomy): Bacteria > Desulfobacterota > Desulfovibrionia > Desulfovibrionales > Desulfovibrionaceae > Avidesulfovibrio. Next base: position 37,528 of record CAYWQK010000001.1, on the reverse strand, counting down.
TGATCGCCGTAGTACTACTACTGGCCTGGCGCCTGCGCTACATAGATGCTTTGAAATAACACAATGGATGCACACGGTTGAATCCTACCTTACAGACTGCCTTACTGATCCATCCTACTCTCATTCACGGTGACCTGCCCGCCGTGGATGGCGATGATCTGCGCCGTGGCCAACCCTCCTGCCGACCTTAATGAAGTCACGATCCACCACATTGCCGGGGTCGTGCTACTGACAGACGCTCTTTCTTTTATGAGTGGGTTGTGTTGATGGCATAGACGCCGCGCTCCGCAGCGGGACAAAGCTTGAGAGCAAAGAATATAATATTGCGCTCAAAATGAGAAAAGCGGATAAATCTGCTTTGTTCGCTCTTCAGACCATCCGCATCCTAATAGAGCTGCACTGCGCAGTCCTCGTTCTTGATCCGGCAAAACGCTGTTCTTTGACCGAGAGGAAGCAGTAAACGATCGCAGATCTAAACGGGTGTGGAAGCAGTCCTCCAGATCGGGCTATTCTATGCGAAAAGTCACTATGTAGCAGCGCCGTAACACTGGCATGAGGCAAGGAGGGAAACGAATGACGAGCAAATCCTCGCCTTCCCCGTCCAGGCCAGATCTCCTGACCTGGATAACCATGCTATATCTGACCGTCTGCGAGATTGGTCTGCTCTTCGCACCGCAGCCTCTGCTTAATGTCATCAGCCGGGAGTTTGGAACTAACAAGGCAACAACCGCACTGGCCATCAGCGCAGGTCTCCTTCCCTTGGCTATCGCTCCCCTGGTTTATGGCCCCCTAGTCAGCAGGGCAACCGCGCGTCAGCTTCTCATCGGCATCCTCCTTTTTGTTGCTGTATCCGGCATCGGTCTATACTTTACCTCAACCTTCAACATCCTCCTTGGCTGGCGCGTCATGCAAGGAATGCTCGCAGCTGCCATGATGACAACCATCATGACTTATATTTCCCGCCATTTTCACGGTAGCGAGCTTCAGTGGACGCTGGCCGCCTACATCGGCTGCACAAATCTGGGCGGATTTATCAGCCGCGTTGCGCCAGGCGGTATTTCCTCGCTGTTTGGCTGGAGGACTGCCTTGCTCTGCATGGCCCTAGCACCGCTCCCGGCGCTGGCCGCGCTTTATAGGATGCATGATGAAGCACGCTCTATTTCACGCCTCCATTCCTTTAAAGAATACCTGACGGGACTGCTGGATCCGGGCATCGGCAGCCTTATGCTCATTGAAGCCATGGCCTTCTTTGTTTTCACCGGCATCACCAACTTCCTGCCTTTCCGTATGGCGGAACTCGGCGGCAATTCTGAATTTATAGTCGGGCTGATGTACGCGGGCTACATCCTTGGCGTGCTGGTTGCCTTCAATTCTCGCCGGCTGACCGCACTGTTCGGCGGTCCGGAGAAACTGATGTTTTGGGGGCTTGTCATTTACATACCCATGCTGCCGGCTATGGTCCTGAAAAACAGTATAGCTATTTTCGGCGCACTCTGCCTGATCTGCCTCGGAAATTTCACCTCGCACTCCAATGCGCCGGGACTCGTCACCCGCCTCACAACACTTGACAAAGGCATGATCAACGGACTCTACTTGACCTGCTATTACGGCGGAGGAGCTTTAGGATCTTGGCTGCCAGGCTTTGTGTACCGTGATTACGGCTGGAACGGCTGCATGATCCTTTTTGATACGATGATCGTCCTGGTACTGTTGCTGGCCTGGCGCCTGCGCTACATAGATACTTTGAGGTAAGACACTATGGATATATTGCGGCACATGGTTGAATCCTACCTTGCGGACTGCCTTCATAACCTGAACATGCCGGAGCGCCTGCGAGAGGCCATGAATTACAGCCTGCTTGCCGGCGGCAAACGTCTGCGCCCCGTGTTGTGCCTGCTCTGCGCCAGCGTCGCCGCGCCCGCAAAAGATCGAAAAGAAGTGGCAAAGCGGGTACTGCCCTTTGCCGCTGGCCTTGAAATGATTCATACCTACTCTCTCATTCACGATGACCTGCCCGCAATGGATGACGACGATCTGCGCCGTGGCCGCCCCTCCTGCCACAAGGCCTTTGATGAAGCCACGGCTATCCTTGCCGGGGACGCGCTGCTGACGGACGCTTTTTCTTTCATGGCACGAGCCGGGCTTGAAAGCGGACTTGTTCCGGATCTGGTTCTCCAGGCAATAGCCGTTGTTGCTGAAGCGGCGGGAGGCCGGGGCATGGTTGGCGGCCAAATGCTGGATATGGTCTGCACGGGCCTTGGCAAAACCGCCGAAAAAGGCGACCCAGCGATGATTGAACGCCTGCGAAGCATGCAGACCCTTAAAACAGGTGCGCTGTTTCGAGCAGCCTGCGTGAGCGGCGGCATTCTTGGCGGCGGCGATAAGAACACGCTTACGGCGCTTGCTCTTTACGCCGAAGGACTTGGCGCGGCTTTCCAAATTATTGACGACATTCTTGATGAAACGCAGGATTCCGCGACACTAGGCAAGCCAGCCGGAAGCGACGCAGAGGAAGGCAAACTAACCTGGCCCGCCCTGACCTCACTGGACTACAGCCGTAAACTTGCCGAAGCGGAAGCGAATAAAGCCGTTACCGCGCTTGCCGGAATAACCGCTCCAGAAGCTGAAACACTGCGCTCTCTGGCCAAAAAACTGCTGACCAGAGTCTATTGAAGAAACATTGAACGCCGCGCTGCAAGATACTCCTTCCTTCTAACGGGGCGTTTTCAAAGGCACTGCCCGCGGGCATAAAACAGGTTTTGCATCCATGACCAACAACCAAATCCAAAACCGAGTGCTGTCTAAAATCCAGCATCCGGCTGATGTAGCACTGCTGACCGCCGAAGAAAAATTGCGCCTTGCAGGGGAACTGCGGGAAATCATTGTCCATACTGTTGCCGCCAATGGCGGGCATTTGGCGCCATCCCTCGGCGTTGTGGAACTGACGCTAGCGCTACTTTCTGTTTTTAACCCGGACAGGGACAGAATGGTATGGGACGTGGGGCACCAGGCCTACGCCTGGAAACTGCTTACAGGGCGGGCGAAAAATTTTTCCACACTCAGGCGGCATGGCGGCATCAGCGGTTTTCCCCGCCGCTGCGAAAGCCCCTACGACCACTTTGGGGTAGGGCACTCCTCCACCTCCATTTCAGCAGCCCTAGGCATAGCCATGGCCCGCGATCTCTCGGCTAATCCAGCCGTGCGGGACAGCCACGTTCTGGCCATTATCGGCGATGGGGCGCTAACAGCCGGACTAGCTTTTGAAGGACTCAACCAAGCTGGCGCCATGGGACGACGCCTAATTGTTATCCTCAATGACAACGAAATGTCCATTTCTAAAAACGTGGGGGCACTCTCGCTCTTTCTGAGCCGCAACCTGGAAAGAGGATGGGCACGCCGTTTACGCCATGAAGTCAGGGATTTCCTGAAATCTATTCCGGGCATAGGCGATGAAATGGCGGGCTACGCGCACCGGACACATAGCAGCCTCAAGACCGTATTCACGCCAGGCATGCTCTTTGAAGCCTTCCGCTTCAACTATATCGGCCCCGTAGATGGGCATAACATCAGCGAGCTGGAACGCCATCTGCGCATGGCCGCCTCCATTGATGAAGAGCCCGTACTCCTGCATGTACTAACCCAGAAGGGGCATGGCTACCGCTATGCCGAAAAAAACCCATCCCGTTTCCACGGGCTGGGCAAATTCGATCCTGAAACAGGAAAATCCCTGCCACAATCGGCCGGTATGCCTCCCTCATGGACTGAAGTTTTTGGCAACACTCTGTGCGCGCTTGCGGAAAAAGACCGCCGGATCGTGGCCGTCACCGCAGCGATGGCCAGTGGCACAGGTACCGAAAAAATGCGTGAGCGCTACCCCTCGCGTTTTGTGGATGTCGGCATCTGCGAACAGCACGCGGTAACCTTTGCCGCGGGACTAGCCACCCAAGGACTGCGCCCTTTTGTCGCCATCTACTCCACATTCGCCCAACGCGCCTACGATCAAATCGTGCACGATGTATGCCTCCAGAACCTGCCCGTTACCTTGTGCCTAGACCGTGCGGGACTGGTGGGCGAAGACGGCGCCACGCACCATGGCGTATTTGATATAGCCTACCTGCGCCATATCCCCAACCTAACCATGATTGCCCCTAGGGATGAGGGCGAACTCCAAAGAGCGCTATGCATGGCCCTAGATATCGGCGGGCCGCTGGCCATCCGCTACCCCCGCGGTGCGGGAGAAGGCGCAGCGCTGGCAGACCTCGGTCAGGCATTGCCCACCCCCCATCCTGCTGGGCAGGGCGACGCGCTCCATGGCGATCCGCAACAGGGCGACGTGCTCATCCTCGCCGTGGGCAGCATGGCCTGGCCGGCCGTCAGAGCAGCTAAAGAACTGGAAAAAGAAGGCCTGCGCGTCTGCGTATACGACCCCTGGTGGCTCCGCCCGCTGCCTGAAAGGCAAATCCTCACCCTCGCGCAAAACTTTCCATGCCTCCTTGCTGTGGAAGAAGGATCCGCCATCGGCGGCTTTGGCGAAGGTGTGGAAGCTCTCCTCGCCAGGCATGATGGACTTAGCGGCCGCCGCATTCGTAGCTTAGCCATTCCCGATACCTTTATCGAACACGGCATGCAGAAGGAACTGCGCCGAACACTTGGGCTGGATGAAGAAGGCATTGCCGACGCTGTCCGAAGACTCTTAGTTCCTGAGACCGTTTAGGTACCCTTCCGCTCGCGAGACAAAAACACAAAGCAGCTCGGCTTATTGACTTCCAACAGAAGATGCGGCGGTCGTACCCGTTGCCGTTATATGCCATGCTATGGAACCTTTCACACTGCGCACCGGACTGGTTCCCTAATCCTGAACAGGCAGAGAATTCCGGACTCCTTGCCATAGGTGGCGATCTGCGTCCTTCCCGCATAATCGCAGCCTACCGATCGGGTATTTTCCCTTGGTACAACGAGGATACACCCATCCTCTGGTGGTCGCCCGATCCCCGCTGCGTCATCCACCCTTCCGCGTTCACTATTTCCCCAAGGCTCAAGCGCTACCTGCGCGGCCTTGACGTTTCCATCACCATCAACCGCTGTTTCTCAAATGTTATCCGCCGCTGCGCATCCATCCCTCGTACGGATCATCCTTCCGGTGCAACCTTTTGTGAAACCTGGATTGTTCCGGACATGATCCAGGCATACGAACGGTTACACAGCCTAGGATTCGCCCATTCTATTGAAATATGGGAGAATGAAAAACTTGTCGGCGGGCTGTACGGCGTGGCTCTGGGCCGGGTTTTCTTTGGCGAATCCATGTTTCATGAACGTCCCAACGCCTCCAAAGCCGCGTTGGCCTTCTTTATGAAACACTTTACAGCATGTGGTGGAATGCTGGTCGACTGCCAAATGTCCACCCCGCACATGATGCGTTTCGGAGCGTGCATGATGCCTAGAAAAACCTTCCTCGCGTACCTTAAAAATTTAGCAACTCCAGCGCAGCCAACGGTTTTTCCCAATGGAAACGAAACCAGCGGGCCATTCCCACTAGAATACTAAAAGTCCAGGACACCAAGAAGCATTCCAAATCAAGAGACGCCGATCATCGGCGCAGGGCCAGCTCCTTACCAAAACCAAACGCAAAGCGACCGGGAGGAAAACCTTATTCCCGGTCGCAACGACATAAACAGCCTAAAACGCTATTGAGCTGCACCTGCCGTGTTTTACAAAAAAGCTCCGTTGCATACTTGAATGACCTGCCCCTTCACATGCCTGCCCATATCGGAAGCGAGAAAAAGGCAGGCATTCGCCTGATCTATAGGATCGCATTCCGGCCCTGGGAAGTACACGAAATGCCTGCTGTACTCCAGCATTTTCGCGCCACCAGGCTGTTCGCCCGCCTTGTTGGCGAGATGCGCGGGTGTCACCGTAGCGCCGGGCGCTACCGCATTGATACGGATATTGGTATTGATCAGGCGCATGGCCACATTTTTTGTTAGGGTGTTGATCGCCCCCTTTGACGAGGTGTAGGACGCCCCGCAGAAAGGACGGTCGCCGTTTACGGAAGAAATATTTATAATACAGCCCTCATTCTTCGGCAAAAATATTTTCAAGGCTTCCCGAATAAAACGGAATGGACCAAAAACATTGGTCTGGTAAACATGCTCCAGCCATTCATCATCCGTTTCGTCAATCATCTTCTGTTCGCCAATGGCCGCATTGTTGATGACGATATCTAGGTCGCCATAGACGTCAAGCGCCGTCTGAATGACCTTCTGCACATCGGAAAGATTCTTATTATCCGCAACAACACCTGTCACGTCATACCCTTGGCCGCGGATTGACTGCACCGCCTGATCCAGCTTTTCCTGGCCCCTAGCGGTCATGACAACCTTTGCCCCCTCTCTAGCAAAAAGCTCAGCTATCGTCTGCCCCATTCCATAGCTTGCGCCTGATACAATGGCCACCCTTCCATCCAACATTTTCTCTTTCATTTCGCAAAACCGCCTTTTGTTGTTTGGCCCACATCCTTTCCCCAGCCATAACAGTACACAAAAATATGAGCATAAAAGGTATATAACACCATCTCACCACAAAGAAAAGCTATGATTGGGAAAGCATTCCCTATGCTCAAAATAAAGAAAACAAGCGCACTTATCACAAATATGGCAAAGCAAAGCCCTAAATCCATATCCAACCAAACATGGCGAAGATCGGGCAACGTTTGGACATAAACACAGGCAATCTATACGGGAGATATTTCTCTAAAAAAGTTTGCGGCTGTCACGCAACGGGTATTGTTCTGACAGGATGTAAGTCGTATAATTGAGCGACTCAAAAAGAATTTCCCGGCTGGCCAATTTCGTGGGAATTATTCAACAAGAAGCTTTTTACCTCATCTTAATCCCTTGCACTTGGTTTGAAAATTCACCAGTTTTACGGTGCGTTGGATAAAGATATAGGCTTGGGCAAACCGTGCCTGTCGCCTAACGGCTGAAGAAAAACTGAAAAAAACAACCTAATAGGAGAGCATTGCAAATGGCTGTACCAGAGTACAAGCATCCCCTAGACAAAGATCGCCGCACTATTTTGAAGGCCGCTGCAGCGCTGGTTGCCACTCCCCTTCTTCTGGGAGGACTTTCGGGCGAGACTTTGGCCGGGAGAAACGAAAGTCGCAAAGCTCACGAAGAAGGGAAAAAAGGCCGCGTAGACCTGCCCATCATGACAAAAAAACACATTCTCGGGAGCGGAAAGTTCAGCATGGAGGTCTCCGCCTTAGGCTACGGCCTCATGGGCTGCAACTATAACCGAGGTATTTCGCCTGACAGGAAAACTTTGATACAGGTGATCCGGCAAGCTGCCGAACACGGCATCACACTCTTTGACACGGCCCAGATCTACGGGCCTCTGACCAACGAGGAGCTCGCCGGCGAAGCTCTGGCTCCCTACAAAAACCGCGTAAAAATCACCACTAAGTTCGGACACCGCATCGTCAACGGGATCTATGAAAAAGGCAAGCTGGACAGCCGTCCAGAAAATATCCGCAAGGTCGCTGAAGAATCCCTGAAACGTCTACGGATCGATGCCATCGAACTTTTCTATCAGCATCGCTTCGACCCTGCCGTACCTATTGAAGACGTGGCCGGCACGGTCAAGGACCTCATCAAAGAAGGCAAGGTAAAGCGCTTCGGTCTCTGCGAAGTAGGTCCGGAAACCATCAGGCGCGCCCATGCCGAACAGCCAGTGACTGCTGTTCAAAGCGAGTATCACCTGATGTGGCGCGGGCCTGAAAAGAATATTTTCCCTGTTCTTGAAGAACTGGGCATTGGCTTTGTCCCCTACAGCCCCCTGAATCGCGGCTTCTTAGGCGGAGATATAACAGCCTACACCCGTTTTGATTCCGGCAATGACAACCGCGATACCCTGCCCAGATTCCAGCCAGAAGCTCTGGCAAAGAATTTGCTATTCGTAGAAATTCTCAACCGCTTTGGTCGTCCTAGAGGCATAACCGGCGCTCAGGCCGCCCTAGGCTGGCTCCTACAGAGGAACTGGATTGTGCCCATCCCCGGCACCACCAAAATTTCCCATTTGGAAGAAAACATCAGAGCCGCCAGCCTAAACGTCAGCCCGACGGAATGGAAGGAGCTTGAAGATGCCCTTGCCAAGGTAGAAATCGTTGGTGAGCGCTACCCTGCTGAACAGCAGAAACAAATTCAAGGCAATTAGCCCTGCATCTCCCTTCGTGGGCATCTGATCAACTAAGCCCGATGTCACCCCGCTAGGATTGGCTCAGAGATTTTTTATATACTCTTTGGCTCAGTCTGAAAGACCGAAAGACTGTCTTTTTCCCCCTTCCCCCCCCCTGCGGAAACGGAGTTATAAAATGAACGATACAATGAAGGCCGGCGTACTGACCGGACCTAAGCAGATTGAAATCAGACAGGTGCCGGTGCCGAAAATGGCTCCCGGGATGCTGAAAATTCGTGTTTCCACATGCGGCGTCTGCGGCAGCGACATTCACATGTGGAAGTCCGGCAAGGGCTGGAACCCGGAACCCATTGCCAATTTCCATATGGGCCATGAATTCTGCGGCGTAGTAACCGACCCCGGCGACAGCTCTTTCAGCGTCGGCGACCGCGTGACTTTCTGGGCCAATCTTTACTGCGGGCAGTGCGACATGTGCCGGGCCGGCAAGGAACATCTCTGCCGAAATGTGCATGGCACTAATTACATCGGCTTTGTTTGCAACGGTGGCTATGCCGAATATTTTGTCGGTAAAGCCGAAAATGCCTACATGCTGCCGGACAAGGTGTCTGACGTTGCTGCCGGACTCATTGACCCCCTTATGGTGGCCTATCATGCTATCAAGCACTCTAGGCTGAGACTGCATGACAAGGTACTGGTGGTGGGCAGCGGTATCATCGCCCAGCTCATCGGCGGACTAGCCAAAAAGGCCGGTACTTCCTGCCTCGCCATGTCCAAAATTGACGATCGGCAGACTAACAAAGCGCGTGAAATCGGCGATTTCGATATCTATTTTAACGGCAATGCTCCAAACAGAGCCAATCAGATGCAGGCCGCTTCCGAAGGGGGCTTCGATGTCGTTTTTGAAGCTGTGGGTACCGGGGAATCCCTTGCTGCCTGCCTGGATGGCGTAAAGCCCGGCGGAGAAATAGTGCTCATCGGCAACTCCATAATACCGATGGTTCCCTTTGAGATGAACCGCGTTGTTCTGAATGAGATCCGCCTGACCGGCAGTGTCTCCTGCACTAGGATGGAATTTGAGGAGACCATCGACCTCATTGCCAAGGACTCCATCGATGTTGAAAAGTACGTGACGGACATCCTGCCCCTAGATCAACTTCAGTACGCCTTTGAAAAACAAATTTCCCCGTATGAATCTGTTCTGAAGACAATAATTAAGCCTTAGTTCTAAGGGACGGTCTTCTTGAAGAGATACCTTGGCAACAGTTCCGATCGCTTTCCCGTTGTCACGCATGTAATCTTGCTGAGAAGTCCTGAAAGGTGGCCGTAAGACCGCCTTTCATTTTGTTCAACCTCTTATGTATTAAGCGTATACCTTTCAATGCTGCTGCCCCTCTCATAATCCATGGCAACTAACTCAAATAAAACACAAGCAATCTATTACGGGGGATATTTCGCTAAAAATCAAATTCGCGGCTGCCATGCAACAGGTATTGCACTGGCAGGGTATATAGCGTATAAGCATAATAGGCTAAAGGAAATCCTCGGCTGGCTTATTCTGTGGGAAATCTTCAACAAAGAGCTGCCTACCTCATCTTCATTCCTTGCACTTGGTTTACACCTTTTCGCGCCGAAAGACTAAGGCCGTTTCCCATAGTCCTATACAGCATAGTGACGTTACTACGTGTCACAAATGAAAGTCATCAACAGCGGACCTAGCGTCAAAATACGGTGAACGTGTTCAAACTATCCAGAACAGCAGCAAGCTTTTATGGGAAGGTGCTCAGATGAAACACATTTTTTTTATCACCGCATGTATTTCCGCGATATTTTTTGCTGGACAGGCGCGGGCAGATATTTTTCACGCTGCAAAAACCGGAAACGTTGAAGCCGTCAAGGCAGAGCTCGACAACGGCGTAAGAGCAAGCAGTAGGGGTAAAGACGCCAAGACACCCCTCCATTATGCAGTGGACAAGGGGCATCTTCCTGTGTGCCAACTTCTTGTTTCCAACGGTGCGGATATTAACGCCAAAGATAACGACGGTGAAACGCCGCTGCACGAAGCCGCAGAAGATGGCTACGGTGAAGTAGCCAAATTGCTAATCAATCATGGAGCCGCCGTAAATGCCCGCGATGACAACGCCAAGACACCCCTCCACTATGCCGCGGATAGGGGACATCTTGCCATGTGCCAGCTTCTTATTTCCAACGGCGCCAATATTAACGCTAAAGATAGCAGTGGTGAAACGCCGCTGCACAAAGCCAAAGAGGAAGGCTACAGTGATGTAGCCAAACTGCTAATTAATCATGGAGCCGCCATAACACCCGCGGCGGATGCGACGAAACACCCCTAGTGAAAACTACGGCCCCTAAAAAAACAAAACCATCTGCTCGCAAAGGGCGCGTATGCTACGGATCAAAAAAAATGACAGAAACTTTACGCAACGGCTAAACAAAAATGAATTTGTCGATAAAGACACTAAGCAAGCCGGCATGTATGAACTTCTCAAACAGGCTACCGCAACTCGCAAGCAAAGGCCGCTCCACATAGAGGAACGGCCTTTTATTTTGTCTTAGCACCAGCCAGACTTTGCGATTGGATAAGATGAGCTTGTCGTTTCAACTGATTTGATTTATATTTTTTTGACAATCACCCCCTTCTTACACAGTGGCGTGGACGGCATGTCAGATGCTCCCGCGGTGGAAATACAGCGCTATTAGGTCCTCAAACCTAACATAGAGAAGACAAAACCAATCCCCAAGTAAAAGCTCTTTTAATGGTTCCATTTGCAATGCTTCTAGTGGCGCGTAGACCATATGAATAAAGGAACATCATGTTTAAGCACATAGAATTAGTAAATTTGAATGAATATTTTTCTGAACTGGGAAAGCGTACAAACAGGGGCGTTTATTTTTACCGTATCGGTGGATACAGCCAAACGATAAGCGAATTCATCAAAAGATACTACAAGGCCGCGCAGAACAATGGCGTTATCATTGAGAACGGGCTGCCAAATCCGAGCATTGGCAACCTTGAGTTCTATCATGGAATCGTTGGGAATACGTTTCAACTGAACGCGAGCTTTATCAACTCGAGCTTGAAAAAATGGCTCCCAAGAATGACGGACTCCCAAAGAAATAATACAGCGGGTGCCATTTACGACAGGTTATGCGAATTACAGCAGGCCAGGAAAAATGAAAACATACTGAAAAACGCTCACACCAAATTCATGTGCTGGCTCTATTATAAATTTGCAAAGATCATAGATACGCTAGGCAATGAAAATGTGCCAAAAATCCTCTTTGAAGGCGCTATCAACAGTTATGAACTGGCGATGCTGACTATTTTGTCAGCGGCAGGTTGCGATATTGTCCTTCTCCAATATGATGGAGACGCCGACTATATAAAAATTGATAAAGATTCTTCAAAATCATACGGCCTTACGCTCCCAGAAATGACATCTTTTCCTCCAGGATTCAGTTTAAAGCAGGTAAGGCATGAACTGCAGGAAAATCTAACCCTTGAACGGCTGTACGGGACCCTGCCGCAAAAAAACCATTGCACAAACGCATGGATGAGCGGAAATATTTTTGAGGATATTCGCAAACCTCCCCCCCAAAGAGGCAGTGACCAAAGATTTTTTTACAACTGTTTTTGCCGGATCACAGGCGCTGAAGACAGAACAAGATACGTAACTGACCTCCGTCAGCTATGGCTTGAAATAAAAAACAGCGGAAGGAATCTTATTATCGTCAATGGGCAAATCAAGCTCCCGTCACCACGGGAAATAGAACGTATTCACAGGAAAAATTATAAAAACATCATTGAATTGCTGACGGATTTGTCCTCAAATATCCATTTTGCTTCAAGCCAGGAACTAAGGCTGGTCATACGAAAGGCCTTCATCGATGCTCTACTTAAGGAAAGCAGAAAGGCTGACATGAACCTTCACCGCCTGACTAACAAGGCCATCTGCCTATTATGCTGGCTGCAAAGATACCAGCAGGACTTATTTAAAAAATGGGACATGTCCCAAATCGCTTGCTTCTTTCATCTGGGGGGATGCCAAAGCGATAAAGAGGCTCTATTTTGCACATTCCTAGCGAGGCTCCCCGTAGATGTGCTAATACTTACCCCAGATCTCAGCCAAAAGTGCTGCCTTGAAGACAGTCTCCTCTATGAAAAGCATTACGGTCAATCATTGGAACTCAGCAACCTTTCCAAAGAACATACCGGGCTAGCAGCCGGCACCGTAGCCTATTATGCCGAAAAGGAGCTAAACGCATTGCTGTACAACGGATCAGGATTGTTCCGCAGTCAGCAATATCATATGGCGAATACTGTAATCCTTTATACTACATATGAAGAAATTCCCATTTTATGGGATCAGGAATTACGATATAGGCCAAATTTCAGTATTACAAAAGATACTGTAACTATGCCTGTCATTTTTTCTAAAATATGCGGCGTAACGGACGGAAATAGTTCCGCATACTGGAGTGACATAAAAAAGTTGCTCACAAAAAACACAAAGTTAATCCAGACTATCCCCAATATCACCTCGGCATCCGAAAACGAAATCCGACTTTTCTCCACATTGTTCTTTAAAAACGGACGAATTCAAAAAGAAGAAATAAAAAAACACAGAGCCTATCAGTACGGGCTGCTGAGGAAATCAACGCAGGACTATTTGCTCGAAAAATTACAGTCATTCATAAAGCGAAAAAGCATACGGGGTACTTTTGATAACGGAACGGAATATACCATTATTTCAGTTGCGTTGAACCTTGATAAAGATATTCTCCGGATGATTCAGCGCTTTGATTTCACAAAAAAGAATCCTAAACTTGTTTACATCATCACAGGAGAAACAGCTCTTTCACTTGAGGATACCATTTACGCGGCATTTTTAAGCCACATTGGTTTCGATGTGCTCTTTTTTGCGCCAACAGGCTATCAATGCGTAGAGAGCTACCTGAATCAAACAATAGATGAGCATCAAATCGGCGAATATCTTTACGACCTTCAAATTCCATCGTTTGACACGTCATCGACAAACGCGGCAGCGCACCGATCTTGGCGTGACATTATCTTCAGGAGGAGCAACTAAATGGCTATTGATTTCAGCAGAGCCACGGTCCGTCAGCAAAACGCCGTCATTCCTGCTACTGAATCACGGAACGAACCGACAATTCAGCACTATGACATTGTCGCGGACAGAAACAAGATGAATGCGGAGCTTGTAAATTCTGAAGAAATAGATGCCATCGTAAGCACAATCGAAATAGACAATATGGAATCTATTGTTACCTTTGGCACACGAGCAGCGGAAGAAGTTTCAAAAGCGTCCGATGTTATCCTAAAAAGCATGAGCATGGCCCAGCTGGATGAATCAAGCAAGATGCTGACAACGCTAACCAACATTATGGATAAATTCGATATTGATGAAATCAAGGGCAATCAGGGCTTTCTCAACAAGCTTTTCGGCGGACTAAAGAAAAATATGGAGCAAATCCTTTCCAAATACCATACCATGGGCGATGAAATTAATAAGATTTATGTTCAGCTGAAACAGTACGAAGCTGAAATAAACCAATCCAACCAAAGATTAGCCCAGATGTTTGACGCCAACGTGAATTTCTATCACGAACTGGTCAAATACATTCTCGCAGGCGAGCAGGGATGCCGCGAACTGAAAGCCTATATCGCCCAGAGACAAAAAGATATGGAACGCCTCGGTGACAATGCCATTCAGTTTGAGCTTACAAAGCTGACTCAGTGCCTGACGCTGCTTGAGCAACGCACACAAGACCTCAAGACAGTGGAAAACATCGCGATGCAGTCCATTCCCATGATCATAACTATGGAATCCAGCAACATGGACCTGATCAGGAAAATAAATTCAGCGTTTATCATCACCCTTCCCGTGTTTAAGCAGGCGCTGGCCCAAGCGATCATGCTTAAAAGACAACGGCTTCAGGCTGAATCCATGGCGGCTCTTGACGCAAAGACTAACGAACTGCTGATCAAAAACGCTAGAAACAGCGTTGAACAATCCAAAATAAGTGCCCAGCTGACTTCCGGAAGCTCCATAAAAATCGAAACGCTGGAAACAACATGGAGGACGATCGTCAATGGCATTGACGAAACAAGGGCCATTCAGGAAAATGCCCACAGGCAAAGAACTGAAGACGCGAAACGCCTTGAGGCCATCAAACAGGAATTCCGCCAAAAGTTCAGCCCATCCCAAAACAGGCAATAGATACTTTCGATAAGGAGGATTACAGCATGCCGATCAATTTAACTAAAGGACAGAAAATCAACCTGACAAAGACAAGTTCAGGACTGAAAAAAATCATGGTTGGCCTTGGCTGGGACGTAAACGCCTTTGATTCCGGTGCGGATTTTGACCTAGACGCGTCAGCCTTCCTTCTAGGAGCCAACGGTAAATGCCTTGAGGCGGAAGACTTTATCTTCTACCACAATCTTGAGCATTCCAGCGGAGCTGTGAAGCATATGGGGGACAATCTCACCGGCGAGGGGGAAGGCGATGATGAACAGATCGAAGTCGACCTGAGCTTAGTCCCCGCAAGAATAGAAAAAATCGCGTTTACAGTAACAATATACGATGCCCTTAGCAGAAGGCAGAATTTCGGCCAAGTATCCAATGCCTTTTGTCGCATCGTCGATGAAAGCACGGACACGGAAATTGTGCGCTATGACTTGGGCGAGGATTTTTCCATTGAAACCGCTATCGTTGTAGGCGAGCTATACAGGTACAACGGTGAATGGAAGTTCAATGCCATCGGCAGCGGCTTCCAGGGCGGACTTGCTGCTCTCTGCGCCCACTACGGGCTTGATGCTGAATAAGCAGGCATGCTTGTTTAGAGCATGACCTGAGGCTAAGGCTTTCCCAAGGCCAAATGCAAGTAGGCTATATAAAAACGCACTGCGGCGGATCATGTCCTTTTTTAGAGAAGGCTGAATCCTCCTTCTACCACTAAAAAACGCAGCCTAGGTCTTTTATCAGACTTAGGCTGTTTATTTTCACTAAGGGGCCGCTTCCATGTAGAACATTAAAGACTCTTGCACGGTACCCTATAAATAATATAGTAAAAATGTTGCAACGCAGCATCTCGTTCTAGCTAGCTGCTAGCACCGAATCAAAACAGTCCAACAAAACTCCAATGTATAATCGATATCAGTGACAGCGTTTCTATCTGGAAAACTTATTGAACAAAGCGACCTCAGATTCTCATAACCGGCTTCGATGTCAAAAAGATCCAGTTTAAAATTTACTACGGCAATTATTCTCCCATACTCGCAAGACAAGCATCATCCAGCTCAAGGCCAACGGGGCAGTGGTCTGAGCCTAGCACTAAGGACTCTATCCACGCGTCGCGAATGGCCGGGGCAAGCTCGCAGGACACAAAAAAATAATCGATGCGCCAGCCTACGTTGCGCTCGCGCGCCTTCTGCCGGTACGACCACCAAGAATACATATCCGGCAAGTCACCATAAACATAACGGAAGGTATCCACATAGCCCGCGGCAATAAAACGGTCGAGAAAGGCCCGCTCTTCCGGAAGAAATCCGGAATGGCTCTCGTTTTCTTTAGGATGGGCGAGGTCGATGGGTCGGTGGGCGATATTAAAATCCCCGCAGACCACAATGGGTCTATCGCGCCGCAATTCCTCGGCGTAGGCTAAGAAAGACTCATAATAGGCCATCTTGTATGCTAGGCGATCTTCACGCGTGCCATTGGGGAAATAGACATTGAGAAAATGAAAGACAGGGAAAGCGATGTGTAACAGTCGTCCTTCCCCTGCAAAACGCATGTCCGGCAGTTCAAATGAAACGGCGCCCAAAGGAAGTCCTGCAAAAAGTTTTTCACGAGTAAAAACGGCCACGCCGGAATAGCCCTTCTTGACCGTGCTAGCGAGCCATTGGCTTACCCAACCTTTCGGCTCGCGCTGCTCCCTAGCAACCTGCTCTTTCTCCGCCTTGACTTCCTGAAGAGCCACAACATCTGCGTCCGTCTGTGAAAACCACTGCCACTCTGCCTTGTTGCTCAGCGCTCTAAAGCCGTTGACATTCCAGGAAACCAGTTTCATGGAGGAATCTCATCCTTTCCCGCCTGTAAACTAACGCATTGACAACGGCGGGGATTGATTGAATGCTATGCGCCCAATACCCCAGACAGATTTCCTCAAGCAACGCCCTTTGTCAAAGTTTTTCCAGCGCGGAAGCAGACACCATGGAACGCCCCATTCCCTCCTCCATCCCCACAACGCCCGGCGTGTACCTCTATAGGGACAGTGCTGGCACGGTCATTTACGTCGGCAAAGCCATAAATATCCGCAAACGCGTCCTTTCTTATTTCCGCAAACCTGAAAACCTGCCATGCAAGACCGTGGCTATGCTGGCAAAAGCCGTTTCCATTGAAACGCTCTCCACCAGTACAGAAAAGGAAGCCTTGCTTCTAGAATCTAGTCTCATCAAGAAATATCGCCCCCACTACAACATTGTGCTCAGAGACGACAAGCAGTATGTACTCTTCCGTCTAGATCGCAGCACACCCTTCCCCCGCCTAGAAGTCGTGCGCTCTGTACGTAAAGACCGCGCCCGCTATTTCGGTCCCTTCACCTCTGGGCTGGCCGCCAGAGAAACGCTAAAAACACTCCACCGCCTTTTCCCTTTGCGCCGATGCACAGACAGGGCTATGGCCAACCGTCTGCGCCCCTGCTTGTACCACGATATGGGACGCTGCCTCGCCCCCTGCACCGAACATGTTGATCGCCTTGAGTATGCCGCCATGGTGCAGCGCGTGGAAATGCTACTTTCCGGGCGCTCCAGCGAACTCTTAAACGCGCTGCGCCACGAGATGGCGACCGCCGCGGACGCACTGGAATTTGAAAAGGCCGCCGCTCTGCGTGACCAGATTCGATCCGTAGAACAAACCGTGGAAAAGCAGCATGTTGTCTTGAATGATGGCGGCGATATGGATGTGGCCGGTGTAAGCGCTGTTTGCGGAGGGCTGGGGCTGGGGCTGCTCTTCATCCGCGAAGGCAAACTTATGGATAGGCGCACCTTCTTCTGGAGCGGGCTTGCCTTGGAGGATGGACCAGACGTGCTCTGGAGCTTTCTTGGACAGTACTACAGCACCATGGCCAGCGTCATTCCGCCGCGCATCATTGTGCCTTGGCAAAACAGCGGCAGTGATGACGGCGACAGTAGCGGCGATGAAGGCGAATTCGCCCCAGAAGCGCTGGAAGCTGCCCTCACAGCACTACGCATGCCCGAAGGTGAAGTTCGGGTTCGCCTGCCCAAAAATACCGCGGAATCTGCATTGGTAGACATTGCCGCGGAAAACGCTCGCGAAGACACGCTGAAGAAGGCTGAAAATCCTCTTGCTGAACGCCTGCAGGCTATTCTGCGCGGCAAAAGTCCTGTCAACAGGCTGGAATGCGTGGACGTATCCCACACTGGGGGAAAGGCCACCCGCGTGGGTATGGTAGTTTTTGAAAACGAGAGGCCTGTAAAAAACGATTACCGTGTTTACGCCATTGACGGCACAGACGGCGACGACTACGCGACGCTTTCCATTTGGGCGGAACGCCGACTTGCCGAAGGGCCTCCATGGCCGGATCTTCTGCTCATCGACGGAGGGAAGGGGCAAATCGCGGCTGTTAACCGCGCCTTCCGTGAAGGTTTAAAACGCCTGGGCGAAGCCGAGAACCTGCCCTTCGCGTTAGCCGGCATTGCAAAAGCCAGAGATGAAGAAGGCCGGACAGATCGCCGGGCCGGTAACGTGAGCGACAGGATCTTTGTGCCTGAGCGTAGCAACCCACTGCCGCTAAGGGAAGGTTCTGGCGAACTACTTTTCCTCCAGCGTGTGCGGGATGCAACGCACCGCTTTGCTATCGGACGTCACCGCAAAGCGCGGTCTCGTGAAGCGCTGGAAAGTGAGCTTACGCGTATCCCTGGCGTGGGTCCGGCGCTTGCCCATCGACTGTGGGATCATTTTGGAAGCATAGAGACCATGTGCAAGGCCAGCGCCAAGGAGTTTGCCACAGTGCAGGGCGTGGGGACGATTACCGCCGCGAAGCTCGCAGAAAAATTCCAACGGCTTTTCGGCGATCTCGTTCAAGCACCCGATAAAGATTCCCCCAACTCCCAAAACGAGGCAGGCTGAACGCAGCGTAAGACATACCACACAAAAAGCGACTTTTTTGCAGACAACCAAATCAGTTTTTCGCAACAGGCTGCAGCGGAACGTTGGCCGGAACTTCAAAAAGTTCGGGATGCATGCGGGACAAATAACCCATGACGGCCTGCACAGTCTGAGCCACTGTCATGCCGCCGCACGGTACACTGTACTCTGCCCAGCGACGATACAGCTGGTCCCGCTCGGCAAAAAGTTCCTCAACGGTCTGCCCCGGCGTGATGGCCAGCCCCCTGTCAGGCTTGCGGGTAATGCGCTCCTGAATGATAGAGAGAGGCACGTCAAGATGGATCAATGGGCCCATTTCCGCTAAGTGAGACATGGCTTCCGGCCGGTACACTACGCTACCACCACTAGAAACAACAGTCCGGCGCAGGTTTAGCGAACGAATGACGGAAGATTCTAAATCCAGAAAAACCTCTTTGCCCAGCTCGTCGGTCACGTACTGCAGACGCGCTCCGTAGGTCGCCTCGATAATCGCGTCGCTGTCAAGATGGGCCAGACGCATGGCAGCGGCCAGTTCTCGCCCCACCGTGCTTTTCCCCGATGCGGCCATGCCAATAAGCACAATGCAACTCCGTTCTGTCATCACCCCTCCGCAAATATCTGATTCAGATGTACGGAACAACGACTGCCGGAAAGCCTTTGCTCCGTGGAAAATGGCTTGCCGTCTAACGCATGGCTTCGGGAAAACGTTCCGCAGCCCATTCACGCAGCTTGTACTTCATAATCTTGCCGCTGGCCGTCAACGGATAAGCATCCACGATGGCCACATAGCGGGGTATCTTATACCAAGCGATTTGCCCGCGGCAAAAATCCCTCACATCTTCAGGGGCGATATCCGCACCAGCAAGGGGAATAATGAAGGCTCCGACTTCCTCGCCGTACTTCCGACTAGGAACCGCGACCACCTGCACATCGGAAACGCCTTCCATCTTCATCAGGAATTCTTCAACCTCGCGCGGGTACACGTTCTCGCCACCACGGATGATCATATCCTTGATGCGCCCGCTGATGCGCACGTAGCCTGCCTCATCCATAGTGCCAAGGTCGCCGGAGTGCAGCCAGCCTTCCTTGTCTATGGTGGCCGCCGTGGCTTCGGGCATATTGTAGTAACCCTTCATCACGTTGTAACCGCGGCAGCACAGCTCGCCCTGCACCCCCCTAGGCACTTCCAAATTAGTTTCAGGATCGCGAACTGTCACTTCAATGCCGGGCATGTGCCGTCCAACCGTGGTCGCACGCAATTCCACTGGATCGTCGACTGTTGTCTGCGTCATCACGGGCGATCCCTCCGTCAGGCCGTAGCAGATGGTGATTTCCTTCATGTACATTTCATCCATCACCCGCCGCATAAGCGGCTCAGGACATACGGAACCAGCCATAATGCCCGTGCGCAGGCAGCTGAAGTCAAAATGCTTGAACATCCTGTGTTCCAACATGGCTAGATACATGGTCGGCACACCGTACACTGCCGTACAGCGCTCCTGATCAATGAAGGCCATCACCTGCAGAGCTGAAAATCTCTCCACAAACACCATGGTCGAGGCGTGGTTCACGCAGGCCATAACCCCTAGGACACAACCAAAGCAGTGAAAGAGGGGCACGGGAAGACAAACGCGGTCTTTGGACGTGAGTCGCTGGTTTTCGCCAATCCAGAAGCCGTTGTTGCCAATGTTGACGTGTGTGAGCATAACTCCCTTGGGAAAGCCCGTAGTCCCGGAGGTATACTGCATGTTGACTACATCGTATGGAGAGACCTCAGCTTTCCTCGCTTCATATTCCTCATCAGAAACCATCACAGACATGGTCATAATTTCCGGCAAAGAATACATGCCTCTGTGCTTTTCCACACCAAGAAACATCACTCGCTTCAAATGCGGAAAATCCTCGCAGTGCAGGTGCCCGCGGTCCTGGCGGCTCAGCTCAGGCACAACCTCGTACAGGCACTTTATATAATCGTAATCGCGGAAGCCATCAATAACGAAAAGGTTTTCGCAGTCGGACTGCTTAAGCAGATAGCAGATTTCTTCTTTGCGGTAGTTGGTGTTGACCGTCAGGAGTACCGCGCCGATGCGCGCCGTAGCAAACATAAGAGCCACCCAGTAAGGTACGTTTGTCGCCCATATGGCCACCTTTTCACCGTTCTTGACGCCAAGTGCCATCAACCCCTTGGCCAGTCGATCCACATTATCGGAAAATTCCCGCCAGGTCTGACGATAATCCCTATCAGCGTAAATGACGGCGTCATTATCCGGACACTCCCGGACAGTCGCGTCTAAGATCTGCCCAAGCGTAAGCTCGCGCAAAATAAAAGGTTGTTCTTTTTGTTCTTCAGCCATTCGAACAGCTCCCAAGATCAAAGGGATCGTCAATCACAGCGTAAATGCTAGCGCGGATTGTTTCCTTTTCCGCGCCGACATAGTGCGACACGACGGAATTGCAGTAAGTCGTTCGGCTCTAGGAAAAATATTTTGTTTACCGTAAATGACCTTAAGCCGCCCAAAAATGAAGGGATATGTCGCCTTGGTGGCTGGAAAGCTTTCGGTCTTCTTTTGTTCTCAGGCTGAATCTGTACGAAAAAATCCATAGCCCTGCCGCTTTTGTCGCTGGCTAGGGAATGATAGCGAAAACGGCACCCTGCCATGAGCGCGCTGCACGGCAAGGCCCACCTCGCGTTCATCCACGCGGCGGATAATCTGTCACCCATGAAAGTTCCTAGTCACACATTCAAAACACACGGGAGATTTTTCAAGCGGAAATATGGAAGGGCATAGGCCTTTCTTCCTCTATGATAAGTCCGGTGCTCCCAGACGGGGACATTATTCTTTCCACGCCACTTTCGTTACAAGTGCGCCGGCCTTTGAAGAATCCGACACAAAACTTAAAATTAGAGCGGCGACAAAACGTCCTACACCCAGTGTCGCAGTTGGATCTGTTCTTATACATAACAGCCTATCTGAAATCAAGATGCTATTCTTTCCCCGCAGACTGCGCTACCTTACCAAGGGATACGTCAATCGCTCTGCAAACAAAGGAAAATTCTATGGCGCATTTTTTTGCATTGCTTACGGCGATCTTTCTGATTCTACTGCCCGCGGCAGGGGCAAGCGCCGCGCCGTCCCGCGTGGTTGCATTAGCCCCCAGCCTAGCTGTGCTAGTCCTTGAACTTGGCGCTAAGGACATGCTTGTAGGCAAAGCTGAAGGTGGGAGCGATCCCAGGCTGAAAAATTTACCCTCCGTAGGCTCCTATGTGCGGCCAAACCTTGAACGCATAGCAAGCCTGAAGCCAGATCTCTGCCTCGCTATCCGAGACGGCACGCCGCAGGAAACCGTGCGCGGACTCAGGGCCGCTGGCTTTCCCGTACTCATACTTGCACCCGAAAATTTTGAAGGACTCGATGCTGCTATACAACAGCTTGGAAATGCCTTAGAAAAAATAGCTGAGGCCGGACGCCTCCGCAAAATGATGGCCGGACGCCTTGCAAATGTAGACGCGGCGGTGGCTTCCCTGCCTGCGGTGGAGTGGAAAAAGACCTTAATTCAGGTACAGGGCACACCTCCCATATTTGCAGGTCCGGCAACCTTTTCCGGGGAGCTCCTGCGCCGTGCTGGGGGCATCAACCCTCTCTCCGCCAAAGCACCCTACCCTCGCGTCGGCATCGAACATGTTCTTGCCCTACAGCCAGAAGCCATTATCATTTCCGGCATGGCCTGCTCCGAGGACGCCGCGGAAGTCTGGCGGCGCCTCCCCCAGCTTCCCGCAGCCAGAAACAAACAAATTTTCATTGTGGACGCCGACCTTTTTTCTCAGCCGTCCCTACGCAGCCTAGACGCGCTGGAACAACTGACGGAACTTTTGCACCCTGGCATGCTTAGCCACAGCAACCATGCCAACGGAGGCCCCTATGGGACTGGAAATTGAACGCAAATACCTTGTAAAAAACGATAAGTGGCGTACTCTTGGCACTCCAGTTTCCCTACGCCAAGGCTACCTCTGCCTCGATCCCGATAGAGTGGTCCGCGTTAGAGCCACCGAGAATAAAGGCACAATAACAATAAAAGGCAAGAGCAAAAACCTTGCGCGGCCTGAGTTCAACATCCCCATTTCCAAAGAAGATGCAGACGCTATGTTGGACAACCTCGCCCTCAAACCACTGATAGAAAAAAAGAGAACTTGCATCCCCTTTGCAGGGCACATTATCGAAGTTGACGAGTTTTTGGGGGAAAACCTCGGCCTCATAATTGCCGAAATTGAACTTGAAAATGAAACGGAACACGTTGACCTGCCAGAATGGATAGGGCAGGAAGTCACCGGAGATCCCCGCTACCTTAATGCAAATCTCATCCTCAATCCCTACTCGACATGGAAGAAACACGGCTGAACATTAAAAAGTCCTCTCCAGAGAACCGCACCCGAACAGCAAAGGAGTATAGCACCGTGAGTTTAACGCTCATTATCATGTACGCCGCAGTCGGCACAATTGCAGGGCTTATCGCCGGGCTTATCGGCATCGGTGGAGGCATCGTCACCGTACCCCTCCTACATATCGTGCTTAACTACCAAGGAGTAGAAAGCGCGTTGATCCATAAAATTGCCGTGGGCACCTCCCTCGCAGGTATCATGTGTACCGTTGTTTCAAGCGCCATGGCCCACCACCGCCGCGGCTCAGTCGATTGGAAAACCGTTTTTCACTTTACGCCAGGCACATTGGTAGGCGCATGGTGCGGCGCGTATATTGCGTCTAGGATGCCCTCTCAATACCTCCAGATTGTTTTTGTCGTTTTCCTCTCCTTCGTTATCATTAACATGCTTGCTGACAGAAAGCCCAAACCAACACGCCAGCTGCCGGGTCCAGCAGGACTCAGCACGGTTGGCTGCGTCATTGGCTGCATCGCTGGTCTTGTGGGTATTGGCGGAGGCACCATGTCCATCCCCTATCTACTCTGGAATAACATGCCCATGCTCCGCACCATCGGCTCGGCTGCTGCTATCAGCTTCCCTGCCGCTGTTTCCGGAGCCATCGGCAACGTATTCAACGGCTGGAACACTCCTGGCCTGCCAAATGGCTCCTTGGGTTTTGTCTACCTCCCCGGGCTGCTCTGCCTCGTTTCTATGAGCATGCTCATGGCGCCGGCAGGAGCAAGGCTTGCCCATAGCCTGCCCGCGCCCACGCTGAAAAAATGCTTCGCCTGTGTGCTCATTCTGGTCGCGGCAAAAATGCTTTACGATGCAGTGCAGGCCCTATAACTCTTCCACAAATATTATACAAAGCAAGGCCACCCTATTCTCCCGCGCACAAAAAGCCCCTAGAGGCGGTACCTCAAGGGGTCTTGCTTTACCACAACCAAACCGCTCCGCTGGATTTAGGTACAGCTAGCGCACAAGCCTGCCAATTCGGCCCCAGCGGACCTTGCCAGAACGATCCCAAGACCAGTAGATGCGCCAAGCCTTACCGCGGATGGAAGTTCTGTCCACAAAACCCCAGTAGCGGGAATCGGCGGATTCATCACGGTTATCGCCAAGCACAAAGTATTTTCCCTGCGGCACTGTCAGTGGTAGGAAATTGTCGCGGCTAAAAGACGGCGGCTGGGTGGAACGGACATATGGCTCCTCCACCTTCTTACCATTGCGGTAGAGCTCCCGCTCACGCATCTCTAGCGTATCTCCAGGCACGCCGACAATGCGCTTAATAAAATCCTGCGAGGGATCCCTAGGGTAGCGGAACACGATAACGTCTCCCACCTGCGGATCTTTCCCTTTAATAATATAATCATCAGAAAAAGGCTGCTTCAATCCGTATAGAAACTTGTTGACCAGAAGGAAGTCACCTATCTGCAAGGTTGAAAGCATGGATCCGGAGGGAATCTTGAATGCCTGAAGGAAAAATGTGATGACGATGGCCGCAACGGCAACGGCCCATAAAATGGATTCCAAATATTCTCCTAAAACAGGTTTATGACGTTTTCCAAGCATGACGGCTCTGCCTTGCAGTTATTTTGCACAATACTTCTTTTCAATTTCCACGCCGGAGGCGGCAACAGATTCGGCAAAGTTCCGGCGCACCATCCTCAGGCGACTGCGCAGCGCGCCATCATGAAGGGCTAAAATCTGCGCGGCAAGCCACGCTGCGTTGCGGGCTCCGGCCTTGTCTAGGGCAACAGTGGCCACGGGAAATCCCGGAGGCATCTGCACAGTGGAAAGGAGAGCGTCTAGGCCGTTCAACGCGGAAGCCGCCACGGGAATGCCGATAACGGGCTTAAGCGTTCTTGCTGCAACAGCGCCGGCAAGATGCGCCGCCATACCGGCCGCGCAAATGTATACCTGGCAGTCTTCCCCTTCCAGACGATCAACCAAGCTGGCTGTACGCTCAGGGGTTCTGTGCGCGGATGTTATCGTGAACAGGTACGGAATTTCGAGCTGCTCCAAAATTTCGGCGCAGGGCGCCGCTACAGGCTCATCCGATGCGGATCCAATAAAAAGAGCTACCTTAGCATCCATAACGCGTTCCTTCCTTACTTTTTCCCAACAGTATGGCGCAGGCCTTTTTGACCGATGTCGGAACGGTAGTGGCTGCGCTCCATGCGCACATGGCTGAGCGCGGCATAGGCATTGCCGGCGGCAGAACTAAGATCTTTTCCAAGCGCGGTCACGCAGAGCACACGACCGCCGTTGGAAACAATTTTACCTTCCTTCAAGGCGGTGCCGGCCTGAAATACCTTGGCTCCATTGGCCTCAGCCTCGGCAACGCCGGAAATTTCCATGCCTTTAGGATAGGAGCCGGGGTATCCTTCAGCGGCAACCACTACGCCCAAGGCGGAACTGGGAGAAATGCGCAGCGTCATGTCCTTAAGGCGATGATCAAAACAAGCTTCAATAACTTCTACGAGGTCGCTTTCCAGCCGCATGAGCAGCGGCTGGCATTCGGGATCGCCAAAACGGGCATTGTATTCCAAGACCTTGGGGCCGTCTTTGGTCATCATCAATCCTGCGTAGAGAATGCCGGTAAAGGGGTGCCCTGCGCGAGCCATCTCCTTGAGGACCGGACGGATCACTAGGTCCGTCATGGCTTCTAGATTCCGGTCCGGCAGTGCAGGCGCTGGGCTGTAGGCACCCATGCCTCCGGTATTTGGGCCGTTATCGCCGTCATACGCGGTCTTGTGATCCTGCGCGGAAGGCAGGGGAAGCGCCGTTTCACCATCGCAAAACGCAAGCAGGGAAACTTCCTCCCCTTCAAGGAACTCTTCTATGACCACATGAGCTCCGGCATCGCCGAACACTCTGCTTCCCATAATCGCCGCAACGGCCTCCAGTGCCTCGCCCTCGGTTTTGGCCACTATGACGCCTTTGCCTGCGGCAAGTCCGTCTGCCTTAACAACTATGGGGGCACCCTTTTGGCGAATCCATGCCTCGGCTTCCTCCTGGCGGTCAAACACACGACACGATGCCGTGGGAACGCCAGCTTTTTCCATTAGACGCTTGGCAAAAGTCTTGCTGCCTTCTATCTGTGCACACCATTTGCTTGGTCCGAAGCAACGGAAGCCAGCCTCGCGCATGGCATTTACCACGCCAAGGGTTAAGGGCAGCTCCGGTCCTGGAACAACTAAATCCACCTTCCGTTCACGCGCAAGCGCTACAAGCGCCAGAACATCCCCTGCATCCACGGGAACGTTATCCCCTTCAAGCGCTGTACCTCCATTGCCCGGGGCAATAATCACTTCATCCACCCGCGGACTCTGCCGCAATTTCCAGGCCAAGGCGTGTTCTCTTCCGCCAGATCCAATAATAAGCACCCGCATAATATCCCTCCGCGGCGCGTGACAAACAAAGTTCAAAAGGGTAGAAAAGAAACGCTCAGCCTGCCGCTCCACGAAAGGCTGAATGTCTCCACGAACTTAAATAATAGTCCCTTGCGTCGCAAAAGACAACCGCAGACAAAGACGGATGCCTGCTACTGTTTTTTGCTTTTCGTGGCTCCCCATGTCCTAAACCCAAAACAGATGCTTCGCACACGCCGCCCCGTGCATAGCTCCCACAGCTGCACAGGCGCACCACGAAGGAAAGATACAATGAACACGGCCCGCTTTCTGCCTGATCTGCCAGACGACAAATTAGCCCGCATCCAGCTTGAAGGACTGCGCTGGACTGTGGGCCACGCTATGAATAACGCCGTGTATGCCATGCGCCTGAAAAAAGCCGGCGTTACCGGCCCGGAAGACATCCATTCCCTGGACGACCTACAGCGCCTCCCCTTCACAACTGTTGAGGATCTGCGCGATGGCTACCCTCTGCCGCTGCTCTGTGTCCCCCAAAAAGACATCATCCGCATCCATGCTTCATCCGGCACCACCGGAAAACGCAAAATTCTAGCCTATACGGCCAATGACATAGCCAACTTTGGACTTCAGATGGCCAGATGTTACGAAATGGCCGGTCTCACGCAGGAAGACCGCATACAGATCGCTGTCGGCTACGGTCTCTGGACGGCCGGAGTGGGCTTTCAAGCCGGTAGCGAGCTTTTCGGCGCGTTCACCATTCCCATTGGGCCCGGCAATCTCGACATACAGCTCCAGCTGATGAAAGACCTCCAGTCCACCTGCTTTGGTTGCACAGCTTCCATGGCTCTGCTCCTTGCGGAAGAAGTGGAACGGAGAGGCCTACGCGGCAGCCTCGCACTGAAAAAAATCATCTTCGGATCAGAACCGCACAGCCTTAAAATGCGCCAGACCTTCACCCAAAAACTCGGCGTGGAACACACTTACGACATTGCCGGAATGACGGAGATGTACGGACCAGGCACGGGACTCAACTGCGAAGAGGAAAAGGGCATCCACTACTGGGCTGACCTTTTCATCCACGAAATCGTTGATCCGCACACGCTTAAACCCGTTCCAGACGGCGAAGTTGGCGAACTTGTCGTCACCAGCCTGCGCAAGGAGGCCGTGCCGCTTATCCGCTACCGCACACATGACTTAACGCGCCTCGTTCCAGGGCAGTGTGCCTGCGGGCGGCGCATTCCCCGCCACGGACACATCCGAGGACGTTCCGATGACATGATCATCTACCGCGGCGTGAACATTTATCCAGGACAACTTGCCGACGTGCTTAATGGATTTGCCGATGTCGGAGGGGAATACCATGTGGAACTGACGCGCAGCGAAGGCCT
Source organism: uncultured Desulfovibrionaceae bacterium (assembly GCA_964460575.1). Classification (GTDB taxonomy): domain Bacteria; phylum Desulfobacterota; class Desulfovibrionia; order Desulfovibrionales; family Desulfovibrionaceae; genus Avidesulfovibrio. The sequence continues at coordinate 9,945 of CAYWQK010000001.1, read as the reverse complement.
AGATTATATGTCCATGAAAGTAGAACGATCCGCTGACGTTTCTTCCGACAATGATAAATCCCTTGCCCAAGCCGTGGCCATGGAGCTGCACAAACGAATCATGGCTAGGGTTTCCGTGGAGATTGTTGATCCGGGGACCCTGCCGCGAGCCTTTGGCAAGTCCAAACGCGTCACCGACAAACGCTTGAAGTAGCCCCTCCGGGATCGCTATATATCCAAAGGGCCTGTTCCAGACGTGAACAGGACACCCTTTCCATTTCCCACAAGAACTGTGGCAGTTATCTCAGCAAGGGAAAAGCCTTTTCAAGAACTACTTCCGGAGCAAGCGCTTTTAAACATTGTAGCCCGTGCCGGCAGCGGTCGCCGCGACACGGCTGACAAGGTAGTCCCAGGCGGACTGCCACATGCTGGGGCGAGGGATAAGTCCAGCTATCATTCGAGGACCCCAAGAGCGTACAGGAGGGCGTACCCACAGCCACGGCAATATGCCTAGGGGCCGAGCAATTGCCCACATGCAACGACGCGCGGGCAATCCACGCGGCAGACCGCCGCAGGGAAGGCTGCAATGCAGGCAACAAGGTGACGGAACGCACCTCCTGCGCCATGGATGCAAGCAAAGCACGCACAGTGTCATCTTCCCCTGGTCCATAAAGCGGCAAAAACCACAGATCCGGCATCATCTTCAACAATAAACGGGCCAGTTCCGCATAGCTGGCTGCAGGCCAACGCCGTGCAGCGTCCTTATGCGTTGGCGCCAGGGTAACCAACCGCGCCCCTTTAGGCAGCCCCAGAGATTCCAGCACGGCTTCTGCCTGAGCTAATTCTCCGCTGGAAAGAAAAATCTTTGGAGGCACACCATGCCATTCGATTCCCAGCGGCTTGAGCAGACTAACCTTGCTTGCCGCAGAATAGCCTGCCTGGGGAAACACCGTTACGTTATACAAAAAACGCTTGTACCAGGGGGAATGAAAAGAAAGGCGCACAGGCGCATCGGAAAAAGCCGCAATCCACTGGCAGCTAGGCAGCTGCTGGAAATCCACCACAAGGTCAAAGGACTGTCGCGCAACCTTCCTATACCATGCGAACTCCTTCCAAAAGGGAACAAAGGTGGATTTATCCATCTCCCAGAGCTTATCGACATACGGACTGGCATAAAGAACCGGCGCGCATTTCTTTTCTACAACCATGTGTAGCTCCGCCTTGGGAAAACGTCGACGAAGCAATTCCAGCGCAGGCGTCGCGAGTACAACATCTCCTATTTGGCGGAGCTGACAAACCAAAATGCGCCCGGGACAGAAGCCGGAAAGATCCATCATAGCCGTCCAATTTCCTCGGCAATGCGCAGGCATATGGCGGATTTGTTCAGCGTATACAGGTGGATGCCAGGCGCACCGCCATCCAGCAAAGACCGTATCTGCTGCACGGCATAACTGAGGCCTGCCTCGCGCACGGCTTCCACCCCTCCGCGGCGGTGCGCATCTTCCATTGTAATATAGAGCTTGCCGGGAATATTCGTACCGCTCAAAGAAAGCGTCCGCCGTAGCGATTCAAAGCTTTGGATAGGCAGAATCCCCGGAATGACCGGTATCGTTACACCTAGATCTCGCAGCCGTTCAACAAAATTAAAATACTCGCGCACGTCAAAAAACATTTGCGTAACCACAAAATCCGCGCCGTGCCGAATTTTCTCAACAGTGTACTTCCAATCGCTGGCAAACGAGGGCGATTCAGGATGCGGCGCAGGATAGCCGGCCACGCCAATGCCCATATTCGGACAATGGCTCCGAATAAAACGCACAAGATCCGCTGCATGACGAAATGGCGAATCTCCCCAGCCCGTCCAGTTATCCTTCGGAGGATCACCGCGCAGAGCCAAAACGTTGTCTACACCAAATCCTCTCAATTGATCGAGGAATTGAAGCACCCTATCTTCAGACGCGCCCACGCAGGTTAAATGCGCCATTGTTTCCAGCCCCATATCTCGCTTCAAGCGCGCCACAATGCCCAGCGTGGCATCCTGCCTCCCCCCCCCAGCCCCATAGGTTACCGAGGCAAAAAGCGGATTCAATGCCTGAATCTTGACGACCTCCGCCCAAAAAGATTCCTGCCTCCCAACTTCTTTGGGAGGGAAAAATTCTACAGAATAAAAGGGAGAAGTCCTCTCCGCAATGCGTTGCGCAATATTCATGATGTTTCCACTGTGTTGAAGGTTATAAGCAAGACGTTACTAAAAATTAGCTATAGTTGCCACCAATGGCAATCCTTGGCTACCATGTCGCCATGCACTCAGCGGCTGCCAGACCGCTCCGGTATGTTCCCCCCGCTCATGGTGCAGGCTTCACAGGATGAAGACCCCTGAGCGGAAGTCCCTGCATGAAGCCAGAGCGGTGTCAGCGGCGCCGTGGAGCGTCGGTCAAAACGTACGCCCACAAATGCCCCAAAAGGCAGACACGAAACCGCATTGTTCCAGGGTTTCCAGCAGGAACCTGAACGCCACGATCTGTAAGGTCCAGCAAGCACCGAACGCACCGTCGGCACACAGATGGAAAACCATGGCTTCAGCAGGGAAAATATGGCAACCGGCGTCAGAGAGAAAGCGCTTGCAAGACGCGACAAACCTGCATTTCCAGAAATATGCCAGCTATTGACAAACCCCAGAAGAACGCCCTTCCCTGCCACGCGTATAGCCTCGGCTAGCACTGCGCGGCGCCGTACGGAAGGCTCTAGGTTCAGCACCCACGGCAGCACAACATAATCAAACGATTCATCATCATAGGGCAAGCAGTCGTATTGCCCAAGCTGAAACTCAATGCGGCTCCCCAGTCGTTCACAAAGCGCACGAAACAGATACGGATCGGATTCTAGGCCAGTTACGTCAAACCCATCTTCCCAAAACATACGTAAAAAACAATCTTTCCCGCATCCGACATGCAGCATCGTGTGTCCTCTTCTAGGCCAGCCGCTAAGCAGATCCTGAAAAAGACGAATCTGCCGCTGCAAGACAAACCTGCCCTGTTCTACTGCACACCATGAGGTAAAAGCCGTGTTTTCCATCTTAGCCATCCTTCGGAAATTTGTACGCTTGCCCCTTTTCTCCCCATATGTTTTCCGTTAATATATCCATTGAAAGAATCGTGCGCAGAAACGTACCCCCGGCGCAAGCCGGACCCATTTTTTATAACGGGAAAACACACAGAGGGCTCGAGCCATGAACAGCGTCAAAACGCTTCCCGAATTTGCCAGTCTGACAGAAAAAGACATTGAACAAGCGCTGGACAAACTGGATGAACTCTCGGAAGAGGAACTTGCAGAAAACGTCCATCCTATTCTCGCCGAGCTGGAACGGCTTATCGGCGCGTACTCCGAACGTTTCGAAGCCCTGTGCAATGAACATGGCGAAGTTCCCGCGGAAATTCTGACTTTTGAGCCAGAAAAACCCATTGAGCAGACCGCGTTTGATATTTTCTCCGATGCCCTGCACGATTCTTTGCAGGAAGAGGACAATCAGGAAGACTGATCCCCTTCCTTTCGTCGCACGCGGCGGTAGTCCGAGGCATCCAAATCCACGCACGGTCCGCTGCCTTCCGGACTTTGCTGCGTGCCGCCATTCTGCCCGCAGGGCCCCTCTTCCAACTGCCGGGCACGGACGTTTTGGCTCTGCTTCCGGCTATACGACGTCACCACCCAGGTTCCGCCTTCTTTCCCGGCTCCAAAGTAGGAACGAATCCCGCCAACATTTAACAAAAACGCCAGAACAGCTAGCACGGCCAGAAAAAGCCACGCCACGCCTGTTAAAAAAAAGAAAAATATCGCCGCCACGGTAAGTCCAAGACCGACCAAAAACCTTACGATTCCGTTCATCGTTCTCTTCCTTCAGGAACCCTCCGCTACGCTAAGCCACTAATTTCGCGCAAAGCTTCCAAGGTACCTAATCCTCATCCAGACCAGTGCTTCCAATATAAATCCTCTCCCTCCCTACGGCAAGGCAAAAATTTTTCTGTAGAAATACGCGCAAAAAACTCTTTCACACGAACCTGCCGCAAGGAAACAAAACACGGTCAATTTTCATTTCAAATGCAGGAACATATCCACACCTTACTAACAAATAGCGTACTATGATGAAAAAAATAAACTTTTTAGCCATGGGAGTTAGCTTAGCGACACGCCATGGCTTCATAAAAACTATTCGGAAATATCTGGCGGTAGATCGTATCCGCTACTATAAGAAATCCACCTGCCCTTTCAGAACAGGTGGATTTTTTAAGACCTAGGTTAACAGCATTACCTTCACAGGAAAAACAAAGGCTAGGCCTTCTTCTCCTCACTGCGAAGTTTCAGATTCAGCTCACGTAGCTGCTTGACAGAAACCCCTGAGGGCGCTTCCGTCATTAGGCATGTGGCTTTTTGAGTCTTCGGAAAAGCGATAACATCGCGAATCGAGGCAGACTTGCTCATTAGCATAATGAGACGGTCAAGTCCAAAGGCAAGACCGCCATGCGGCGGCGCCCCGTACTCAAAGGCCTGGATCAAAAAGCCGAACTGTGCCTCAGCAGCCTCACGGCTAAAGCCCAGAGCGTCAAACATCCGGCGCTGCACATCGGCATTATAAATGCGGATGGAGCCCCCGCCCACTTCGTTGCCATTCAGAACGATGTCATAGGCACGGGCCTTGGCCATGGCCGGATTGGCAATCATGGTTTCAAGATCGCCGTCTTTGGGTGCGGTAAACGGATGATGGCAGGCGACAAAGCGCTTTTCCTCATCGTCATACTCATACAAGGGAAAATCCGTAACCCAAAGGAAATTCCACGCCTCCTCAGGAATCAAGCCCATTTTTTCGGCTAGGTGCACGCGGAGATTGCCCAGAGCTGCGTTGACTACTCCAAACTCCCCGGCTTGGAAAAAGACGATATCGCCCTGCACAAGGCCGAGTTCTCTAGTCAGCCCCGCACGCTCTTCCTCAGAAAGGAACTTGGCAATAGGTGACTGCCATTCGTTCTCGCGCACCTTGATCCATGCCAGTCCCTGTGCGCCGTAAATCTTAACAAAATCTGTCAGTTCATCGATTTCCTTACGCGTAAGCTTCTCGCCGCCCGGTACACGCATGGCCTTTACCAGGCTTGCAGAGGAAAAAAGCTTGAAGCCTGAGTCGTGCACAATGTGCGTGACATTCTGCAGTTCAAGGCCAAAACGAGTATCCGGCTTATCCACACCGTAACGGGCCATAGCTTCATCCCACGTCATGCGGGGGAAGGACCGGGGCAGTTCTATCCCCAGGGTTTCACGAAAGACGCTCTGAATAAGGCCTTCAGCCATATCCATAACCTGAGCTTCATCCACAAAACTCATTTCAATGTCAACCTGGGTAAACTCCGGCTGGCGGTCAGCACGCAGGTCCTCATCGCGGAAGCACCGCACAATCTGGAAATAGCGGTCCAGTCCGGAAACCATACATAGTTGCTTAAAAAGCTGAGGGGACTGGGGTAACGCGTAAAAATGACCAGGATTCAAACGGCTGGGAACCAAAAAGTCGCGCGCTCCTTCCGGCGTGGACTTAGTAAGGAAGGGCGTTTCGACCTCAAGAAAATCAGCGCTGGAAAGGTAACGGCGAATGGACTGCGCCACACGACTGCGTAGCACGAGGTTATTGGTCATGCGGCGGCGACGGAGATCCAGATAACGCCACTGAAGACGAAGGTTTTCACCTGCTTCCACGCGGTCCTCAATAGGAAAAGGCGGCGTCTTAGAGGTATTTAAAAGCTTCCATTCCGTAACATAGACCTCCACCTCGCCAGTGGTCATATTGGGATTGGACATACCCTCTGGACGGAGGCGCACCGTTCCCTTGATGGCCAATACAAATTCCGGACGAAGCACGCGGGCTCGGCTATGCGCGTCCTGATTCACCTCAGGGCTGAACACAACCTGCGTAAGTCCGTAGCGGTCGCGCAGATCAACGAAAATTAGCCCTCCATGATCCCTGCGGTACTGAGCCCAGCCCATAAGACACACTTCCGCGCCCTTATCGGCGGCGGTCAAAACACCGCAAGTGTGTGTTCTGCGCCAATCCCCCAAGGACTGAACAGGCACGCTCTCCACTGGAGCTTCCAAAATCTCTTCGGTCATAACCATCCCTTTGCACTGTAAGTATAATATGCGGCTATTTCCCCGCACGGATTTCCTTCATGCCGCCCATGTAGGGCCATAAAACCTCCGGCAGTCTGATGGAGCCGTCGGCCCGCTGTCCATTTTCTAGCACCGCTACCAGCGAACGCCCCGTCGGCAGACCGGAGCCATTAAGCGTATGCACAAACGCAGTCTTGCCACCGCCTTTTGGCCGATAGCGGATACCGGCCCGACGTGCCTGGAAATCTCGACAATTGGAGCAGGACGAAATTTCACGGTACGTGTTTTGCCCAGGCAGCCAAACTTCCACATCGTATGTTTTGACCGAAGAAAAGCCCATGTCGCCCGTGCAGAGAACGATGGTCCGGTAGGGGAGTTCCAGACGTTCAAGCAGCGTTTCCGCACTACGGCGCATTTCTTCAAGGCATTCTTCAGAACGATCAGGATGGGAGAAATAAACCATCTCGACCTTAATGAACTGGTGCTGGCGGATCAATCCCTTTGTATCCCTGCCAGCGGCCCCTGCCTCAGAACGGAAACAGGGTGTGGCCGCGCAGTACCGCAGCGGAAGCTGTTCCTCCTCCAGTACATCGCCAGCATGGAGGTTGGTCACTGGCACTTCTGCTGTGGGAATCAAAAAAAGGTCTCGCGGATCGTTCACCTTAAACAAGTCTTCTTCAAACTTGGGGAGCTGTCCCGTGCCGGTCATGGTCTTGCGGTTGACCATAAAGGGCGGAAGAATTTCCGTTCTTCCCTGTTCAAGATGAAAATCCAAATAAAAATTCATCAATGCGCGTTCAAGTTTGGCAGCCCAGCCCCAAGAAACCGTAAAACGTGAACCAGCGAGCTTCGCGCCCCGTTCAAAATCCAGTCCATTTAGGGCCGTTCCAAGCTCCCAGTGCTCCTTGACGGGAAAATCAAAAACCGGAGGCGTTCCCCAGCGCCGCACCTCCACATTGTCCTTTTCATCAAGACCGTCCGGCACGTCCGCATCAGGAATATTTGGCACAGTAAGCATCCAGTTTTCCTGCTCTGCCCTGACAGCCTCCGTCTCTTTATCAAGCTCGGTGATGCGTGCAGCCGTTTCCACCGAGCGAGCCATAAGCTCCGAAGCGTCCTGTCCAGCGCGCTTCAGTTTGCCGACCTCGGCAGAAATCCGGTTTCTTTCGCCCTTCAGCGCCTCAGCCTCGGCAAGAAGAGCACGGCGCTTCCTATCCAAGCACTCGAAGACTTCCATGCTCACAGGCGAATGCCGCCGCTTCAGCGCAGCGGCAATAAGTTCTGGATTTTTTTGCAGCAACTTTAGATCAAGCATCACGGTCTCCTTTAGCAACAAAACTGAACGGACTAAAATACAAGCGCCTTGGTATACCGTCAAGCCTCACGCCCATCATTTTCCCAGCCACGCTGAATGGCTTTCCGTACTATAACTTAACGCATTGCCCGCCGGATTTCTTCGATTCGGCCTGGGATATCCGGTGCACTCACAATATCTGAAATCATCGCGCAGCAGCGGCAGCCATGCCGAATCAGCTCGCCGATGTTGGTGCGGTTTATGCCGCCGATGGCCACATAGGGAATCCGGATGTTTGCCATAACCCAGTCAAGGTACGAGAGGCTTACGCCAGAGCCGGCTTCCGGCTTGGTCGCTGTGGGAAAAATAGGGCCCACGCCAATATAGTCGGCACCGTCTGCGACGGCTTTTTCCGCCTGCTCAGGCTTCTTGGTGGAAACCCCCACAATCATCTCCGGACCCGTCAAACGGCGGACCGCCGCAGCGGGAAGATCGCTTTGCCCAAGATGTACTCCATCAGCCTCGCAAAGCAGCGCGATATCTACATCGTCATTCACGATGAAACAGGCGCCGGCCTCTCGAGTGATGGCCCGTAGCAAGAGGCATTCTTTCAGCTTTTCGCCTTTCCCCTTGTCCTTTTCGCGGTACTGGAGAATCCTGATTCCAGCGGACAGCAGCGCACGCGCCACCTCGCCAACGCCGCGCCCCAATGAAAGATGGCTATCCGTAATAGCGTAAATTTCAGCCCCCGGTATAGAGCCAGGCAGAATCTTTGGCATGTCGCCTTCTCCTAAAAAGTCAATATATTTTCCGTGGCCCGCGCATCCTAAGCGGACACGGCCTAAGCTTTTCGCTCGCCTATACACGCGCTCAACATTCCCTGCTTTTTTCCTTTTCCCAGGCGGCTAGAACCGCTGCCTCAAAGGCGGCTTTTACAGCGTTCTTATCAAGCGCGGCTACGCCCTCGATGGTGGATCCAGCCGGCGAGCAGACCTGCTCCCGCAAGATGGAAGGATGCGCGCCTAGCTGCAGGGCCAGCTCGGCACTGCCGGCGCAGAGCCAGGAAGCCATTTTAACGGCCCTCGCCCGCGAAAAACCCATGCGTACGCCGGCTTCAGCCAGCGCTTCAATGACATAAAAAATATAGGCAGGGCCACAGCCCATTAGCGCGGTAAATGAAGCAAACTGGCTTTCAGGCAGTTCCTCAACCCTACCCAGCACGGCAAGCAGTTCCCGCACCTCCCGCCTCTGCTCTTCATCCATTGCCGGATCATCCAAGCATATGCCAAACGAGCCCATGCCTACCGCAGCAGGCGTATTGGGCATGCAGCGCACCACGGCAGCCCTTCCCCCTGCAATCGCCTTAAGTTTTTCCATGCTTATTCCCGCGACTACGGAAAGCGCAAGACGGCGACGCTTCGGAGCGCCGTCCAGTACCTCTTCCAATGCCTTCGCGGCAGCATAGGGCTTAACAGCCACCAGAATAATGTCCGCTTCACGGCCGATGTACGCCGGATCCGAGGCCTCCACGCCGCAGGCTGCGAGCTTTTCCGGATGATGATCCACACCAAGCAAACGGTATCGCCCTGTCTTGCCAAGGCCTCGCAGCATTGCTCCTCCCATATTACCGCAGCCGACACAACCTACTGTAAGCATATAATTCCTCTCTTTACAAAAACGTCTCCCTGCCCTAATGCAAGGACCTAGATACTCTTTGCCCTGGAACAATATGCCTTTATGGTAACGGATACGCCATGAAACATCTACCCACTCTCTGTCTGCTACTTGCCGTTCTGCTCTCCGGCTGCACGCGGGCTCATACCGTAACCATCATCAATGAAAGAGAATTCAAGCTTATGGGCTGCCGCCTCACTCCGCAGCTGAGCAAACGGGGTGTCATAGGAAGCGATGGCTCCTACCGTACCCCTTTCTTGAAGGGAGAATCCTTCCCAGCCCCTGTCGGAAAAACGCTCTTTGAACGCCTCAACCCTAATTTCCTGTTTCCTGCCGAGCGTCATGCCAAATCCTTTGCGGAGATCAGGCAGCCGGACGATTCCGTTGCCTTCCTTAACGACGGGTTTGCCATCAGGAACAGCGAAAGCACCATTACCGTACGCCTTCTTGGCGGCGCGGACTGGAACCATGACGGACGGCGGGATTGGTTTGTCCTCTGTCGCAGGGAATCAGGCTTTTTCTGGATCGATTACTACCTAGTTATCAATCGAATCGATACCACGCCGTTCGGTGTCGTGCGCATCGGCACTGGAAAACCATCTACGGACAAACCATCCTATCATTCCGCTACGGTACGCCGCATTGGACACAGCGAGCTGAAAGGCAAATTCCAGCGCCAACCGTTCGGGGATATCCAAGAAGTGAAAGCGGGCTCGCGCACGGTAATTCCCTCTCCAAGCACCGAAAGGCCTGGGAACCCCACCAACGGACTGGTTGAACATTCGCTTCGCAAGTAATTTTTACCTGCGGTTTTGAAAATATCTGCGCCCCGTATACAGACGGCGCGGGGA